>CBCSOX010000079.1:0-10682 GCA_965141735.1 uncultured Oscillospiraceae bacterium | reverse complement strand
TTTCGTTCATCAGGGTAATCCACGCTTGGTTGATCTGCTCCTGGCTTGCCGCCGGGTCCTCTGCCACTGCCTTCGCTTCTGCGAGCGCCGCGTCAAAGCTCTCCTGTACCATCGGGATCGCATTGAGGTATTCCTCTGTTTTTTGCAGCTCCTCCGCGTCTTTGATCACACGGTTGAGGATGCTCTTGTCGGTGTCTTCGGGGACAACCGTCTGCTTGCCCTCCACAAAGCTGTAGGAGCCGGAGAGCAGTTCAAAGACCGCAGTGGTTCCATCCATCTCGGTGAAAGTGACGCCTTCGGTTCTGCATCCGCCGACCTTGAGCTCTGCGAGGGTGTATTCGGTGCCGTTGATCGTGATCGCATCGCTGTCCGCACTGATCATCGGCATTCTAAAGGTTGCTGTGGTGTTTGCCGGTACCACGGCGCTGTAGTCAAACACGCCGTTTTCGGTGGACCAATTGCTCACAATCTCGCCGTACATCGAGTTGTAGCTGCCTTTGACCCAGTTCATTTTGGTCTCGTTTGCCGGGATCTCCTCCGCAGTTCTCGTATCGGGCTGCGGCTGGAGGATGATGTGCTTAAAGCCCGGGTTGGCGGGATCCGCCTCGATGCCGACCATGTCCGCATACATCCACTCGGCGACTGCGCCGTAGGAATAGTGGTTAAAGGAGTTCATGCTCACATCGCCGAAGCCTGTTTCTAAGGTGTAGGAGTTCCAGCGCTCCCAAATGGTGGTTGCGCCCTGATCTACCGAGTAAAGCCAGGAAGGATTCTCCCTCTGAAGCAGCAGGGTGTAAGCCATATTGCTCTGACCGTAATCGCTCAGTGTCTGGGTGATGGTGCCGGTGCCGACAAAGCCGGTGGCCAGCTTGTTGCCGTTGTTCTTGATTCGGTCAAGCAGGGAATTGAGCGCCATCTGGGTGGACTCTTCGTTCGGGAGGAGGTCCGCCTTGAGCGCCATCAGATAGGCGGTCTGCTGCGTCTTTTTGAGAGAGCCGTCCGCATTCACAAACCGATCCTGGAACGCCTGCTTGATTTCACCATAGCGTACGGTGTATTTCTCGGCGTCCTCTGTCTTGCCGATCGCCTGCGCCATTTCAGCCATCATCTGAGCGTCCGTCGCATAGTAGGCCATTGCGATGAGGCGTCTGAATTCCCCATCGTTGTTGTCATCATAGGAGAGCCAGTCGCCGTAGCCGGTGCCTGCGCCGTCATAGCCGCGGGCGGCCAGCCAATTCATGTAGGTGGTCATCGACTCGTACATATCTTTGATTGTCTGGGTGTCGCCGTACATCTTGTACATGGTGTAGGGCACGATAATCCCTGCGTCGCCCCACGCGGCGTTGCCTGCGCCGACTGCTGCCGAGCGCGGAACGGTGTCGGTGTATGCGCCGCCTGCAGCCTGCTGGCTGTCGCGTGCATCCTGAAGCCATTTCTGGAAGAAGCCGTCAACATCTGCGTTGTAGGAAGCAGCTCCCGCAAAGATCTGGGTGTCGCCCGTCCAACCGAGGCGCTCGTCGCGCTGCGGGCAATCGGTCGGCACGCTGAGGTAGTTGCCCCGCTGGCCCCAGAGGATGTTGCTGTAAAGCTGGTTGATGTCTGCGCTTGAGGTCTCAATGGAGCCGGTCTCTGTGGTGACCGAGCCGAGCACCTCAGCGACAAAGTTGCTGATTTCAATATCCGCACTCGCGGTCATCTCAACATAGCGGAAGCCGTAGAAGCTGAAGGTCGGGCGGTAGCTCTCGCCATTCTCATCCCCCTTGAGCACATAGGTTCCAGTCGATTTTGCCGAGCGATAGTTTGCCGTGTAAATGCTGCCCGCAGGGCCGTCGTTGCCCCTTGAGCTCGCACCGGTGTCGTTGAGCATCTCGCCAAAGCGCATGGTGACTTCGGTGTTCTGAGCGCCCTTGACGGTGATGTTCGGCCAGCCGACCATGTTTTGTCCGAGGTCAAAGACCACGGTCTGGCCCGCTTTGAGGGTGAATGTTTCGCCCGGGTTGGGGGTGGAAACGGTGTTGATTTCACCATAGGTGGTGTCAGTCTCTTTGCTGCCCTGGTAAACGGTGACCGACTCGGGGGTCCGGTTGAGCTCGTCCCGCACCTGGATGGTGGGGCCGACGTGCGCGGACACCGTGCCTTTGAAGTCGGTGCTGACCACTGGAGTCTCCCACTCGGTCTCATCATAGCCGGGGTTGGACCAGGCATAGTCGTAGTTCGCGTCGTAGGTTTCGCCGTCCCAGATGTCGTTTTCACGAATCGGTCCGCCGAGGGAAGCTTTCCAGGTCTGGTCGGTGTTGATGACCTGAGTGCTGCCGTCCGCATAGGTCAGCAGAATTTTTGCCATAAACGCCATGTCTTTGGTGCCGTAGGTGTTGTAGGAAATTCGACCTGTCCACCAGCCGGTGCCGACCATGGCTGCAACTGCGTTGACGCCGTTCTGGTTGATTAGATCGGTGATATCGTGGGTGTAGTAGAGGACACGGTAGTTGTAATCGGTCCAGCCGGGTTTCATCTCATCGTATTTGACTGTGCCGTCTTCGGTGGTGTAGCCCACCCGCTCGCCGTTGACATAGAGGTCATACACGCCGAGGGAGGTTGCATACACTTTTGCAGAAACGACCTTATCGGTGGGCTCAAACTCCTTGCGGAAGAGCGGAGTGCCCTGCTTGGAGGTGTCCTTGAGGAAGAAAGCGCCGCTGTTTTCGGTAACCATGAATTTTCCGTTGACAACCTTGCCGTTTTCAAACGGGTTTTTGTTGTCGTCGAAATTGTATTCGTGTTGGACGGTTTCGGCCCCATCCTCTGCGATGGCGGTCACTTTAAAGTTGTCAAACAACCCGATTTCACCAGCTGCGCCGGAACGGAAACCGACTCTGCCGTCGATGACGTCAAAGGGGCTGGTAAAGGTATCAACCACGATTCCGTCGATTGAAGTGGTGATCGTCTTGTCGTTGACTTCGATGGTGAGGTGGTGCTCCTGGTTGAGCATCTGATCGTATGTAAAGAACTGGTTGATGCTGCGCTCGTACTCTGCGTAGTGCGGGGTGCCGTTAACCCAAATGTGGGGACGCAGGTAGAGTTCACCATCGTGGTCCACTCCGTTGAGCTGCCACATGTACATGTTGCTGGTGTCAGCCGCAGAGAACACGACGCCAACGGCGTCGCCGGTCATGGTGATGTCGGTGTCAATGCGGTAGTGAGCAGGACCCGCAGGTTCAACCGGTGCGTAGCTGCCGATTGAGCCGTTTGAAAACACCCTGGTGCTGCCGGACACCCGAAGGGCTCCGTTATCGATGCTGCCGCCGTTAAAGGTGTTTTCGCCGCTGAAATTATCATAGAGCTTGGGTTCGCCGTTGATCTTGACGCAGACGTTGTCAAATGTCGCGTCGCTGCCGTCGGTGCTCACGAACCCGATCTTGCCGTCGTAGGCGAAGATGTCGAGGTTGTCGTGGTATTTCGCTTCCACCCCGTCGATGTAGACGCTCACTTCATTCCGGTTGCCGTTGGGGTTGGACACCACGGTGACGTGGTGTTGCTTGCCGACGAGGTCCGCCGCGCTCACATTGTTGATCGAGCCGCGGTCAAAGTCATAGGCTTGTCCGCCGTTTGCGTACTGCACCGCCTGCACAACCGTTGGCGTGCCGGATTTATAGGCTGGGTCAATGGTGCTGTAGAAGTACTGGGTCCCCTCGGGGTTGGACCCGTAGAGAATGGCCGCCTTGCCCTCGTTGATGGTGAAATCAGCGTCGAGCCGGTAGTAATTCGCACTCTCCTTTTGAAGAGTGATCTTGTCACTTCCACCTTCGGAGGAAACGTAGAGTCTGCCGTCTTCGACAGAGCCCGCGTTAAACTGAGTGTCGTCTGCGAGTGCAAAGTCCTGATAGAAGACAATAGCGCCGTCGTTCGCGGTGACTTTCAGATCATCCACCCAGGCCTTTTCATCGATGTGGGTGTTGGTGTTGGTGGCCTGACGGAAGCCGATTTTGCCATAGCTGAGGTCGACGTCACCGCAGTTGACCTTGTTGACCGAAGTGCCGTCAATGAACAACTCAACGGTCGATGCAGTCACATCGACGACGAGCTTGATGTTGTAGTCCTGCCCAGTCACAAGGTCGACGGGGAGCTTGTACCCATTGAAATTCGGGACGTTTTCGGGGTTAAAGAGCGCCCCGCCTGGATTCCAGCGGTGCGGGCGCACCCAAGTGCCCTCAACACCCTGCTCCATGTTGTTGTTGATCTGCCACATGAAGAAGTGGCTCGCATCGGTCGCGGCAAAGATGATGCCGACCGCGTCCTGAAGCTTGAGGTTTGTTTCGATTGTGTATTTGCTCAGGTCGGCTCCTTCTTCCGGGGGGGCGTCCGGATCGGGATCAGTGGGTTTGCGCAGGCGCAGCCATTCAGCATCATCCCACGCGCCGCCTTCGAGCAGGGCTGTCTCAAAGCTCGCCGGCTCGGAAGCAGACACCACTACGCCGTCCTTGTCCCAGACCTTGACAGTCCAGTAATAGGTGGTGGAAGACTGGAGGGGAGCGCCCTGATAGGCAATATCAATTGACTGGTCAGAGCTCACCTTACCGGGGTTCCACACAACAGCGCTGCTGTCCTGAAACGTTTTGTCAGTGGATACGGTGATTTCATAAGCAGTTTGCTTCTGGCCGGTGGTGGAAGACTGCATCTTCCAGCTGAAGTGAGGGGTCGTGTTGTCAATTCCCACCGGATTTTTGACGTTGTCGGTCATCAGGTCGATGACTGTCGCGTCGGTTGCGGCGATTGCCTGCATCGCGGTCAGTGGCGCCAGCATGGTGACGACCATCAGGACGGAGAGCAAAGCCGCAAGAAAACGGTTTGTTTTTTTCATCTTCTAGCCTCTCTTTCTTTTGCCAAAGTGTAGATCGCAGATGAACAAATCTGTTCTGGGGCCATGGACGGGTCAGTTCCCCCTGGTACCCTCCATCTTTACAAGTGCATAGAAATGTAAAAATCCCTATTTCAAATTTGTTCATTTGTATTTAATATTATATCATATACGGAAAAAAAGTCAATCTGACCGCCCCAGAATCAAGGGATTGGCAAAAATTTATCAGATCCCCGCGCAGCCGTTGTTTTTTCTCAACTATTTGTTGAACTGTTGTTGAAAAAAAACCTGTCCCATCTGTCTATTGGCGGCGGGTTCTCCAAGACACTGCCGTATTTTCACGGCATATCCCGAAATTAAGAATTTTTTTCAGTTTCATGTTTTTCACAGCATTTGTTGAAAACTCGGTTGAAAAAGTTGAAAACCGTATATTTGCCAAAGTTATTACATTTTGTAATACTCGATCCGAGCGTTGTATTTCGCTGGCAAAAGGTGTATAATTGAAACACCAACTTGAGCGGAGGGATTCATTTGCATTCTTACACACGCAGGACCTGGGCAGAGATCAACCTGGACAATTTGGCGCACAATTACCGCCATATCACCCGGCAGCTCGGAACGACCCGGGTGATTGCCACCGTCAAGGCAGATGCCTACGGCCACGGTGAACAACGCGTCGCATCCACGCTCGAACAGCTCGGGGCCCAGTGGTTCAGCGTTTCCAATATCGACGAGGCGATGGCTCTGCGCCGCCACGGCATCCGAGGTGACATCCTGATCCTCGGCTTCACCCCTTTGGAAGATGCGAAAGAACTCGCAGAGCACCGGCTCACCCAGACGGTTTTTTCTCACGAATACGCCCTGGAACTGAGCAATTGGGCACAGGCGCATCAGGTGGTGCTTCCGGTTCACATTAAAATTGACACCGGAATGACGCGGATCGGATTTTTGTGCAACGGCTTTGAAAACGATCTGGAGGGGGTGCGTTCCCTCTACGCCCTTCCGGGGCTGCGCATCACCGGAATTTTTTCCCACCTCTCCCACGCCGACAGCACCGATCCGGACGCGGTCGCCTTTACCCAGGCGCAGGCCCGGCATTTTGACGAGACGGTCTCCGCCCTGAAACAGCTTGGCTGTGACCCCGGACTCACCCATCTGCAAAACAGTGCGGGGGTGATCCGCCTCGAGGGGGGAAGCTACGATCTGGCTCGTCCTGGAATCAGCCTGTACGGGCTCAACCCCAGCGCAGAGGTGACTGACGGGGAGCTGAGGCCGGTTCTTCAGCTTAAATCGGTCATCTCAATGGTGAAACAGGTCGGCAACGGAATCCCAGTCGGGTACGGACGCAGTTACGTCACTTCCGCGCCGACTAAAATAGCGACGGTTCCGGTGGGGTATGCGGATGGATATTCCCGGCTCCTCTCCAACAAAGGAAGCGTGCTTGTCGGTGGAAAACTCGCCCCCATCATCGGCAATGTCTGTATGGACCAGCTGATGATTGACGTCACTGGAACCGACGCGGCGCCGGGGGATGAGGTGACCTTGATCGGGACGGACGGAAACCTTTCGGTTTCAGCGGATGACCTCGCAGACCTCATCGGCACCATCAGTTATGAGATTGTCTGTATGATCAGCAAGCGGGTGCCCCGGGTGTACTACCAGAACGGAAAGCTCGTCGACAACATCACTTATATTTAAAAAATCTATCTATAATAAAAAGGCCGCCCAGCAGGAAAATTCTTCTGGGCGGCTTTTGTGTTTCACCTGTTCAAGACTTGCTTGGGATAGACCTTGTGACGGTCAACGGGCAGCAGATCAGGTAATTTGCTTTGTATCATCAGATAATTTCAGCTCGCCGATTATTGACAAAACACACTGCGCCGCTCAAAGCAAAAAACGTTGCCCTGTTTTATAATCTGTGAGTAAAGTATGCCATGCCGTTTTCTCGCGACCGATTCTGCTTTGGAGTTCCCACTGCGCCGCGGCGCCCTGGCAGTGCCAAAATCAGCTTACCAAATCTTTCTATATAAAACAACGCTTATGGGATGCAGCTGGAATCTCAGAGGGCAGGCGAACAGGACATGACGGCTGACGCATCCCAGCACCAGCTGTTTTGGCCAAATACAGGCTGTTTGACCGCATCCGATCCAGTCCATAAGTAAAAACCACAGGTGGGCCGGGTAAACAGAACTCAGTTTCGCTGTGACCAGAAAGGGATCCCAGCGAGGACCCGCTTCAGGCCGCTGCACTGGAATCCCTTTTGGAGTCACCGGAAAACATCCGGTCTTATTTCTCTTTGGTGCGCACCTCGTTGAGCGCGTGTTCCATAAACTGCGCGACTGGCATTGCGCCCATCTCCCCGTGTTTGCGGGAACGGACAGACACGGCGTTTGCCTCCACTTCCTTGTCCCCAATCACAAGCATGTAGGGGATTTTCTCAAGCTGGGCTTCGCGAATCTTATAGCCGATCTTTTCACTGCGGTCATCCACTTCGACGCGCAGGCCCGCCTTGCGCAGTTCGTCGCGGCAGGCATAGGCCGCGTCGTGCTGCCGCTCCCCAATTGGGAGGATGCGCGCCTGCTCGGGAGCAATCCACAGGGGAAGCGCTCCGGCATACTTTTCAAGCAGCAGAGCGAGAGTGCGTTCGTAGCAGCCGAGTGAGGTGCGGTGGATGACATAGGGGTACTTCTTCTGCCCGTCTGTGTCGGTGTAGACCATATCAAAGCGGGAGGCGAGCTGGAAGTCGATCTGAATGGTGATGAGGGTGTCCTCTTTGCCATAGACGTTTTTGATCTGAATGTCGAGCTTGGGGCCGTAAAACGCCGCCTCGCCGTCCGCCTCGGTGTAGTCGATTTCGAGGTGGTTGAGGATGCCGCGCATCAGGTCCTGCACATTCTCCCATTCCTCCGCAGAGCCGATGTACTTATCGCGGTCGTTTTCATCCCATTTGGAAAAGCGGTAGGTGACATCCTCCTCCAGGCCGAGGGTCTCGAGCATAAATTTGGCGAGTTCAAGGCACTGTTTGAACTCCTCCTCCACCTGGTCGGGACGGCAGGCGAGATGGCCTTCAGAAATGGTGAACTGCCGCACCCGGATGAGGCCGTGCATCTCGCCCGAGGCCTCGTTGCGGAAGAGGGTGGAGGTCTCGTTGTAGCGCAGCGGCAAATCGCGGTAAGAACGCATCTGATTAAGGTAGGCCTGGAACTGGAAGGGGCAGGTCATCGGGCGCAGGGCAAAGACCTCTTTGTCCTTTTCCTCATCCCCCATGACGAACATCCCCTCCCGGTAGTGCTGCCAGTGGCCGGAGATTTTATAAAAGTCGCTCTTTGCAAAATAAGGGGTTTTGGTGAGCAGGTAGCCCCGTTTTTCTTCCTCATCCTCCACAAAACGCTGGAGGATCTGGATGACCCGCGCGCCCTTGGGCAGCAGGATGGGCAAGCCCTGGCCGATGACGTCGACAGTGGTGAAATAGCCGAGCTTGCGGCCGATCACGTTGTGGTCCCGCTTTTTGGCTTCTTCCACCGCCGCGAGGTAGGCCTCGAGTTCGCTCGCCTTGGGGAAGGCGGTGCCGTAGATGCGCACGAGCTGGGCGTTGTTCGCGTCGCCCCGCCAATAGGCGCCGGTCGCCTGGGTGAGCTTGATCGCCTTGACAGGGGAGACGCTCATGAGGTGGGGGCCGGCACAGAGGTCGATGAACTCGCCCTGCTTGTAAAAGCTGATTTTTTCGCCTTTGCCAGCGTGTTCCTTGGCTAGCTCCACCTTGTAGGGCTCGCCCGCCTCCTCCATGAGCTTGACCGCCTCGTCCGGCTCGAGTGAGAAGCACTCGAGCTCGAGACCGGATTTGACGATTTTTTTCATCTCCGCCTCGATCTTGGTCAAATCCTCGGGGGTAAAGCCCTTCTCATTTTCAATGTCGTAGTAAAAGCCGTTTTCCACCGCCGGCCCGATCGCGAGCTTTGCGTTGGGATAGAGCCGTTTCACCGCCTGCGCGAGGATGTGGGAGGCGGTGTGCCAAAAGGCGTGCTTGCCGTCCACCTGGTCAAAGGTGAGGATCTCCACCTCGCAGTCCTCGGTGACCGGGGTGCGCAGGTCGCACACCCTGCCGTCTATTTTGCCCGCGCACGCCGCCTTGTACAGGCCCATGCCGAGGCTCTTTGCGATGTCCGCAATCGATACGCCCGGTTCAAATTCCTTGACCGTGCCGCCTTTCAGTGTAACCTTGATCATTTACTTCCACCCTTTCTAAAACTAAAAAACGCCTCATCCCAACCCAATGGGATGAAGCGTAAACTCCATGGTTCCACCCAAATTGCAGGGAACCCCCTGCCACTTTGTGCGCCGGGATAACGGCCGGCAGCCGTTGTGGTTTTCACACGCTCCGAGGTGGTGTGCGTCGATGCTGCCTGTGAACCGTTTTCAGCCGGTGGCGGTTCTCTCTGAAACAGACGTGGTGCAAGCGCCGTCCTCTTCTACGCTTTGTCGTGTTCTTTGTGTTTCATAGTATCACGTTTGCCATGTGCTGTCAAGAGGGAATTTTACACCGTCGGCGCATCGGGCAGCAGGGTGGACACCAGGCCGCGCAGCCCTTTGTGCCCGAGCTCGGCAAGCCCCGGGTCCTGCGCGACGATCTCCCGCGCGAGCCGCTGGGTCTCCTTGAGCACCGAAATATCCTCCACCATGTCGGCGATTTTGAAGGCGGGCAGGCCGTGCTGCCGTTTGCCAAAAAAGTCCCCCGGCCCGCGCTGTTTGAGGTCCTGCTCCGCAATGGCAAAGCCATCCGACGTGCTGCACATGGTGCTGAGCCGGCTGAGGTTTTCCTCGGTTTTGAGTCCAGACACCAGGATGCAGCTCGACTTGTGCGTGCCACGCCCGACCCGTCCCCGCAGCTGGTGTAACTGCGAAAGGCCGAACAGCTCAGCGTTTTCGATCATCATAATCACCGCGTTGGGCACGTCGACGCCGACCTCGACGACCGTTGTCGCGACGAGAAGCTGGGTCTCACCATTTTGGAAAGAGCGCATGACCTGCTCCTTTTCCTCCGCCTTCATTTTGCCGTGCAGCACCCCGATGGTGTAGCCCGCGAACGCCCCTTCGCGAAGCCGCTGCGCGTAGCCGGTGACGTTGGCGATTTCCTGCTCCCCGTTTTCAATCATGGGGCAGACGATATAGGCCTGCCGCCCTTCGTCGAGGTGCTGTTTGACAAACCCAAAGGCGCGCTCCCGCTTGCTCGGGGGAATGAAAAAGGTGTCGATCTTCTGCCGCCCTTTGGGGAGCTCATCGATCACCGAAATGTCGAGATCGCCGTAGAGGATAAGCGCGAGGGTGCGGGGAATCGGAGTTGCGGACATGACGAGCACGTGGGGGTGCTCCCCCTTGTCCACCAGCTTCTGCCGCTGGTTGACGCCAAAGCGGTGCTGTTCGTCGGTGATGACCAGGCCGAGGGAAGCGAACTCGGTGCTGTCCTGCACCAGCGCGTGGGTGCCCACCACGATATCCATCTCTCTAGCCTTGATCTGCTCTTTGAGCAGTTCCTTCTGCTTTTTGATGAGCGATCCGATGAGCAGACAGGTGCGCAGGCCGAGCGGGGAAAGCAGCTGGTCAAGTGTCTTGAAGTGCTGTAATGCTAGGATCTCGGTCGGCGCCATCATGGCGGATTGGTAGCCGTTTTTCGCCATGGCGTAGCAAAGCGCGGCCGCGACCATTGTCTTGCCCGAGCCCACGTCCCCCTGTACCAACCGGTTCATCGGGACGGCGGCGCGCAGGTCGGCAAGGCACTCCCCGATGACCCGCTGCTGGGCGCCGGTCAGTGTGAAGGGGAGCGCTTCAA
>CBCSOX010000078.1:0-10699 GCA_965141735.1 uncultured Oscillospiraceae bacterium | reverse complement strand
CGATTGTGTCATTGTGGTTTTATTTTTCAACATTTTTTATCCCCCTGGTTCAACCAAGGGGGAGCTACAATGAAAAATCCCTGAAGGATGTCTCCTTCAGGGATTTCTTCTTTCTATTTTTTCTCCACCGTCTCGATGAACAGCTCTTCAAGCTGCTTGGGGTCGACCTCGGCTGGGCACTGGGTCATGAGCTCGCTCGCGTTCTGCACCTTGGGGAAGGCGATGACGTCGCGGATGCTCGGCTTGCCGAGCATGAGCATGACGAGGCGGTCGAGTCCGTACGCCATACCGCCGTGAGGAGGCGCGCCGTATTTAAAGGCGTTGATGAGGAAGCCGAACTGCTCCTGCGCCTGTTCTTCAGTGAAGCCGAGAGCCTTGAACATTTTGCTCTGCATTTCGGGGTCGTTGATCCGGATCGACCCGCCACCGAGTTCACAGCCGTTGAGGATAAGGTCGTACGCTTTGGCGTGGCAGTGGACCGGGTCGGTGAGCAGCTTGTCCGCGTCCTCGTCCGCCACCGCGGTGAAGGGGTGGTGCTTCGCCGCATAGCGGCCCTCTTCCTCGTCGTACTCAAACAGTGGGAAATCGGTAACCCACAGCAGGTCATAGCTGTTGTCCTCGATGAGGCCGAGCTTGTCGGCCAGGTGGCAGCGCAGCGCGCCGAGGCTGTCAAACACCACTGCATTGGATGGGTCGGCGACAACGAGGATCACATCGCCCGGCTCGGCGTTCATCCGTGCGCGCAGTGCGGTCACCTCCTCCTCGCTGAGGAATTTTTCAAAGCTCGAAGTTGCTTTGTCCGCGGTCCAGCGGGTGTAGGCAAGTCCCTTGGCCTTGTAGGTTTTGACAAACTCGACGAGCTTGTCAATCTCTTTGCGGGAGAGCTTGTCCGCACCCCCTTTAACATTGATCGCACGCACGCTGCCCGTCTCGAGTGCTCCTGCAAACACCTTGAATTCGGTGTTGCGCAGCAGGTCGGACAGGTCGGTGAGCTCAAGGCCGAACCGGGTGTCCGGTTTATCTGAGCCAAAGCGGTTCATCGCTTCCTCATAGCGAATGCGGCGCAGCGGCAGCTGCACATCCACATCGAGGATCTTTTTGAACACGTACTGCACAAACCCTTCGTTGACCTCGATGACGTCGTCGACGTCGACAAAGCTCATCTCGAGGTCGATCTGGGTGAATTCGGGCTGACGGTCGGCGCGCAGATCCTCGTCCCGGAAACAGCGGGCGATCTGCATGTAGCGGTCAAAGCCAGCCAGCATGGTCAGCTGTTTGTACTGCTGGGGGGACTGGGGCAGGGCAAAGAACTTGCCCGGGTGCACCCGAGAGGGAACGAGGTAGTCGCGCGCGCCCTCAGGAGAGGATTTGATTAAAATGGGAGTTTCAATCTCAATAAAGCCGTTTTCATCGTAGTAGTCCCGCGCCGCCTTGGTGATCTTGTGGCGCATGAACAGCGATTGCTGCATCTCACCGCGGCGCAAGTCGAGATAGCGGTATTTGAGGCGAAGTTCCTCGTTGACATTGGTGTTGTCGGTGATTTCAAACGGGGGCACCTCAGCTTCGGATAGAACGCGCAGGTCGTTGACAAAAATCTCGATATCGCCGGTGGGCAGATCGGGGTTTTTGCTCTCCCGCTCCCGCACCGTTCCCGCTGCCATCAGCACGAATTCGGCGCGGCAGGTGGTCGCCTTGTCAAACACCGCCCGGTCGGAGGCATCGTCAAACGCGAGCTGCACAATGCCGGTGCGGTCACGCAGGTCGAGGAAGGCGAGGTTTCCGAGGTCGCGCCGTTTTTGCACAAATCCTGCGACCACGACTGTCTGGCCCACGCAATTCATCCGCACGTCGTTGCAGTAGTGGGTTCTTTTGAGTCCGTTCATCTTGTCTGCCATCTTTTCTATCTCCTTGTAATTAAAACTGAATTTCCTCGTCGGTCACTTCACCGGCGAGGTCTTTGAGGTGCTTTTGATAGACTGCTTCGGGCAAATCCTTAAATTCGACTTCCTTGGTTTCGCCGTCACCCATATCCTTAAGTTTTGCCTTGCAGGAGCTGACCTCGTCGTCGCCGATCACCATCGACAGCTTTGCGCCGAGCTTGTCCGCGTATTTCATTTGCGCTTTGAGGCTTCTGCCCACTGTGTCAAACTCGACGAAAAAGCCCTCTTTGCGCAGCAGCGAGGTGAGCTGGGCAGCCTTGAGCGAGGCCTGCTCCCCGATGGAGGCGATGTAGAGGTCGCAGGACTGTGGCGCAGGCAACTCAATCCCCTGCTTGTCGAGGATCATGAGCAGCCGCTCGAGTCCCATTGCGAATCCGAGTGCTGGGGTGGGCTTTCCGCCGAGCGTCTCAACAAGGCCGTCGTACCGGCCGCCGCCGCACACTGTGCTCTGCGCACCGAGATCGTTTGAGACAAACTCAAACACCGTGCGGGTGTAATAATCGAGGCCGCGCACAATCCGAGGATTGACAACAAACGCAATGCCCATTGCCTGGAGGTTGACCTTGGTCAGCTCAAAGTGCCTGCGGCATTCATCGCAGATATAGTCGAGGATCACCGGGGCGTCCTTGGCAATTTCGGCACATTCCGGCACTTTGCAGTCAATCAGGCGCATTGGATTTTTTTCCAGCCTCTCCTCACAGGTGCCACAAAGAGTGTCCAGATGTGCGGCAAAGTAATCCTTGAGCGCCTGCTGGTATTTGGCGCGGCACTCGGGGCAGCCAATCGAATTGATTTGCAGTTCCAGGTTTTGAATACCGAGCTGCTCAAAGATGTCGTTCGCGACCCCAATGACCTCTGCGTCCGCGCCAGGTGCCGCAGCGCCAAACATCTCGACGCCGAACTGGTGGAACTCCTTAAACCGGCCCGCCTGCGGCCGCTCGTTGCGGAAGCAGGAGACAACATAGCTGAGCTTGACTGGGAGCGCGTCGCCGAGCAGTCCGTTTTCAAGCGCAGCGCGCACTGTCCCCGCTGTCCCCTCGGGCCGAAGCGAAAGGGAGCGGCCGCCCCGGTCCTCAAAGGTAAACATCTCTTTTTGAACCACATCGGTGGTGTCTCCCACCGAACGCTTGAACAGCTCGGTGTGTTCAAAGGTCGGAACCCGGATTTCCCGGAATCCGAACAGCCGTGCCGTATCCAATGCCAGGTTTTCGACAAACTGCCATTTGTGGCTCTCAGACGGCAGAGTATCCTGAGTTCCCCGCGGCGCTTTGGTTAACAGTTTCATTTTTTCATCCCATTCCTTTCAAATCAGCGCCCTGCCCGGGTGGCCAGGGGCTGGAATTTACAGTCTCGGTTGACCAGGCGCACAAAAAAGAAAAAGCCCCCCGTCCTGTCAAGGGACGAGGAGCAAACTCCACGTGGTGCCACCCAGTTCATGCGGCAAACAGCCGCACCTCTCTATTCCCCTTAACGCGAGGGCACGGCCCTGCTTTGGTTCACAGGGCTGCTCAGGGGTGTCTTCACCACCGCTGCCGGAAAACGGCTCGCACCAGATGCCGTCCTCTCTGGAATCCGCGCGCGTGGGTACTCCTCCCCGTCCATGCATTTAGACTCTGCCCATTCAGGGCAACATTGTTTTATTTTGATTCAGACAATCCCGTTTATCTCTGTTGTGGATTGACGATGTTGCGCCAGTCAAGGTCACCGCGCTCAAGGCCGTGAATCAGAACTTCAGCGGTTGCAATGTTGGTTGCAAGCGGAATGTTGTGCACGTCACAGAGACGGAGCATATCGATCTCGTTGACCTCCCGGCTCTTGTCCGCAAGCGGGTCCCGGAAGAATAAGAGAAGGTCGACTTCGTCATAGGCGATGCGCGCCGAAATTTGCTGGTCGCCGCCCTGCTTTCCACTCAGAAAGCGCTGTATGTTCAGGCCGGTCGCCTCAGAGACGAGCTTGGCCGTTGTTCCTGTTCCGCAGAGGGTGTGACGGCTCAAAATACCGCAGTATGCAATGCAAAATTGTACCATGAGTTCTTTTTTCGAATCGTGTGCGATGAGTGCGATGTTCATTGTGCTTTTCCTCCTTAAGTAATGATCCTTATTTCCTCAATCCATGCTGTTTTATAGCAACAGTGTCAGTGAACGGTCAGCGGAACATGCTCCCCATCTAGCCGGGCAGCAATCGCTCGAAATACTTTTGCCGGTAGTCGGCCTGACTCGAGCGGCAGCCCCTTTGCAGATCCAAATAAAATTTCCCGGTGTTCGGGAATAACACCCAGCAGCTGCACCCCGACGCGGTCGATGACAGCGTCAAGATCGGGCATCAGCTCTTTTTTTACTGTGTTCCTGTTCACTTTATTGATCACCAGCCGCAGCGGCTGGTTTCCCGTCTGCCGCAGGCAACCCGCGACGAGGGAGGCATCCCTCACGCAGACCGGATCGGGCGTTACAATCAGCAGCACCTGATCCGAAACCTGTGGAATAATTTTTGTCAGCGCATACCCTGCGGATGTATCGATTACAATGTAATCAAACTTGCTTTTCAATCTGCGGCAGAGGAAGGAAACCTCGTCGCAGGTCGGAAACCGTTCAAATGCCGACGGCGCCGCAATTAGGAATAAATTGCTGGTTCCGGGTACGGGACAGACTGCGTCGGACAGCTCACAGCGCCCGCTCAAAAGATCGCCGAAATCGTAGACCGATTCCGAGACTCCCAGCATGATGTCCAGCCCTCTCAGGCCGCAGTCCAGCTCCACGACGACCGTGGATTTCCCCTGGCCGGCAAGCGCCCTGGCGAGGTAGCAGCAAAAAGACGACTTCCCCACGCCGCCTTTTCCTGACGTTACCGATACCACACTGCTCATCTGTCCCTCCTACCCGACAACTGGTCGGCAAAGTGCATAATAATCTTACTCTAATTCTAACACAAAAAAAGAGAATGTAAACCTGTTTTTTGTTTTTTTCATAAAATGGCAAAAAATAGTTCAATATATTATCTATACTGAACTATTTTTTTCAAAATATAACCAATTCCATTCGGCTATTTGACGATCAAAACTTCCTTGGACTGCGGGAGCGCATCCTCCTGCGTCTTGGTGCGGTTGTAGGCGTCAATGATGTCGCCAACGGTCTCCTTTGCGTTTTCCCCTTCCTCGATCATGATCGAAATTGCAATTTCGGGATTGTCTGCAGGATAGAATGCAACGGCGGCAGAGTGGGTAATTGTTTCGGTTTTCTGGGGAGTACCAGATTTGGCGGCAGCATTCTTCCCTTTTAACGTGCTCACCGTTTCTGCCATTAGCTTCATGCCCTCGGTGTCGATTTCAAAGGCGTTGTTTTTATCCTCCAGCGTTCCCAAAACCACCGGCTCGGTTGCCTTGACGGTAGAGCTGTAATCGTATTTTTCCACCGATTTGATTAAATGGGTCTCATATCGGGTGCCCTTGTTCGCGATCACCATGGTGCTGATCGCCATCTGGAGAGGGGTAATGTAGGTTTCAGACTGTCCAATCGCTGTCTGACAGATGTCTCCGACATTCCAGCGAATTCCCAGTTCCTCAGAAGTTTTTTTGCTCGAGACTCTTCCGATCGCATTTTTGATTTCAAGTCCTGTCTTTTCGCCCATTCCCATAGCATGTGCATAGTTATACACAGTTTCTTCTCCCAAATCCTCGCCCACCTGATAAAAATAGATGTTGCAGGAATGCTCCAGTGCAGTGTAAATATTCGTCAGTCCGCGGTGACCGTACTGCTGGCATCTAAATTCTCGATCTGAGATACGGTAGGGGTTTTGACAGTTGATTTGCCGTGTTGGAGTGATCTTTCCCTCGCTGACCCCTGCGATTGTCATCACCGTCTTAAAGGTAGAGCCCGGACGGTAGAGTTCGTTGAGCGCGCGGTTCATCAAAGGCTTGAGCGGATCGGCAAGCAGTTCGGAGTAATTGGTTTTGTACTGGTTGATGTCATAGGTCGGATAGGTTGCAAGTGCAAGCGCCTCCCCTGTTTTAACGTCGAGCACTGTTGCTGCCGCGCCTTTGGTTCCCGGATATTTACCCGCCCTCAGCTGCAAAACGCGGTTCTCGAGCACGTCCTGCACCTCTTTTTGAAAATTCTTATCAATGGTGAGCATAATGGTATTGCCGGGCTGCGGCTCCTGCTTCATGTATTGATCGACAATTTCCCCATTCTTGTTTTTGGTGACGACCATCACACCGTCGGTGCCGCGCAACTCGTCCTCCATCACCTTTTCCACGCCATCGCGTCCGATGGTGTCATTCATTTTGTAGCCCTTTTGTTTCAGATCATCATACTCTTCCGCAAAGATCTTACTCATCGAGCCGATGAGGTGGGGGGCGATTGTTCCGCTCACATACTCGCGCACATAGGACTCGGAAACCCGCACCCCAGGCATGTAGTCCCCCAGCTCCATGAGTTTGGTCGAGGTGGTGCTTGAGACGTCCTCTGCAAAGAGGTAAGGGTTGTTGTTTCCCCAATCCGAAACAATCATCTGCGCACGGATGCCCGCAATCCTTCTGGTCTCTTCTTCTGTATAGCCCTCAATGTTGCAATTTTTAATCAACATCTGCACACAATCGTTTGCAGATGCATAATCCTGAACATTGAGCGCCTTTTTGAGTTTTGCAATGTCGCTGTCTGCTCCCGATAAGAATTCGTAGGGGGCTGTCGCCGTAACCGGGAAGGTGTCGACCCATCCTTCCCCTGATTCACTCAGGAGATTCGTCAGTTCGTAAATCATCTTGTTGATCTGGGCGTTTTCCTTTTCCTTGTCCTCGTCAGAAAATACCGCCCTGTCAATCTCGAGGTTGAGGGCGAGCTTGTTGGTGACGAGCGGCCTGCCATAGCGGTCGGTGATTTCGCCGCGGGAGGTTTCGATCGTTTCATACGTCTCGGTTGTTGCCTGAGCCGCTTTTGCAAAGTCATCCCCTTTGACCACCTGATAATCCATCAGGCGCATCAGGCAGAGCACAAATGCGGCGACAGCAAGCAAGATCAAAACGATCAGACGGATCAGCCCAGTCTTTTTCTTTGTTTCTGATGCCATATGGACAGCACTCCGTTTCTAATGGCTGGTTGCGAGCAACCGTGTTTATACCTGTTATTCGTCTGCCGGATCGTGAAACCAAAAGTAAATCTTCCTGGTTAAAAAATAGATAATTGGTGTAACCGCAAGGGTGTAAACAGAGACAGGAAGCAGTTTATGCAGCACGACGGCACTCAAATTGTCAAATCCCCACATTGCGTAGTAGAACACGAAGTTGAACAGCATGTAAATCACAATCGTTGCGGCACAGAGGAAAAGCGCGTTGACAATGTTGAGCTTTGCTAGATACATCACCAGCAGCGAACAGAACACGCAGCACAACATAATTAGGATCAGAGAAAATCCGAGCAGCTTTCCGGAGGAAATGTCCCAAAGTCCGCCGGCCAGTGCGCCGAGCACTGCGGCGGTTTTTTCGGTTTCAAACATGGACAGGCAGACGGCGAATGGGAGAACCAAAATCGGACGAGTTCCAAAGATCTGAAACAGGCCGGGAGTGGTCTGTAAAATAAACAGAACCAATAAAGTTACAACATAAACAGTCCACTTTAATATGTTTTTGGTTTGTTTTCTCATTCCTTCCTCCTATTCTTGCTCGGAGGAAGCTTGGTTGCCGGGAATGTTCACGCCCTGTCCCAAAAAGCTCTTGAGCACAGCGACATTCGTCACTTCAGTTACATTGACCGAGGGTTTGATCACCGCGTAAGCAGAGATGCCATTGTTCTGGATCTTGATCTCCTGCACGGTGCCGATGATCAGGTTCTGCGGATAGAGCCCGCTCGAACCGGCGGTACAGATGATGTAACCTTTTGCGATACTTGTCTCTTTGGAAAGGTGCTTCATCTGACAGAGCCCTTCCTGTGAAAGGGCGAGTTCACCGGACACAACACCGGTGTCCTTGGTCCGCACCTCGTAACCGCTGATCTCAAGATCAGGGCTGAGCAGCGTTGTAACATGAGCATATGTAAGCCCTACGCTCGTCACCTGCCCCACCAGGCCCGCCGACGTGATCACCGGGTCATTTTTTTTAACCCCGTTTACACTGCCTTTGTTGATTGTAAAAGAACCGTAAGCATCGCTGGGATCACGTGCGATAACAGTCGCCGGTTCCATATCGAAATCAGGGTTGGTCTCTTTAATGCCGGCAATTTCCTTGAGCTGTTCATTCTGCTCTTTCATCTTTTCGTAATCCACAATCTGCTGCTGCAGATCAGCGATCTGCCCTTTGAGCTCTTCGTTTTCCTTTTTGTAATTCCCTGCGTTGAGAAATTTATCAAAAAAATCGCTCACGCCGTTGGACACCGCCGAAGCGCCCTGCTGAATCGGGGCGGTCAGAGAACCGATCAGTCCGTTTGGGGCCGATAGTCCTCCGGTGGACGCCTCGTACAGCATGACGCCAATAAACACCGCCACCACGCCGAGAAGGATTTTAAAGCGCCAGCTTTTAAAGAATTCGCGCATAAGCCACCTCGTCTCTATAAAATTGAAAACGGCACAAGACCGAGCCTCGTGTTGCCAGTTGTCCGAAACTCAGTCTTTTGAAATTGATTCTGTTTGGGTTGTAACCAGAGTTAGAATTTGCTGTCGTCGTTGAGCACATCGTGCAGCTTATCAATGTTTTCAAGAACCTTGCCCGTTCCTTCAGCCACACAGTCAAGCGGGTTTTCCGCAATGTAGACCGGCATGCCGGTTTCCTGTGCGATCAGCTGGTCAAGGCCGCGCAGCAGTGCGCCGCCGCCGGTGAGGGTGATTCCTTGGTCAATGATGTCCGCAGCAAGCTCCGGCGGAGTTTTTTCAAGGGTAACCCGCACCGTGTCCAGCACGTTTGCGAGTGGATCTGCAAGCGCCTCTCGGATTTCATCCGAGGAGATCTGAATGTTTTCAGGCAGACCGTTGAGCAGGTTTCTGCCCTTAATGTTCATCGTTTCCTCCGTCTCAAACGGGAACGCTGAGCCGATGGTGATTTTGATGTTCTCCGCGGTGCGTTCGCCGATGAGCAGGTTGTATTTTTTCTTGATGAAGTTGATAATGGAGTTATCGAACTCATCACCGCCAACGCGGACGGATTTCGCCGCAACAATACCGCCGAGCGAAATCACTGCAACCTCAGATGTTCCACCGCCGATATCGACAACCATGTTGCCGGTCGGTTCTGCGACCGGAAGCCCTGCGCCGATCGCGGCTGCCATTGGCTCCTCAATAATCGAAACCCTTTTTGCGCCCGCTTTTTCGGTGGACTCGCGGACTGCCCTCTTTTCAACGGCAGTGACGCCCGAAGGGATGCAGATGATGACGCGGGGGCGAGCCATAAAGGTCTTATGCAGCGCCTTGCGGATGAATTGTTCGAGCATACTGGTGGTAATATCAAAATCAGCAATAACCCCGTCTTTAAGCGGACGGACCGCTTTGATCGAGCCCGGGGTCCTGCCGATAACATCCTTTGCTTCCTGCCCAACACATTTGACCACATCAGTGCGGGTGTCCACCGCGACAACCGAAGGCTCGCGGATGATGATGCCCTTCCCCTTCATAAACACCAATGTGTTCGCGGTACCCAAATCGATACCAATATCCCTAGAAAATGCTCCCATAGTGTGCTCCTCTCTATACGTAAAAACCAGAATGTTCCAGTTGACTTATTAACTCATTTATTATAACCCTAAAAAAACTTTTTCTCAATCTGTTTGGACGAAATTTCACTGTATATTCATAAAAACGTCAAGTTCCTTCTTAAGCCGCGCCACAGGCAGCCCGACAACGTTGAAGAAATCCCCTCGGATCTCCTCAACCAAAAGGCTGCCGTATCCTTGGATACCGTAACCGCCCGCTTTGTCAAACGGCTCGCCGGTTGCAATATACGCTTCGATTTCCCGGTCAGTGAGATTGAAAAATTCCACCTCGGTGACCTGGGAAAAGCTGACTGCGCGCTGTCCTCTCATCAAGGACACCCCGGTAATTACCTTGTGGGTGCGGCCGGATAAAAAGTGCAGCATTTCCAGCGCTTCCTCACGGTCCTTCGGCTTGCCGAGAATTCGTTCTGCCAAAAGCACCACGGTATCACAACCAATCACAACATCCTCCGGACGATTCTGAACGATTTCAAGCGCTTTGGCGCGTGCCAGCCGTTCCGCATAATAATCCACCGGTTCAGCCGGTACACTGCTCTCGTCGAGCTGGGACGGTATCACCTCGAACTCCGGAGTGACAAGTTTGAGCAGCTCACGGCGGCGGGGCGATTGAGAAGCAAGAATAATTTTCACTGAGTATCCCTCTATTCCACACCGCGGTAATACAAACCGCGGGTAATATATTCGTCAAATTTTACTTTTTGTTTAAATTTTTCAATCACTTGGCGCGCTTGCTGCTGTGATTCATAGGTAAATTTCAGCACTCCAAATGAAATATTCGCTGCCTCCCTCATCCGGTCGGCCATCCACAGCGGCGCTGGGTTGTAGAGTTCGCTGCATCCACCTCGGCAGCGCACTTCAAAACGGAGTCCCTTTCGGTCAGTCAGATGGGATACGCCTGCGCACTCCCTACAGCTTTTTGCGTTTCTCACAGGACAGTTGCGAGTGAGCATCAAGGGGAGGTGCCCGTAAACCAAAATTCCCTTCGGGATCGATCCGCCGAGGGATCGGATCTGAGATAAAGTCAATTCCGGAGATAGGATACAATCCAACAAATTGTATTTTTCAAGATAT
>CBCSOX010000077.1:0-11107 GCA_965141735.1 uncultured Oscillospiraceae bacterium | reverse complement strand
CTCGACGGATCTGGAAAAGGCACCCAGACCCGCCTGCTCTGCGAATAATTTAAGCGGCGGGGGGAAGCGTTCCAGCAGACTGCCGAGCCGACTTTTTCAGTGACCGGCGGAGCGATCCGGGACGCGCTCAACGGCAACCACCCCCGCCATCCCGCTGAGCTCGCAGCGCTCTTCTTGACTGACCGGATTTATCACAACACCGGTAAATTTGACGGCATCGAACTGCTGCTTTCACAGGAAAAACACGTGATCTGTGACCGGTACTACTATTCTTCATTCGCTTATCAGGGCACGGGGTGCGATATGCAGTGGGTAATGGAGATGAATCTCAACTGTCCCAACATCCGCAAACCCGACCTCTGCATCTATCTCGACGTCGATCCGCAGAGAAGCAAGGCGCGGGTGGACGGAGCGAACAAATCCCTTGAAATTTTTGAACAGGACGTCGCTCAAATCACGGCGATCCGCAACAAATTTATGAAAGCGTTTGAGCTGCTCGGGGATCGGGAAACGATCGTCCTTATCGATGCTGATCGCCCGGTGGATGAGGTGGCCGCTGACGTCTGGGACGCGGTCCGGCGCATCCTGTGATGCGGCCGGACCAGCTGCGGCAGGAGACTGCGCGCTGTGAATGGTTGGAAGAGCTTCGCTCCGACTGCAACAAGTGCAGCGGACTGTGCTGCACCGCATGGATGCAGACATTGTAGAGGGAATCGTTTTTATCTTGCCGCCCTGATTCCTGCGGAATATACAACCAAAGTTAGTCTTGCCCTTTTCTTTGGCAGACCTTTCGCTTAAACTTTTTCCCTGCCGCTGGTAGAACCGGCTGTTTTTACAATAGAATTCATTCTCAATTTTTCCTCGCTGATTCTCTTTGTGTGAATCATAGATCTGCCACGCCAACTCCCCAAACAAATGGCAATCGGTAGATGCAATTCCTACAGATGGGTCCTCATCGGTCCCTTCGCAGAGTGTTCTAGATAATTGGAAAGAAATGTACTGTCCGCGCTCAGAAAACAGATATCGTCACCGTTTGTCATGGGGACAGCATTTACTAAAATGATCAAGACTACAGTAAAGCTCCATGAGGGTTTTGTGTCTAGTCGCGGGTAACATCGCCAACGCGGTCATGGGGGTTGCGCAGGAATACAAGGCCAAAAAGACGATACCTGGCTGTGCGAGTAATCGTTGTATTCTACATCATGATCTCCAAAGAGGTGTTTGAGCCGGCAATCTTTCCGATGATGACCGACGAAAGCGTACAAGAAAAAGCGGGCGCCCCGATGGCTGGGCGCCCGCTTTGCTGTTTATTCACCTGAACTGATATAATGTCTGCCAAAGGTGCTGATGAGATAATCCACCAGGTTCTGCACCAGGCGGACGGTGACCAGCGCGCCTGCAATGCAGGCCAGTACTTTTAAAAATTTTTTCATAGCGGCCCTCCTGTTTGGCTTTCTAGTTCTATTGTAACACGTTTTGCGCCGGAATCAACCGAAAAAAATAAAATTTTTCGAATCAGATCACATAGTCGCTCGAGCCGTTTTGCAGATAATCCTCTACCATGTCCGCCAGGGTGATGTTCCCCACCACCTGCTGAATCGCCTGATTGATCTTGGACCAGATCCCA
The DNA here is from genome assembly GCA_965141735.1 of uncultured Oscillospiraceae bacterium. Taxonomy (GTDB): domain Bacteria; phylum Bacillota; class Clostridia; order Oscillospirales; family Ruminococcaceae; genus Massilioclostridium. The sequence goes on along the minus strand of CBCSOX010000077.1, from coordinate 9,480 downwards.
TAGGTGGGACAGCTGTTGATGTTTTTGCATTCCACCCCGTTTGCGCCGACGCATTCAACCACACAGAGACTGCCCTCGAGCACAGTGAGCACTTCCTCAACCGTCGTCTCCTCGGGCGGAGCGGCCAGCATATACCCCCCCTGTGCGCCCCGCACGCTTTTGACCAAGCCCGCGTGGTTGAGCCGCATAATAATCTGCTCGAGATATTTATCTGAAATCTCCTGACGCTTGGCGATTTCTTTTAACGTCACCAGCCCTTTGTTGTAATTATATGCAAGCTCGAACATCAGGCGGAGCCCATATCGGCCTTTTGTAGAGATTTTCATGTTTTGCCTCCATGCGTTTCGATTTTTGTAGTATTTCCAGTATATCATACTAATTTGATAAATTCAATAACCTTTCATTGACTTTGTCGCTTCATGTCATTATAATGGAAGGAAAGAACATTTTATATAGGAGGGTTTTGAATGATCAGGGAGATTCAGGATCAAATATGCGAACTAAAACAAAAAAATGATGTGGCGGTTCTCGCACACAGTTACCAGTCACCGGAAATATTAGAAATTGCCGACATTACAGGGGATTCCTTTGCACTGAGCGTCAAGGCACAGGAGCTTTCTCAAAAAAACATCGTGCTGTGCGGCGTGCGGTTTATGGCCGATACCATCAAGCTGCTCTCCCCTGAAAAGCGGGTTGTGCTGCCAATCGCTGAGGCAACCTGCCCGATGGCGGAACAGATCAGCCCGGAGCGGGTCCTCAAGTTTAAGCAGGAAAACCCGGAGTTCAAGGTCGTCGCCTACATCAACACCACAACCGAGCTCAAGGCGGTGTGCGATGTTTGCGTCACCTCGTCGAGCGCGCTCAAAATCGTGCGCAACATGCCTGAAAAAAATATTCTATTCATTCCGGACTACAACCTCGGCTCCTACATCAAAAAATCGCTCCCTGAAAAAAATATTGTGCTGTGGAACGGGATGTGCCCTGTCCACGCGGCAGTCACAGTCGGAGACTGCAAGCGCGCCAAAGCCGCTTACCCCAACGCCAAGTTCCTGATGCACCCAGAGCTCCCGCAGGAAATCCTCGCCTATGCAGATGTAATCGGTTCGACAGCGGCGATTTTAGACTACGCGAAGAACTGCGGGGAGGATTGTGTGATCGGTACTGAAAAAAGCATTGCTGATTACCTGCGCATCACTTGTCCTGACCGAAAATTCCCTCTGCTCTCCAAACGGCTGATGTGCCCGAACATGCGCCTGACCAACATCATGGACGTCTGCAAAGCGGTTTCTGGCGAGGGGGGCGAGGTGATTGAAATTGACGAGGATCTCCGCCTCTCCGCAAAATTCCCAATTGACGAGATGATCCGGCTCTCCAAATAAAATTCTGCCAACCGCCCGCTCCGAGTGAGGACGGGCGGTTTTTTCGCAGCTTCTGTCGGTGGCATCACTGCAAAAAGATTTGCTTCTGGGGAATTGGGATTATGTCAGTCAGAATTTCCATACAGTAAAGGTTTTTTTCACTTTTAAAATCCTGTCCCCGCAGCATTTCTGAGGTACTATATGAAAAAAGGCTTCCACCTTCTTAAAAAGAGGGTGGAAGCCTTTTTGACGCCACGGCAGTGCATATTCTCTGCGTTCTGCTGGCTGCACTGCCTAGGGCAGTCAAATAGCTTGAGGATGTCTCCTGCCGAATTGCCTTCTACTTTATCCGCCTTCGGTATGCACCTGGTCCATTGCTTTACGCGTGCATCCGCTGCTTGGCGCTTTCCTTTTCCGGGGTTTGCTGCTGCACCGCCTGTTTTTCCTCTCGCTCGCGCAGGGCGTCTTTTGCGGTGGACAGCATGAGCTTGAGGCGGTTTTCCTGGTTGACACGGGTCGCGCCGGGGTCGTAGTCAATCGCGACAATATTGGCGTTGGGGTTGTGGTTGCGGATCTTGCGGATCATCCCCTTGCCCGCGATGTGGTTGGGCAGACAGCCAAACGGCTGGGTGCAGACCACGTTTTCGGTTCCGCTGTGCACCAGTTCAACCATTTCAGCGGTGAGCAGCCATCCCTCCCCCATTTTGTTGCCGTAGCCGATGTAGGGTTTGACCATTGCCTTGATGGTCTCAAAATCGGCCGGGGCGGTGAATTTATCGCTCGCCTGGATGCTCTCGATAAAAATTTTCTGGACATTTTCGAGGTACTGCTTAAATTTAGTGACGACGAAATGCTTGATCCTGCTTCCTCCGTAGAGCTCGACATCCACGATTCTGTTGTCTGCCTTAAAAATAATGAAGTCGAGAAGCCCGGGGACAACGACCTCCGCCCCCTCGTCAAAGAGGAATTTTTCGAGATCATTGTTTGCGAGCGGTGAATACTTGACGTAAATTTCCCCGACAATCCCCACCTTGACCTTGTTAGTCTTGACTATCTGAATAGTGCTGAAATCGGCGACCATCTCGTCAAAATTCTTTTTCATGATCTTTTTGCCGAATCCGCTGCTGTGGCGGTAGGCCTCCGACAGGCGCTTCACCCATCTGGCTACCCGTTCGTCTGTCTGACCCTTGACCACCTCGTAGGGACGCAGCTGGTTGGAGAGCAGCATGAGCATGTCGCCGTAGAGCAGGGCGGACACCATCTTGACAATGAGCGGAATGCCGAGCTTAAAACCGGGGTTTTTCTCCATACCGGAAAGATTGACCGATACGACGGGAACGTTTTCAAACCCAGATTTTTTCAGCGCCTTGCGCAGCAGGTGAATGTAATTGGAAGCGCGGCAGCCGCCGCCCGTCTGGGTGATGAAGAGGGCGGTTTTGTTCACGTCGTACTTGCCGCTCTTGAGCGCGTCGATAAACTGGCCGACAACGAGCAGGCAGGGGTAACAGGTGTCGTTGTGGACGTTTTGCAGCCCCTCCTGAACAATGTTCGGGTTGTTGGTGGTGAGCAGGTCACAGTCATACCCCTCGTTGATGAGGATGTTCTTGATCAGCTCAAAGTGGATGGGAAGCATGTTGGGAATGAGCAGCTTATACTCGCTCTTCATCTCCTTGGTGAACAGCAGCCTTCCATCTTTATCGTACATTAATTTTGCCATAGTGATCTAACCCTTCCGTTTGCGTTCTTCGATTGCGGCAAACAAGCTTCGGATGCGGATTTTCGTCGCACCGAGGTTGTTAATTTCATCTATCTTAATCTGGGTGTACAGCTGTCCGTGTCTTTCAAGGATCGAACGCACCTCATCGGTGGTGATCGCATCGACGCCGCAACCGAACGAGACGAGCTGGACAAGGTTCATGTTGTCCTGCTTGCTGACCTGTTCCGCCGCTGAATAGAGCCTGGAATGATAGGTCCACTGGTTGAGGACGCCCGTCTTGGGGTGCACATCCTGGAGGGCGACCGCATCCTCGGTGAGAACAACCGCGCCGTAGCCCGCGATTAATTTGTCAATGCCGTGGTTGATCTCTGGGTCGATGTGATAGGGGCGGCCCGCCAGGACGATGATCTGGTAGCCGTTTTGATTCGCGTAGTCAATTGCCTGTTTGGAATAGTCGGCGACGTCCTGCTTATAGGCCTCGTAAGCCTGATAAGCTTTTTCGCAGGCAGCCTTGATCTCCGCCTTGCTCACCTCGAAATATTTGCCAAAGATGGCGGGCGCTTTTTTGAGGAAGTCCTTGCGGCGGTCAATGCCGACATAGTCCATGATGTAGGTGACCTTTTTGACCGCGCTGACGTTCGCCTCGATGACCTCGGGATAATAGGCGACAACGGGACAGTTGTAGTGGTTGTCGCTGTTGTGCTCATCGAAGTTGTAGGTCATACAGGGATAGAAAATCCGATCCACCCCCAGATCGAGCAGCGCCTCAATGTGTCCGTGCACCAGCTTGGCGGGATAGCAGACGGTGTCCGAGGGGATGGTGTGCTGACCCTGCACATACAGCTCGCGGTTGGAGCGTGGGGACAGCACGACTTCAAAGCCGAGCTCGGTAAAAAAGGCGTTCCAGAATGGCAGGTTTTCGTACATATTTAATACGAGCGGAATGCCGATTCGGCCGCGCTTGCCCCGCTTGGTTGGCAGCGAAGTGAGGTAGTTGTATTTGTGCTCGAACATGTTGTATTCGATGTTGTATTTGCTGTTGCCGGTGAACCGCTCACACTTGTTGCCCGATATGTAGGTCTTGCCATCGGAAAATTTGTTGATCGTCAGGCGGCAGTGGTTTTCGCAGTGCTGGCAGGTGGTGGAGGTGACTTTATGGGTGAACTCGCTGAGCTCCTGGAGGGAGATCATGTTGGGCTGCTCCTTGGCGTTGTTCATCGCGTAGAGCGCGCAGCCGTAAGCGCCCATGAGTCCGGAAATCGGAGTGCGCAGGACGTTGACTTTCAGCTCCTTCTCAAACGCGCGCAGCACCGCGTCGTTGAGGAAGGTCCCCCCCTGCACGACGATGTTCTGCCCCAAATCCTTGGGGGAATTGGCGCGGATGACCTTGTACACCGCGTTTTTGACAATGCTCACCGAAAGGCCGGCTGAAATGTCGCCTATGGTCGCGCCCTCTTTCTGCGCCTGTTTAACCGAAGAGTTCATGAACACGGTGCAACGGGAACCGAGGTCTACCGGTGTCTTGGCAAACAACCCGAGTTTTGCGAACTCCTCGACCGAGTAGCCGAGTGCAGTTGCGAACGTCTCGAGGAAGGAGCCGCAGCCAGAGGAACACGCCTCGTTGAGCATGATGCTGTCGACCGCGTTGTTTTTGAGCTTAAAGCATTTCATATCCTGCCCGCCGATATCGATGATAAAGTCGACGTTCGGCATGAAGTATTTCGCCGCGGTGAAGTGGGCGACGGTTTCCACCAGCCCGAAGTCAAGGCGGAAAGCGTTTTGAATGAGCTCCTCGCCGTAACCAGTCACCGCGCTGCCGCGGATGGCGATCCGGTCCCCAGCCGCCTCATAGATGTCGATGATCGCCTGACGCACGATCGGGACCGCGTTGCCGCTGTTGGAACTGTATTTCTGATACAGGATGCCGCCATCCGGGGTGATGAGCACGATCTTGGTGGTCGTCGAGCCCGCGTCGACGCCGAGGTAGGCGTCCCCCTTGTACTCCGCGATGTCGACATACTGAATTTTAATCTGGTTCTGGCGCTCAAGAAACGCCTGGTATTCCGCCTCGTCCGCAAAGAGCGGCTCAATGTTGGTCTGCACCGATTTTTTGCGTTCCTTTTGCAGTGACTTTATAATCTGCTGCAAATCGCACGGCTCGGTGGTCTCGGAATACACCGCTGCGCCGAGCGCGATAAAATACTGCCCGTTTTCCGGGAAAATGGCGTGCTCCTCGTCGAGGCCGAGCGTCTCGACAAAGCGGTTGCGCAGGCCCTGGAAAAAGGTGAGCGGACCGCCGAGAAAGATGACCTTGCCCTCGATCTCTCTGCCCTGTGCGAGCCCGCCGATCGTCTGGCTGACCACCGCCTGGAAGATGCTCGCAGCGAGATCGTTTTTCTTGGCGCCCTGATTGACGAGGGGCTGGATGTCTGACTTGGCGAACACACCGCAGCGGGAGGCGATGGTGTAAAGCTTTTCATAATGCAGCGACAGCCGGTCAAACTCGTCAAGATCCACGCCGAGCAGGATGGCCATCTGGTCGATGAACGCCCCGGTGCCGCCCGCGCAGCTCCCGTTCATTCGGACCTCGGGCACGCCGGACAAAAAGAGGATCTTTGCATCCTCCCCGCCGAGTTCTATGATGCAGTCTGTGTCAGGGTAATACCGCTTGACTGCCATCTGGGTGGAGTAAACCTCCTGCACAAACGGGATGTTGTTTTCCTGGGAAAGGCCGAGACCGGACGAGCCGGTGACCGAGATGCGCACCGGCGCGCCCTTGGTGATTTCCCGGTGAATATAGGTGAGCAGTTCGGTGGATTTCTCCCGAACCTTTGCTAAGTGGCGGGCATAGGACTTGTAGACCATTCGGCCGTCCTGGTCCAGAACCGCACATTTGATTGTTGTTGAGCCTACATCGAGCCCGATTTTGTAACTTGGCACTTTCATTCCTCCGATTGGAACCATGTCGATTCAATGATTTATTATACTATATTAGTAGATTTTTGTCATCTGGAAAATATGAATAAATGAGCGAATCTCTGTCAATTTGTGAATTTTAATTGAACGCGCAACTATTAAACTATTATAGCAAGACTGACGGGAAATAGCAAGGTGAAAACTGTCCAACAATTGCGCAAAATAGCCATAGCTTCCGTTAGAAAAAGCTATGGCTATTTTACATTTCTCTATTTTCCGGTGCTGCCAAAGCCGCCTGCGGCGCGTCCGGTTTTCCCGAGCTGCTCGACCTCGGTGAACTCCGCCGGGACCACCGGGGTGATCACCAGCTGGGCAATCCGGTCGTTGGGCTCGATGGTGAAATCCACCTGGGAACTGTTTTGCAGCCCCACAATGATCTCCCCGCGATAGTCGCTGTCAATGACGCCGACACAGTTTGCGGGGGTGATGTTGTGCTTGATTCCCAGGCCGCTGCGCGCAAACACGAGGGCGACCAGCTCGTTGGAGGGAAGTTCTATGGCAAGTCCAGTCGGAATTTTGACCGTCTCCCCCGCCCGAATCACAACCGACTCGTTGATACAGGCGTGCAGGTCACAGCCCGCGCTGCCTTCGGTCGCCCGCCGGGGCAGGACCGCGCTGGGGTTGAGTTTTTTCATGTTGATCTTCATCGCTGCACCTCAATTAATAGCATTTGCTCCAGCCGCAGCTTTTGCAGATGTTGCAGCCCCCCTCAAATGCGAGGGACTCGCCGCACTGCGGGCAGAGGATGGTCTTTTTGTTGATGTTCTCCACTTTTTTTGGTTTCTCGCTCTTTTTGACAGCGGGCTTTTTCGGCTTTTCCGCGAGGCCGAGTTCCGCCTGCACCTCGTTGTACATGTCGAGCAGTGCGTTGCCGACTGCCATCGGGCAGCAGGAGCCCTTAGAGGTGTCGTTGCGGGTCGCCTTGCGCACTGTATAGGAGGGGCAGGAGCCGGTGCTGTTGAGCTGGTCGATAATGGTGTAGATGTCGATGCCGCCCCGCGCGCTGATCGAAATCATGCGGGAGAGCCCGATCATAAAATTGTTGCAGCCGCCGGTGCTTCCTTTGCTCAGATAGGTCTCGAGCAGCGCGCCCGTCTGGGTGTCAAACAGGGCGATGCAGTGCAGGCTGCCGCAGCCGGTGATGAGCTTTCTCTTTTTGCCCACCACCTCGTCATTGACCTGGATGATGTCCCCACGGCCAAGGCCTTCACCCGCGATAACAGTGTTCTTTTTCGTGCTGTCGGTCGTGAGGATGCCGGTGCGCTTGCAGCCGTCGCGGAAGATGGTGATTCCCTTGAGCCCCTGGTCATAGGCGTATAGGTAGAGGTCCTCGGTCTCCTCCACTGTGAATTGGTTGGGCACGTTGACCGTTGAGGAGATCGAGGCGTCGATGTGCTGCTGCCACGCCGCCTGCATGTCAATGCGCTGGCGGTAGTCAAGGGTCATTGCGGTGACAAAGAACTCGGGCAGGCTGCTGTCGTCGAGAATTTCGTGTTCCTTCATAAAGTGGTCGACAATCGGGGTGTACACCTTGTAGTAGACGTCCTTACCGTGCAGCGACTCGGTTTTTCTCTCGTAAAAGTTCGCGTAGATCGGCTCGATGCCGCCCGAGATACCGAGCATGGTCGAAAGGGTGCCGGTCGGGGCGATGGTGAGCAGCTGGGAGTTGCGCAGCCCGTATTTTTTGACGAGTTCCAGGGTTTTGGGGGAGGTGTTGGCCTGAAAATAGGGGGTTTCGATGATTTCTTCAATGTTGCATTTGGGAAACGCGCCATGCTGTTTGGCAAGCCGGGCGGATTCCGCAATCGCGGTATCCGCCATCGCGAAGCCGATCTTGTCCGAAAGTTCAATCGCCTCCTGCTCGCCGTAGGTGATGCCGAGCTTGACCAGCATGTCCGCCAGGCCCATAATGCCGAGGCCGATCTGACGCCAGTTGCTCACGCTCTCCCGCTGCTCATCGAGCGGGTGGAGGGGGAGTCCTTCCTCGAGCACGTCGTTGAGCGCCCGGGTGGAAGCGGCGACCGTCTCTTTGAAGGCGGCGAAGTCAAACCGCGCGTTTTCAGTAAAAGGCTCCGCCACAAATTCCGAGAGGTTGATGCTGCCGAGCAGGCAGCTTCCACCCGCCGGGAGCGGCTCTTCCGCGCAGGGATTGACCCCCGCGTAGCGGAATTCCTTGTTGTTGCTCAGCAGGTTCCAAGAGCTGATGCGGTCCCAGAACAGGGCGCCCGGCTCGGCGAAGTCCCAGTTGGTCTCGGCGATGAGACGGAACAGCTCGCGGGCGTTGACTTTGCGCTCGATGTGTTCCCCCGTCTCGACTCGGGTGAATTCCAGGGTGTACTCGGCGCTGTCCTTGACTGCCTGCATAAAGTCGTTGGTGATCCGCACCGAGATATTCGCCTTGGTCACCTTCTCGAGATTGGTCTTGACCTTGATAAATTCTTCCACATCGGGGTGGGAGCAGCTGATGGAAAGCATCAGCGCGCCGCGGCGGCCGTTCTGCCCGATCAGCTCGGTGATCAGCGAGTAGAGGTCCATGAAGGAGACCGAGCCGCTCGTCTCGCGCGCCGCGTTGTTGATTTTGGCACCGCGGGGAGAGAGGCCGGAGATGTCGGTCCCGCAGCCGCCGCCGTAGCTGTAAGTGCGGGCGAGCTTTGTCGCACATTCAAAAATACTTTCAATATTGTCCTCTGGAGGGGAGATGACATAGCAGTTGCTCAGGCTCACCTTTTTTCCAAGATTTTGCAGTCCCCTGTTGGAGAGGATGCGCCCTCCAAACAGAAATTTTTTATCGATAATCAGCTGTCGGACTTCCTCCGAGCCGCCGCTGATGCGGTCGAGCCAGCTGTCAAAGCTCTCGTTTTCAAAACAGTATTTGTTGGTCCAGATATCGATTCCAAGCTGGTTTTCCTGGCCCAGCCATTCACTCACGTTCATTTCTTTTCTCCGCCTTCCGTTTTAATTGCCACTATATCTAGCGTGCGAATCCTATCATACCACAAGATACAAAAAGATGCAACCATTGATTTACACAAATTTGCACGCAAAAACTGCGGAGAAAATCTCCGCAGTGAATGTGTCGGCTTTGGGTCCGGGGGACCACAGCCGCCTCCCGTAAACATCGGGAAACCGGCATTTGCCGTCGAGCCATCCGACGCGCCTGCCACCGGATGGCCTATTTTTTTGCACGAAATAAAATTGATGCAGTCTGGACTGCGGAGAAAATAGAATCTGTCCGCAGTGAATGGCGCTTATCGAGAGACAACCCAGATTTCAAACACCGTCAGATTTTCCAAGTCCACCTTCTGACCGGGTGCCACCTGTGTGTCGACAATGGTATCCGGCTCTTTGTCCGGATCGGTCACTGTCCGAACCTTCCAGTTGGTGATCCCCAAGGCTTCGAGCTCATTGGTGTACTGTGCAACCGATTTT
>CBCSOX010000076.1:0-11336 GCA_965141735.1 uncultured Oscillospiraceae bacterium | reverse complement strand
GCCAGATCGACATCACCGAGGCCTGCCTAAAGCTTTTTGAGGACATCGGCCACGACCCGAACGTGCTGGATGTGACCTATGAAAACGTGCAGGCGCGGGAACGCACCCAGATTCTCCTCGACATCGCGAACAAAAACGGCGGTCTTGTGGTGGGGACGGGTGACCTCTCCGAACTCGCACTCGGCTGGGCGACCTATGCGGGCGACCACATCTCGATGTACGGTGTCAACGCAGGAGTTCCCAAGACACTGGTGCGCCACGTCGTCGCGTGGACGGGCAGGAACTACGGCGGGGAGATCGAGGAAATCTTAAATGACATTCTCGACACCCCGGTTTCCCCCGAACTGCTCCCCACCAAAGACGGGGAGATCGCACAAAAGACAGAGGAAATCATCGGCGACTACATTCTGCATGACTTCTTCCTCTATTATTTCATCCGATTTGGATTCACCTTTGATAAAATTCTGTTTCTCGCCTGCCATGCATTTGGGGAGGACTACACCAAAGAGCACATCAAAACCTGCCTGACCATTTTTGTCCGCCGGTTTTTCAGTCAGCAGTTCAAGCGTTCCTGCCTGCCTGACGGTCCGAAGATCGGCTCGGTCACCCTCTCCCCCCGCGCGGATTGGAGGATGCCGAGCGACTGTTCCGCCGCCCTTTGGCTGGAGGACCTCAATGGGTGGGAGAGATAGCTGAGAAGCTCCATCCAACGGATCCGAACAAGCTCGGCGGCATTCCACCAGTTCCATACAGCAGCGGGCTGGAAAACCTGCAGAATCGGACGCAAAGGCAGGGTGTTTTGACGCTTTCCTGTGCCGCAGCTCCACTTTTCTGAGAGAAGTGCTGCTTTCAAAACGCTTTTGCACCTCTGCGGCACTATCGGTGTTAGCGCTTTTCAACTCAGCGACAGCCATCTGCCCTTGACAAGGAGTGCTGCCAGAAGCCTTTTCCTGCCGGACGGCCATCCCCGCTGCCTTTTAGGGTCGAAGCCGCTCTTTGCTGCATCTTTTTGATAAGGCGGCAACAGGACGTGCTGCCCAGGACATAAAATAGGAGGATTTTTCACATGTCAATTGAAAAAGCAAGGGAATATTTAAAACAGTTTGGGTTAGACGACAAGATTTTGGAGTTTGAGACCTCCTCTGCAACCGTTGAGCTCGCAGCGCAGGCACTTGGCTGCGAACCCGAGCGGATTGCGAAAACGCTCTCTTTTTTGGTGGGGGACAAGGCCGTTTTAATCGTCGCGGCCGGCGACGCGCGGATTGACAACCCCAAATTTAAGGCGCAGTTTCTCACTAAGGCCAAAATGATTTCTCCCGGCGAGGTTGAAACACTTGTCGGCCATGCGATCGGCGGCGTCTGCCCATTTGGAATTCACCAAAATGTTGATGTTTACCTCGACGTCTCCCTCAAACGGTTTGAGACAGTCTTTCCCGCCTGCGGAAGCAGCAACAGCGCAATTGAGCTGACGATTGACCAGCTCGAACAATACTCCAACAGCCTTGGCTGGATCGACGTCTGCAAAGGTTGGCAATAAACAAACAAGCCCGCACCGCCACATTCCTCATGGCGGTGCGGGCTGTTTGTTTAATAAAATCTCCGGTTCTATCGGGGAAAGAGAAAAAGCCCCAATGAAAGACTTGCCGAAAGAAAGTTTCTCAACGCAAAAGCAAAAAATTGAGATTTGTTCTCACAGCAAGCGATGTGATCCGTTTACGGGTTGCCGCAGGTATGATGATGTGTTATCCCTGAAAGGGCAAAGGCGGTATTTGACGCTTCTAAGCGCCTGGATATACCACCTGTCCACGGTTCTGAATGGACCCACTCGTCTGAAACAAGCTTGTGCCTTCCCATACGGGACAACCAATGTGAAACGGCGGCAGAATGATGGAGGCAGCGCTGTGGCGGGGAACACCGCCCGCAGCGGGCACCCGTTAACGAGTCGCTCAGGATTTGGGACACGGCCTGTGCGGGACGGGAAATTTCTTTTTCCGGTTGATCGCTTGGATCTGTGCAACAACCTCTGGATTGACCGGACTCGCCGTCTTTTGCGGCATCCCGATGTAATAGCCCTGCAGATAATCCACTCCAGTGCGAATGAGCGTCTCCATCTCTCCCCGAGTCTCCACCCCTTCAGCAATGACTTTGATCTGCCGCTCTTTGGTGTAGGAGAGCAGGTTCTGCAAAATCTTTTGCCGGTTTTTATCGGTATCCACATTCCGGATAATCGACATGTCGATCTTGACATACTGCGGTGTCAGGCAGAGGAGCATCGCCTCCCCGTTGTAGCCAGTGCCAAAGTCGTCCAGCGCCAGGGATGCCTGCCAAAGGCGGATGCACTCCTGTTTCTGGCTGGAAAAGACGCTGTTTTGTTTTTCTTCCTCGGTCAGCTCCACCACAATCCGACTGAGGTGAGACCGGTAGAGCTGCTCGAATTCAGCGAAGTCCTGCTGTGAGAGATTCTGGTTGGCTATGGAATTGAGGAAGATCCGCACATCTGGGGGAATCTGATCCTGCGCCACAAACGCCTCCATGGAACAAAACCAGGTGAGCCGCTCGATCTCGTACAGCTTGGACTGGGAGCGCGCGAGGGTGAGAATTTCCAGGGGGGATTTGAGCGTGTCGACCTTGGATCGCATGAGCGCCTCATAGGCAAATACCTCTCCGGTGGAGGCGACCACAATCGGCTGGAAATGGTATTCAATCAGCCGCTCGTCGATGAGCTTGTTGAGCTCCTCCTTGTTGTGCAGCAGATAGGAATCCTTTTGGTATTCCTCAATATTAAACTGCATCACCTGCCCCTTGACGGTGTGCTTGACGGTGTACATCGCAAAGTCGGCATATCGGATGAGCTGTTCATACGAAACCGCGTCGTCGGGATACCAGGCTATGCCTGCAGAGGCGCGCACCCGGAAGGTGGCGTCGTCGGGCAGCGGGAAAAGAGTCTCAGCCAGCCCCTGCTTGATTTGTTCCACCGTGTCGAGAACCTGCCCTTTTTCCTCGCAGCCGTAGAGAAAAATGTAAAATTCGTCGCCCGACATACGGGAAACCACCGCGCTGGCGGGGGTGTTTTTGCGCAGGATGTCGGCAGCACATCGGATGTACTGGTCGCCGTAATCGTGCCCATAGGCATCGTTGATGTACTTGAGGTTGTCCAGATCAAACATCATCATCGCGCCGGTTTTCAGCTGCTCCGGACGGGAGAAGAGCTCAACAAGGAGGTTGTAAAACGCCCTGCGGTTGAGGAGATTGGTGAGCAGGTCATAATCCCGCTCGTATTCAATTTTTTTCTTTTCAATGATCTGCTGCGTGACATCCTCGGCGACCCCGATGATTCGGTCGGATTCCACCACGACCCGCAGCCTTGCCCAGCCGGGGCCGCCCGTCTGCCGCCTCACCTGATACAGCCACACCCGGTCCCTTTCGTTGGCCTCGTCGAGAAACTGCCGCGTCTGTTCCAGTTTTTCCAAAAAGATCCTGTTTTCCATCATTCCATGGGTGGAGTAATCATCTTGTAGTCCGAAGATTTCAAACAGATGCTCGGTGTAAAAGGTGTTTCCATCTTTTTTGTTTAATTCAAATGCGCCTACTGCTGTACTGGTCATTTCGATGATTTTAGACAGCTTGGAGGCAGACTCCGCGACGCTGTCGCTGAGGGACTCCACCGCCTTAGCGAGCTGATCAATCTCCGCGATGCGCGTCTTGTCGAGCTTGACCGGCAGGTGCGGATTGCTGTTTTTGACCTTGCGCGCAAGCTGGGTGATTGGCTTTGTCACAATCCGGCTGATCACTAAAACGATCAGCAGCCCCGCAACAAGGGAAACCGCGAGAGAGACCGCGACGGTCATCCCCACCTTGGTGGAGAAGCCGAGCAGCTTCTCCCCTTTCACCATGCCGATGATCCCCCACCTATCGTCTTCAAACGGGGTGTTGCTGTTGTAGAGCTTAAAATACTGGACGCAGCCGTACATATCGCCTGAGGCGCGCGCGCTCGGCTGCAGAAGGAAACTGTCCCCATATACACGCTTTTGTATGCGCAGGTTCCCCTCATCTCCATAGAGCTGACGGAAAACAGGCCCTGAAGAGAGGAGGTTCTCGAACTCCATTTCATCCGCATCAGTCACCGTCAGCAAGTAGGAGCCCGCTTTGTCTGAGGCAATCTCATCGTAGGGCAGCATGCTTTTAAGGTAGTCCACTGATAACTCGATGCCGAAAACGCCGTAGGGAACCCCGTTGCTGATCAGGGGGACCGAATAGGTGATGATGCTGATGTCGTCGGTGCTGAGCTGGAACGGTTTGCTCCAATAGCAAAGGTCGCTGTAGGAAATTTCAGGGTACTCGAGCGCAGCGCGGAACGGCTTGTAGTAATAATTGTACGACTCAGCGGGAAACTCCTCGGTAAAATGAAACTGAGGGGACCAGCCGGTGTCCATCGGGATGCCGAGTTTTTGGGTGATGACCGACGAAGCCCGTTCAATGAGCAGGTCGGAGTTATCTTCCGGGTTGGAGATGGGATTCATGTCGCGCAGATAAATCCCCGCCTTGGCCACGTCAAAGGTCTGTTCCGGATCATCCTGCCCATTGAGTACGACAAAAGCCCCGGTCACCGACTGTTTTTGCAGCGAATCAATCAGGTCTTGCGAGATGATGTCGAGCAGCTCGGCGGTGACGGGGGAATTTGCGGACAAATCGCCAACTGTAATCCCCGACCGGCCCACCAGTTCCTCGGTCTCAGAGTTGATTTTCTGAACCGTGCCGTTGATACTCGTCCACCGCTGCATTTCATTTTCTATGTAGTTTTTTCGGTTGATCACCCGTTCGTTGAGAATATCAAAGGCGTTGCGGTTGAGCTGGTCGACCGTGCCGCCGAAGATGATCGTCCCGACGAAGAGCAGGGCCTGGAGCAGCAGCACAAACAGCATGGGGATCATCATTTTGCGCATCATAGAGTGCGGTTTTTTATTCTGTTTCATTCAGCTGAAATCCGCCCCTTCCACACTCCTGTGTTCCTCGGCCTCATTTTTGGGCAACCGTCTGCTCAAGCTGGCTGCAAAAAGCATCCAGCCATTGGCGGAAATTTTCATCGGTATCAAATGCCGCAACAGCCGCTTCATGTGACACGCCCTGCTGCATCTGTTCACGAACCGTTTTTAAATCCTGCTCCGCTTTGTCCTGCATCGAGTTTTCAAGGACTGCGCGGGCAGCGGTTCCGTTTTGGAATGCCTTGTTGGTGTACATCTTGCTCGATGCAACCGTGTTTGCCGCCACCGGGAGGGTTGCCTTGAGGTTGGTGGTGATTGCAGAGTCGGCGAGTTTGTCAAGTGCCTGGGTCAGCACATCCGCCTGATTGGCGGATACTTTCACTGGAAGATAGCCCGATTCAACCGAAAAATCAATATTTCTGGACTGCTCGGTGAACCATTTTAAAAACACGATCGAGGCGTATTCTTCCTTTTTATCCGACTTGCTCACGACCATACCCGCACCCTGCTGCACAGCGACCTGCTCCCCGCCCTCAAAAACCGGCGCGGACAGGACCTCGACGTCGATCGGATAGGTCTCTGTGTCCCCAACCATCACGGTGTCGGGGAAGTACGCTGCCCCCGAAGTCGAACCGACCAGCGCGATGATGTCGCCGGTCTTTGCATCGTCCGAACGGAATTTGCCGTAGGAGGCAAAATAACCGCTGATATAGGGAATGTAGTAATTGTCCCACAGCCGGCGCATCACCGCCTCGTCACAGTTGAGCTTGACACTGCCGCCATTGACCTCAAACAACTCTTTGCCCAGCTGTTTGCAGCCGATGATAAAATAATTGGCCATTGCATCCCGGCCGAAAAACGCCTTGCCCCCGCTCCAGTCGTAGTACTGCCGGGCGGTTTTGACAACCCCCTCCACCGTCTTGAGGGAAGAAGTATCCGCCCCTGTGGCGGCGGCGAATTTATCCCAGTCGGTTTTGTTGAGCATAAATACCTCGGTCGATTTGGCAATTGGGAAAATTTTTAACTCTTGCTCGTTTGTGAGCCTGCCCTCCTCGATAAAGCCGGGCACATACTCCGAAAGCTCTTGCTGCGTCAGGTAGGGCTGGAGATCGGCAACCAAACCCATCTGGTCAATCTGATAAGCTGTATCCGCATAGGCTGCAAAGATATTTGGGATATCCTCCGCACCGACTTTTTTATTTGCCGCGTCAATTACCTTTTCGGTCAGTTCAGGAATGCTGCCCTGTCCCGAAGGCTCTACTACAATCCCCTGCTCGAGCCCAACCGTCTCGTTAAATTCGTCGATGAGCGCATCAAATGCGATTTTTTGAGGCCCGTTGTAATAGTGCCACAAGCTGATCACCACTGGATTTTTTGGGTCGAGCTTGACGGAGACGGCGTCATCCTTTTTGCCGCATCCTGTCAAGCTGCACAGTCCGGCCAGCAAAACAGCTGCCAGCACACCTGAGGCAATTCGTTTGAACATGATGTTTCCCTCTTTCTACTTCTGCCAAACCTGGAAAATAATACAGATAATATTTATTTCATTATAACATCATGCCATCTACAATACAAATGCATTTTTGGTTGCCTTTCCCCCCTCTTTGGAAAGCTGGTAAAGCAGAGATAAAAAAATTAGCCTTGTTTGGATGAATTTACATATTATTCCGAGCTTATTTGGTTAAAACGCATAAAGGCACACAAAAATTGTCTACTGACTCACAAGATTATGCGAGATTTTCTCACTAGTTGGTGTATAATTTAAATGTAAAACTGTTTCTATTCCACAATTTTAACTGTGTAATTATCAGAAAGGAGGAATTTTTCAGAAACGCATTGAATCCAAACGAAAAATTTGGAGACGAAAGGAAAGGTAAGTCAAGTATGATGAAAAGTTTTCTCAAGAAGCTTCTCGCGGCCGCAGTTGTTGCCGCAATGGCAGCTCAGGTAGTCTCGGTGAGCGCCGCCGCTGCTGCTGACGACCTCTCGGTCAAGGCTCCCGATCCGTATGGTCCGCTGCCGAATGCCATGCAGCTGCAGTACCATCAGGAGGAGCTCTCCGCATTCTGCCATTTTGGCATGAACACCTTCACCAACAAGGAGTGGGGCGACGGCACAGAAAAAGAAGAGTGGTTCAACCCGACCGGCTTCCACCCCGAGGAATGGGTCAAACAGCTCCAGGATGCGGGCTTTAAACGCCTGATCATCACAGCAAAGCACCACGACGGCTTCTGCATCTGGCCGAGTGAGTACACCGAGCACGACGTGGCAAACAGCCCCTATAAGGACGGAAAAGGGGACATTCTGGCTGAGATTTCCAAGGTGTGTACCGACCTGAACATGGACATGGGCCTGTACCTCTCCCCCTGGGACGCAAACGCACCCAGCTACGGCTATTTTGACAAAGATGGCAATCCGCTTGTCGGCTCGAACGGTCAGCCCCTCAACGGGATGACCTGGGAGCAGGTCGAGGAGCTCGACGTGCTCGACTACAACGAGTACTACATCAACCAGATCAAAGAGATTGCCAACAATCCGATCTACGGCAACAACGGCAGGTTTGTAGAGTGGTGGATGGACGGTGCGAAAGGCACCGGCGCCGCTGCCCAAAACTACCGTATGGATGACTTCCTCGCAACCATCCGCGAGTGCGAACCCGACGTCCAGATCTTCGGCGGCGGCAACTCGGGCGGCATCCACTGGATCGGCAACGAGAACGGCATTGCGCCGGACGAGACCTGGGCGCAGCGCGGCGAGTACTGGAGCGTTCCAGAATGTGATGTCTCGCTGATTTCCGGCTGGTTCTGGCACCCCAACTACCCCGCAAAATCCATGGAGCAGATGGCAAACATCTACTTCAGCTCAGTCGGCCACGGCGCTCCGCTGCTGCTCAACGTCCCCCCCAACCGGGACGGACGGTATGACCAAGCGCACGCCAACCGCATCGCCGAGTTTGGACAGGCGATTGAAGAGACTTTCGACGAAGACCTGACCCAGAAAGAGGGCGTCACCGCCACCGCTTCTGCTGTCCGCGGCAATGCGGCGCAGTTTGACGCTTCCAAGACCATCGACGGCAAAGAGGACACCTATTGGACGATGGACGACGGCCAGCTCACCGGTTCGGTCACGGTCAACCTCGGCAAGGAACAGACTTTTGACGTCGTCTCGATCGAAGAATACATCGAGCTCGGTCAGAGAATCTCTTCCTTTAAAGTAGAGTACCGCTCCGGCAACGGCGAGTGGAAAGACTTTGGCTCCGGCAAGACGATCAGCGCCAAACGCCTCGTCCGCCGCAGCCCGGTCAAAGCCGATCAGGTCCGCGTGACCATCACCGGCTCCAAGGCAGTTCCGCTGCTCAGAACCATCGGCGTGTACAAAGCGGCCAAGGGCTTTGAGGTCTCCTCTCCCTTCCCGGATGACCTGACCCTCATCGACAACCCGTCGTTTAACAGAAACGGAACCTGGAATGACGAATCCGGCAGCTTTATCAACAACACCGGCATGTGGTGCAACGCGGGCGCTTCCGCAAGCTTCACCTTCACCGGCACCCAGGCCTGGATTATCGGCACCGTTGACCCCAACCACGGCGTCATGACGGTTCAGATCGACGACATGGATCCGGTCGACGTCAACACCCAGTCCTCCACCCGCAAGCTGCAGCAGATTCTCTACACCACCCCCGAGCTGGAGGACGGCCCGCACACAGTGACTATGACCTGTAAGACCAAGGCGCTCGGCCTCGATGCAGCCTATGTCCTTGACAACGGCGGCGCAGGCATGTTTGAACTGGACAAAGCGAATTACACCGTCAACGAGGGCGGATCCGTCGACATCACCATCAACCGCGTCAGCGGCTCCAAGGGTGAAGCGACCCTGCTGATCTCCACCCCTCCCGGAAAAGCAGTTCAGGGCCAGTACTACGTTGACATCAACGAGACACTGACCTTTGCGGAGGGCGAAACCTCCAAGACGGTTACCGTTCAGACGATCGACAACAACGTCAAAACCGGTTCGCTCAACTTCTTCTTTGAGCTGACCTCTTCCACCGGCGCGATCATCGGCTTTACCCCTCGCGCTGAAATCATCATCATCGACGACGAGATGGCCCAGGACCTCCAGGATGCCATCGCACAGGCGGATGCTCTCATCGAAGCGCATTATCTCCCCGATAGCTGGGCGGCGATGCTCACCGCTAAGGCGCACGCGCAGAATGTGCTTGAAAACTCCTCCTCGATGAGCGAAACCCAGATTGATGCTGCGACAAACGGGCTGCTCTCTGCCATCGAAGCGCTCGTGAAACGCACCAACTACACGGCGGAAGATCCGTTTATGTTCCCCGGCCGGAATGACGAAGCAAAACTGCTCGAAGCGGAATTCTTTGACATGCACCCGGCAGTGGATGACAACAAACACATCCACGTCACTGAGAAAGCAGAGGCGAGCAACGGCAAAGAGGTCAACTGGTTTATGTCCGGCGACTCGATGAGCGTCCCCTACCGCGCACTCGCAGCCGGCACCTACGACGTCACCATGACCTACCGCAGCGGTCGCCTCAACGAGGCAACCGGCAACGTCATCACCTGGAGCGGCGACAACGTCGAATCGGGTAGCGTCAAGGTCTTTGGCGAAGCGAACGCGAACCAGTACCACACCGTCACCTTTACCATCAAAGTGACCGAAGCGGGCCGCAGCGTTCTCAACATCGGCACCACCGATAGCGAAGGCCCGGTCATCGACAAGTTTGAAGTTGCTCCGAAGGAACTCGAACTCGCTACCTTCTACATCAACGCAACCGCGGGTGAAGGCGGCACCATCGAGCCTTCCGGTGAGGTTCCGGTCGAGCAGTTCTCGAGCAAAACCTTTACCATCAAACCCGACGTCGACCATTCGCTCGGCACAGTCAAAGTAAACGGCCAGTCGGTCGGCGAAGTCGACAGCTACACCTTTGAGAACATTCAGGGCGACGCGACGATCGAGGCGACCTTTGACAAAAACATCGCGAAAAAGGCAGTTGTTGTGACCGCGTCCAATCAGCACAGCGCAACCTATTCAGGCGATAAAGCAGTTGACGGCAAATCCGACACCCGCTGGGCCACACAGGACAGCGTTACCAAGGAAGCCTGGCTCGAGCTCTCGTTTGCAGAGCCGGTCACGGTTGACACCGCTTACTTCTCACAGCTCACAGGCGCCAACAACCGCACCAACGCCTACAACATCGAATACTGGGCGGACAACGAGTGGAAGATCGGCTACACAGGCGGTTCCATCGGTTCCACAGCGACAGTTCGTTTCGAAGCATTTACCGCCGACCGCATCCGCTTCCACATCACCGACGGCTTCCGCCCGAGCTTCTGGGAATTCCAGCTCTACAACGAAAAACGTCCCTCCAAATCGGTGCAGGATGTCGCGAACGAACTGACCATGCAAAATCCGGACAAGGGCGCGGCGAAGATCACCATGCCGGTTGTCCCCGGAGGCTTTGCCATCGAACTGACGGCAACTTCCAACTTTAACGTCATCGACACCTTTGGCAACATCAACGCCCCGGCGGAGCCGACCGACGTTGACCTCACCTTTACCGTCTCCAAGGACGGCGAATCGGCGAGCAAGACCCTCACCGTCACCGTACTGCCCAACTCGGTCAAGGGGGACAATCTCTCCCCGACGGCGACAAACGTCACCGCCAGCAACTTCCACAGCGCGCCCTACAGCCCGGACAAGGCAACCGATGGAAACGCCAGCACCCGCTGGGCAACCAACGATTCGGTAACCACCGCATGGCTGATGATGGAATTTGACGCGCCGATCACCATCGGCAGCGCCTACATCAAAGAGATGAACTCTGCAAACAACCACATCGACGGCTACAACATCGAATACTGGGTGGAAGATGCCACAGCCCGTGACGGAGAAACCGGACACTGGGAAGTCGCCTACACCGGCGGCGCGGTCAATGGAGAGACCAACGTGAGCTTTGCTTCGGTGACCTCCAACAAGATCCGCCTCAACCTCACCAATGCCAACCGTCCGAGCATCTATGAGTTCCAGGTCTTTGAAGAAACCCCGGTACCGCCGGTTGAAGTTGCCGACCGCACGATCATCAACAAAGTCTTTGAAAAAGCGACTGCTCTGAAGGATTCCGAGGAATTCGCCAATGCGATTTCGAGCGTACAGGAGAGCTTCCTCGCAGCGCTTGACGAGGCAATCCGCGTCGCCAACACCAACACCTCCACTCCGGAGCAGGTGCAGAACGCATGGGTCGCCCTCATGACTGAGATTCACAAGCTCGGCCTCCAGCAGGGCAACAAAGACCTGCTCAGAGAGCACTATGAGCTCTACAGCCAGCTCGACCTC
>CBCSOX010000075.1:0-11652 GCA_965141735.1 uncultured Oscillospiraceae bacterium | reverse complement strand
CCGGGCCTGCTGGTCGCTGATTTTGCCCTTGACCTTTTCGATCTCGGCCATGATTTTTGCGCTCTTGCTTATCGCCATTGAAAACCTCCTTTTCATGGTAAACGCCCGTAGGCGTAGAAGTGAGCCTGCCAGTAGCTGCTGTTTAAGTTGGCGTATTGTATGGGGTCGCCACAGTGCAGCATCATCCCGTCCCCCACATAGATGCCACAGTGGGAGACTCCCGGGGTGTCATAGGTTCCCTTGAAGAAAACAAGGTCGCCGGGGCGCGGGGAGCCGGTGCGGGTGCAGATGTTGTAAAGCCCCTGGGCCCCCAGCCGCCCCACGTTCCAGCCGGAATGATTGACTACCCACGAAACAAAGCCGGAGCAGTCAAAGGACGTGGCCGGGGAGCTCCCGCCCCATACATAGGGATAGCCGAGGTATTTCTCGGCCTCGGAGAGCATCGCCGCGAATGTTTCATCGTCCAGATATTCCCCCGGCACTTCGTAGCCATCCGGCGGGTTGGTGTATTTCCCCACATAGGACGAACCGGGAAAGAGGTCGGGGCGGTTCCCCAGCGTGGCCATGTAGAGGGAATACCGGGAAACCTTTTCCTCCCCCATGATATAGATAGGAAGATGGGAAAGGTTGAAGTTATCCAGTGTCACAGTGCAGATATAATAATCGTAATATACCCGGTAGCTGTCAGTGTGGGTGTTACCCTCCTCGTCCGTCCATGTATCCGTTTCGATGTAGTACCGCCGCTCCTTTACCACGTTTTCGGTCAGCGTGTACTGGCGGTCAAAGAGCATCTGCAAGGTGGGCTGGACATCCGCCAGCGTCCATTCCCCCTCGTGCCATGCGCTCAGAATGGAAACCAGCACATAGGGCTTTTGACGCGCTGGAACCGGGGCTTTTTTATTCTATTTCGGGCCCCAGCCTACAAAGCCTTTGTGGACACCTCGAGATCGTTGTGTCTGTAGGTTCTGGCGGCCGAAAATACAGATGCCCCGTCCTGATCGGAATTCTGTGCAGACAGCCGTCCCATTCTCAACACTGCTTCGGATTCTGTTGGGACCATCCATTCCGCCTATCTGAGAACACACTTGCGTCTTCCCAACCCTGTCTTACCTTAAATCCCTGCGCAGGCTGTGCAGGTAAAAGAGTGTGATCCCAGATCAATGTGACAGATTCCGACCCCAAACTGAAAACCGCAGGGAATCAGACGCAGAACAATTTGTTTTTTCAAAATCTACACATTTTTTCTAAAATATGCTATAATTATAGAAAGTACGCATCATTCTTTAAAAAAGCGAACTGAGAACGACATTTTTTACGGAAGTGACATGTATGCAAAATATTTTGGAAGCAATTGTGCTGATTATTCTGTTCCTTTTTAAAATCCGGGATTTGATCGCGCAAAACTTCGATCTGCCTTTGTCCAAAAGATGGCGCTGGCTGATCTACAACAAAAAGATGCAGGATCCGGTTTTGTGCAGTCGGGTCTACGAGAGGGTTCAGCTTTTTAACGTGACAGAGTCGAGAAAATCGATTATTGAACGGCTGTTGGTTATGGACGCAAAGCATGTGAAATACTTCCCAGATGGATTTTTTTACCGTGGGAAATACGCCACTGAAATTAGGAGCAAGTATTTCATCAATACGCTCGAGGCGTCCTATGCAGAGGAAGACCTCAACATCATGACAATCGCAATCCGCAAATTGTTATCCGACTCTGGCCTGGAATACGTCGACTTTGTGCTGTTTATCAAAAACGGAAATCAAATTCTCGCCCAGAATATTTTCAGCAGTGACAACACGATTATCTATATCTGTAAGATCGACGGACACAGCAGCTATGTTCCACAGGGCGAACATGTGCCGATCGGCTCCTACAGCATTCAATATGAAAATCTGGACGCGCTGCTCAACGCCGCGCAGGCCAGGAACAACGATCGAAATCTCACTGGCGTTGCAATCGACTGCTCCATTTCCACTGGTATGGGCTTAAAAGACAGCATCAAGCATTTCAATCAGTTGTTGGATCAAAACCGGAATCTCAGGATTAACAAAATTGAGCACGCTTTTATCCTCTACTGCCACCAGGATTTCGACGATGACAGCATTCCATTTAAGCTGCACCGTTATTTTGACATGGATGAGGAAATACGCCGGATGATCTATGAGGAGATCGCGTTAAAGGACAACAAGGGAGCAGGCGCGCGCAAGGTGTATGACAAGCTCAAGGAGAAAAACAGGATTTACAGCGACAAATAGTCCAATTGCTCGATGCTGACGCCGCTGCCTTGGAAAATCGTGCGGTACTCCTGATTGGAATACTCCTCGCAGAAAACAAGGCGGGCAATCCCCGACCGCAGCAGCGCCCTTGCACAGTTTGGACAAGGGGACAGCGTACAATACACGGTTGCGCTGTCCGATGAGACGCCCTTGCGGGCACATTGAAGCAACAGGTCAATTTCAGCGTGTATGCAGCGGCACAGGTCAGGATACTGGCCGCTGCCAATGCCGTTGAGATCCCGCAGGCAGCCCTCCTGAATACATTGCTGTGGATCTGGAGCCGGCAAATTGGTCGATCGCAGCACTTTTCCATCACAGCTGACGAGAACTGCGCCAACCTTTCTGCGCAGACAGTGTGAGTGTTTCTGAGCGTATTGATAGGCCTGCGCCATGTATTCTTGATCCATATTCATAGACCTCACCCCCCGATGAAAGGATTTCCCCATGAGTGTAAAATGTGTTGACTGGAAAATAGATTATTACATGAATAAGTATATCAAGCCCTATTTTCCTCTAAAAAAAATCCATTGGTATTTCTCGCTGTCCGGTGGGAAGGACAGTTATGTTTTAGCAAAATCCATCGCGAATTGGTATCAGAAAAACCAGCTCCCAATCCGGGCAACAGGAGTTCATTTCATGCAATGGGATGACAGCAGCGCAGCAATTGAGGCCCGGTTTCATTGGCTGGA
Organism: uncultured Oscillospiraceae bacterium; assembly: GCA_965141735.1. Taxonomy (GTDB): domain Bacteria; phylum Bacillota; class Clostridia; order Oscillospirales; family Ruminococcaceae; genus Massilioclostridium. The sequence continues at coordinate 8,686 of CBCSOX010000075.1, read as the reverse complement.
TGAGCTGCTTTTTTTCGACCTGAGGGAAAAGACCGCTTCGATATTGTGTGAAAACCAGGCTGTTCAGGCGCCCTGCAGCAAATGCTCGCTAATCCGGAAGGAGTGCTCTGATCACTTTTTTTCACAACTCAATTCCGACAAAGACGATATGATTCCGATCCTATGCCGTGGCCTTCATCTGACCGATATGGCCAACAGCATGATTTGGAGGTTGATTTGGGATCACTCCCCCACTGACAGCTTATTCAGCCTTGGCAAAGGAAAGCCTCTAGTCAAACTGTTTTCAAACGTGTATCTGGCAAAACCCCTCTGCTTTGTCAGGGAATTTGAAAGCCAGGCGTATGCCGACGCGTTCCATTATAGCCCATATCAATGCGAGTGTCCAGCCTTGAAATATCCCTCCAGACGTGATATAATTGAGGAATCTGTCAGCCTGTATTACACCAAACCGCTTTGGGAATTTGAAATTCCGGGAATGGATTGTTTTTTCAAAACCGTATTGACCTGTGAAAAAGGCCTCGTTGCAATGCATTCGGTCCCAGGGAAGGAAACCAAGCAAGCGACGCTGCCGGAAAGCTTTTTTTCGTTTGCGGTCGACTATTTCCGCAGGATCACCGAGAAAAGCCGAGCTGCCTTGCTCTCGAACATTCGCGACAGAAGCAGGTATCTTGAGGACGCTGTGCCGCAGTTCCTTTCCTACAACCAGCTGCAACAAGAGTCGGACTCAAATCTCAATTTCAAACTGCTGACATCTCCTGACAGCCTCACCGGGTTCGATCGGAAAATGATCACAACGCTAGGCCCCTTCTGGGGGGCGATCTCGTTGAAGTCCCCCTTGCGGGAGGGCGTTTTTGACCTGCAAAGAAAAATCTATGGTTATGGCATTGACCAAAATTGGAGCCAGGTCATCGACCTGCTGCTCCTCTATTATCATTCATAAATTGGGAGGCAAGAATACGTGAGTTACGCGGATCAACGATTTATTGAGAACTGTCGCAGCATTCTGGATGACGGCACCTGGGACACCGAATACAATGTACGCCCCAGATGGGGAGACGGACAGCCGGCGCACACCAAAAAACAATTTGGCATCGTCAACCGGTACGATTTAAGCAGGGAATTCCCCCTGCTCACCCTGAGGAAAATCAACACCCGCGCCGCAATCGACGAGATCCTCTGGATCTGGCAAAAAAAGTCCAACAACGTCCAGGATCTCAACAGTAAGATCTGGGACTCCTGGGCGGATGAGTCGGGGAGCATCGGCAAGGCCTATGGATACCAGATGGCAGTCAAGCATGAATACAGCGACGGAATGTTCGACCAAGTCGACCGCGTGCTGCACGACCTCAAACACAACCCGAATTCCCGCAGGATGCTGACAAATATCTATGTACACCAGGATCTGCACGAAATGAACCTCTATCCATGTGCCTACAGCGTCACCTTCAATGTGAGCGGCAACAGGCTCAACGCCATATTAAACCAGCGGTCACAGGACATGCTGGTGGCCAACGGCTGGAACGTCTGTCAATATGCCGCCCTGGTCCACATGTTTGCGCAGGCGAGCGGATTGGTTGCCGGGGAATTGGTGCATGTAATCGCGGATGCGCACATCTACGACAGGCATATTCCGATTATTGAAAAGCTGATTGAACAGCAGCCTTTCCCTGCCCCGCGCCTTGAGATCAATCGGGAGGTAACCGACTTTTACCGCTTTACCCCCGAAGATTTTGCTTTTCCAGACTATCAGTATCATCCGTTCAGCCAAAAAATTGAAGTTGCAGTTTAGGTGATTAAAATGAAGTGTATTGTTGCAGTCGATCAGGCATGGGGCATTGGGTGTGAAAATGGGCTGCTCTACTCCATTCCGGAGGATATGGCTTTTTTCCGCAAAACTACCCTCAACAAGGCGGTCGTCATGGGCCGCCGCACCCTCGAGTCACTCCCAAAGGCAAGGCCGCTGAAAAACAGGCTCAACATCGTCATGTCCAGGGACAGATCGCTGCAAATCGCAGGCGCAATCACCTGCTGCTCTCTCCAAGACCTGGGGATTGCGCTGTCGATCTGCGACAGCGACGACGTCTATGTCATGGGCGGATATGCAGTCTATTCCCTGCTGCTCGATTTCTGCGGACAAGCCCTTGTTACAAAGATTCAGGGCCAGAGGAAGGCGGACAGGTTCTTTCCGGACATTGACAGAGACAACAACTGGACGCTCAGCGAGCAGTCGGATGTCCGGTCGCACAACGGGCTTTATTATTCCTTCTGCGTTTACACCAACAAACAGACCAAGGAGCTCCCCGCTCCGGGCAGTCACGTCCACCCAACAGCGCTCACCGCCTTCTTTGAGAGGGCTTCGGCTCCGGTCCTGCTCCCCTGTTTGGAGGTGGATTCAGAAAAGGGAAAAAACTATCTCACAAAGTTGGCGCCCCTTCTTCAAGCGTTTTTCACGCCATTGCGAACTGGGATGAACAGCATCGGAATTGAAGAATACCGCGCTTCCTATTCCGACAGCATGGATTTTTATCGCTATTTGCTGCTCAAAAACCAGATTGCTGACGAGCGTTCCATGCAAGAACTCTATGCGTCCTGCTTTTCTCAAACGGCTCTTGATCAATCGTGTCAGCTGGATCTCTCCAAGGAGATGGCAGGTGAATTTATACAGAAAATCACTGAGTGCGCTTCGGTAGAAACGGTGCGAAAAGAGTATGGGGCTTGGATCCGGCAACCCGGCCGCAGAAGTGAATGAGCCCTGCGTTTTCTCCGCAAGGGCCCCAGGATGACAACTCAGACAACAGAATCCACACCACAAAAGACCTGAATAGGGTCTTTTTTCTTTTGTGCTGATTTTTATGCCCAATGAGATGAAAGAAGCTCTTCCCCTCCCTGCAACGGGTTGTTCCCCCATCCTCGAAGACAGTCTCTCCCTCCATTTACATATGACCTTCTCAGCAGGTTCTCGCCTTATCACTCCCGAACCATCGTTCCCGAATACGCCTTTTCCATCAGCGGTTTCTCAAGTGATGCGCCATCCAGCTGCTCTGAACAGAGGGCATCACCGTCGAGGCTTTTTAGGCTTCACTTACCCACTGCTGAAAACCCGTTGCGTTTCCCGTCAGCCCGTTGTGTTTTGCACGCAGCGAGATGTCCAGCCCTTTTTTCTTCTTTACACAAGATGCTTTCCTTGCGTTTTAGCCGCGGCCACTTTTGCACCTTTTCTAACACGAAAAATCACCGTTGCGGCAGCAACGGCAGGCGGCAGAATCACAAGATGCTGCCCAAAGGTCAATATTGGCGGCAAAAAAGAGCAAGAATAATGAAACGCGGGCGGCTGGCATTGGGTATAATAAAAATTCGGAAGGAGGAAAGCAGATGCAAAACAATAGAATTGACCGCATTGTCGCGGTCATCGATTACATTGAGGCCCATCTGAGCGAGAAGCTGGACCTCGGCCGCATCGCGGGTGCCGCCCATTACTCCAAATACCATCTGCACCGGATGTTTACCCAGACTGTGGGGCTGACCATACACGATTATCTTCAAAGGCGGCAGCTTACGGAAGCAGCAAAGCTACTGGTCTTTTCCAGCAAGCCAATTTTGGAAATCGCGCTGCGGTCAGGCTATGAAAGCCAGCAGGCATTTACCGATGTGTTTACAGCGATGTATAAAATGCCGCCCTATCAATTTCGGGAAGCCGAAAGATTCTATCCGCTGCAGTGTAGATTTGTTTTTGAAGGGAGCTTTGCAATGCTAAATCAAAAAGAAAAACAGGATTGGGAAATCTCGTTTGCGACTGAGGCGGATATTCCCGGCTGGATGGAGCTGGTGCGGCTTGTGGTCGACGGCTTCCCCTGCTTGAACGAGAAGGAGTACCTGGAGGTGCTCAGGCAAAAAATCTACTCCCAGCAGGCGCTGATCCTCAAAGACGGCCCGGTTGCCATCGGCATAATGCTTTTTTCTTACGAAACTGGTAGCATTGATTTTTTAGGCTGCCACCCGCTTTACCGGAATCAGGGAATCCCGAACGCGCTGCTTAACAAGGTACTGGAGGAAATGCTCACAGGCAGGGTGGTCAGCATCACCACCTACCGAGAGGGAGACCGAGCGGACACCGGCCAGCGCAGTGAAATCATCCGCTTGGGCTTTGCCGAGGCGGAGCTGCTCACTGAGTATGGGTATCCCACACAGCGATTTTTATGGAAGGGGGATGACAATGCGTAACGAACAGCCAGCTGGAAACAGCGTTGCGTTTCCCGACGAGATTTTACACTTGGAGGAAATCAGCGTCAGGTTAAAAGATGCGCTGAAGGAGGCGGAGAGGGGTGTCGAGCAGCTCGACAGGGAGTATCGGGACGCCAAACGCTATATGGTGGAATACCGGGGTGAAATTGACCCGCATGAAATGTTCCAAAACGAACTGTTGCTCAAGCAGGCCGACCGAACCGGCGCGTCTGCAGTGGTGCGGCGCGACAGGCTCGCCAAGCTCATGGATTCGCCCTATTTTGCCCGGATTGACTTCCGATGCAGGGAGGATGACCTGCCTGAGGTCTATTACATCGGACGGTTTGCCTTTGCGCATCAAGATGAGCTTCTCATTTTTGACTGGCGCTCCCCTGTCGCCAGCATGTTTTACGATTGCGATGTCGGCCCGGCAGGCTACGATGCCCCGATTGGTCGGATCGACGGAGAACTGACCCGGAAGCGCCAGTTTAAAATTAAAAACAGCGTGATGCAATACGCTTTGGAAAGTTCCTCCCATGTGCAGGACGAGCTGCTGCAACAAGAGCTCTCCCACACCTCTGACGAAAAGATGAAGTCGATCATCGCGACCATTCAAAAGGAGCAGAACAAGATCATTCGCAGCGAAAGGACGGGAACTCTAATCATACAAGGAGTGGCTGGATCCGGAAAGACCTCGATCGCCCTGCACCGCATCGCTTTCTTGCTTTACCGGTTTCAGGACAGGCTGAACGCCCGGAATATCACCATCCTTTCCCCCAACAAAGTCTTTGGGGATTACATCGGCGGCGTCATACCCGAACTCGGCGAAGAGCCTGTCTACCAGATGAACCTTACTGAACTCGCTGAAATCGAGCTGGAAAACGTGGTTGAATTTGAACCCAACAAAGATCCGCTGGAAGAGCAGGACACGGCGTGGGCAGATCGGACACGCTTCAAATCCACACTGGAATTCGTCAGACAGATGGACAGCTACATAGACAGTTTGCCCAACCGGGTGTTTCAGCCGGTGGACATTGCATTCGGCCGCTTTACCGCGAGCGGGGCTTGGATCCTGGAACGGTTCCTCACCTATGCGGGCAATCCAATCAAACAGAGGCTCCCAAAGGTCGCGGACGATGTCCTCAACCGGTTTCAAACAGAAAACAGCAGGCAGGATGAGTTGCCCAAAGCACGGGAAATTTTAAAATGCCTGACCGCAATGCTGAGCGTGCGGAGCACATTGGCGCTGTACAGAGATTTTTACAGATCAATCGGCAGGCCACAGCTGTTTGTACAGCCCGCCAGCAAAACGCTCGAGTGGGCTGACGTTTACCCCTTTCTCTATCTTCACACCGCCTTTTCAGGCGCTAAGCAGAGTAGCGTCACCAGGCATCTGGTCATCGATGAGATGCAGGATTACTCCCCGATCCAGTACGCTGTGCTCAACCGGCTGTTTTGCTGTGACAAAACCATACTGGGCGACTTTGGACAGGTCCTCAACCCGTGTCACGCGCACACGCTGCAAGACCTGCGCAGCCTTTACGGCGGAGCTGAGTATGTATCTCTCACAAAGAGCTACCGCTCCACCTACGAAATTCTGCGTTTTTCTGAACGAATTCAGAGCATCACCGGCCTGGAACCGGTGGAGCGTCACGGACCAGAGCCGGACCTGATCAGCTGCAAAACTCATGCAGAACTGCTCCAAAAACTCAGCAAGGCGATCCAAGCGTTTCAACAGGGATCGAATTCCTCGCTTGGAATCATTGTCAAAAGCAATGACGACGCCCGCCGGCTGTATCACGAGCTCTCCGGTGTGACCGTTCTAAACCTCATTTCACCCGAGAGTACTCGATTTACCAGCGGTGTGTCAGTCGCCTCAGTCCAGATGGCTAAGGGGTTGGAATTTGACGAGGTGATCCTCCCGCAGGCAAGTGACCAGGAGTATTGCTCTGATTTCCACCGCAGCCTGCTCTATGTCTCCTGTACAAGGGCGATGCACCGCCTGACGCTGCTGTACACCGGAAAGCTGTCCCGCTTTCTCACACAGGACAACAAAAGGCTTTTGAAATAAGGCCGCACAGCCGCAGACAGATGCATGACGGATTCCGCGCCCTTTCCAAATTACGCCCCGCCGGACGATGATACAACGAGGTGACTCCAGCATTTCGCTGCACACTAAAAATAAATAGATTTTCAGGGTGCAGCGAGCAGCACAGCTTTGCATCAGGATTTCCCAGACTCTCAAACAAACAGGCGTTTTCCCCAACAAGAATCCCTTTCACTATGGAGTTAATCAGCCTGTCTCCTAGATAGAGCTGTGCCTGCACGCTAGAGTATTTTCTGAATCCGTACAATTTGTCCACTCAGGCCGTCCACCCAGGAGACATCTCCCATCTGGAGCACCCGGGCGCTGACTGCCTCCGAATCAATGTGGAACTCCGCAACGTTACCATCCCGTTCAATATAACGGTGACTGGGGTCGGTGTGGCGGTCCTGCTTGAGGTCCCCCACCGTTGCCGTAAAAGTTGCCCCAGTGTCCAGCGTAAAGATGAAACGGTCCCCCACAGTTGTTGTATAAGCCGATCCCAGCGCGACAATGTAATCAATCTCTCCATTCGGCGCCTCGATCCGACGCATGCCGTCCTCATCGGTGAAGCAACGCTCCCGCACTTTCCACTGCGGACTGGTCCGGTCGGTGATGCAGCGGTAGTCGGTGTAGGACTTAAAAGAGGTATCGACTGGCGGAACGGAGCACTCCACTGTCTGAACAGCGGGCTCTGGCGGGGGCGGAATAAAGTCCTGTTTTGAAAGCCGGTCGACAACAGATTGAATTTGCTGGTCATTGACAATGGCCGTCATGCTGTCCACAGCCTGGATATGCTCCCGGTACAAAGGCGGGAGAGCGGCGTGGGAAAGCAAAAGTGACGCAGTAAACAGCGCCGCAATCTTTGTAAAGATAATACGCCCGTCCTCCTGTAATGAAAAATGTGTTCCGTTTTAGTCTTGACACTTCATTTCCGTTTCAATCCATTTTTCAAAAGAAGAATGCTTTGTAAAGCCCTGGGGCTGCGTTGCACTCACTCGTTACTTGTTCAAACTGCACGAATCCTGCTAATCAAATCGAACATTGGTGCATGTTGTTAGCCGCCGTTTCTAAATGCTGCTTTTTTCTGGCAGAAAAACCTGTTGTAAAATTTTCCCTCAGTGTGCCTTTTCAAACAGTCCGTCTAAAGGCTGTTGTTCCCAAAACTCTGGATGCATCAGGCTTATTCATCTGAACTCTTTTTGTCACACGTCCCGACTTTGGATCATATGAGCTGTTATGTACCGCCCAAAGGCGGTTTACCGTTGATATCTGTCTTTGTGCTGCATCTTTTTTCCGTCGGGATATCCCTCGAATCGATCGGTCTCCATTCCAACAATCGAAGCGGGCGTGTGGTCCTCTTCGGCATCGGAAAAAGAAGCCTTGTCGTTGAAACCAAACGGATAGTCATCGGTCGGCTGCGCCGCCTGGTTTTGCTGCTGAATCAGATCCACGGTTGGGGGGGTCAATTGATCTGCCTGAGCAAAATCATCTACAGGCTGTCTGATCTTCCTTTTTTTCTCCATAATACACCTCCTGAAGTTTACACTGTTAGTGTGCAACGGGAATCCAGAGATATACAGCCGAATTGGATTGTCCCACTGCGCTTTGCATTTTGAAAAACCCTATCGGCTCTGGACCCAGACGAGCTTCGATACAACTTCGCGCTATTTAAAACGCTCTAAGGCCGGGCGATTTGCAGTGCGCAGAGCTGCAAATCGCCCGGCCTGATCTGCTTGATTTCCAATCATACTGCTCGTTAAAGAGATAGCATAAAGAAATGCTTTCTAATTCCGCTGACCAATCCGCCTGTTTTATGCAATGGTATCCTGCTGTCTTGTTTCCATTATTTTCCGGTTTATTTCAGATCGTTCCTCCCTTTATTTTTCTTTTTGGCTATTGCAGCAATACAATACCTTTCGACCGGTTCACCTGGCTAGTTACTTTGCATACCTTTCCTTCCAGTTTGTATTTCAATTGAGTATTATCCAGCAGTCTTCCCCTTTAGAGTTCCCATGACACGCTGTGCTTCGACAATAGACTCACCAATATTGCTATAGAACCTGGAAACGCCTCGAATTGGGTCTTTTTATCCGTTTGTTCCTCAATTGTTTTCCTCTGTCTCTGTGCTTTTTGATACAAACACTATCATTTAAATTTGGGATGTATAAAATAAGTGGTGCCGTTTCCCTTGGATGAACTCCAATCGATTTTGTTCCAGTTGACTCACCTGCCTTTACTTTACACGAAAGGAGTACTCATTATCTACTCAACCCTTTTCTTTTTCAGCCACTGGCATTGTCTGTAATTTTCGGGATACAAATAGAACAGGGCCCCGCCATCGTTACCGGCGGGGCCCTGTGCTGTGTTTCTCTTTATGCG
>CBCSOX010000074.1:0-11784 GCA_965141735.1 uncultured Oscillospiraceae bacterium | reverse complement strand
GGGGTGACGCCACAGCATCCGGGGGCCTGCGTACCGCATCACCCTGCGGATCTGCTCCCGCCGCTCCTTCCGGTAACAGTGGATTTTACAGTTGGAGCAAAACGTCTTGTTCTCCAGAAACGGGCAGAGGTCGCTGCGCTCAGACGCGTAGCGCAGCAGTTCGGCGCAGCTGGGACAGAGCTCCCTGCAGCGGTGGTTTCCCCTACAGTAGATCCGGATCATCTCCCCGACCACCCGCTTTTCCCGTTCCCGTTTGCCCTGTATCGTTTTCATCAGCTCAACCTCCCGTTTTCCACCGAATAGGTGATATCCGCAACACCCATGGTAGACCTGCGGTGGGAGACGAGCACAACGGTCTTGCCGCCGCTCTGCTCCCGCAGCGCTTTGAGGATCACCGCCTCGTTGAGGCTGTCGAGGTTGCTCGTCGGTTCGTCGAGCAGAATGAACGGGGCGTCGTGCAGAAAGGCGCGTGCAATGCCGATGCGCTGCCGCTCCCCGCCGGACAGGCTGTCGCCCAGTTCGCCGACATTGGTGTCATATCCGTTGGGCAGCGTCAGGATAAAGTCGTGGATCGACGCCTTTTTGCAGGCGAGGACAACCTCCTCATGGGTGGCGTCCAGCTTTGCGACCTTGACGTTGTTTTCAATTGTGTCGTGGAATAGCTGCGTCTCTTGCGTCACAAAGCTTTCGAGGCGGCGCAGGCAGCTGGTGTTGATCTCCCTGACCTCCCGGCCGGAAAGTTCCACTTTGCCGCTGTCCGCGTCCCAAAACCGCATCAGCAGTTTGAGCAGGGTCGACTTGCCCGACCCGCTCTTGCCGGTGATGCCGATGATTCGATTCTGCGGGAAGGAGAGGCTGACCCGGTCGAGAATACCCTCCTCCCCGTAGGCGAACGACAGATCGCGGCACTCCGCTCCCTCGAACAGGACGTCTGCGCCCCCAGTAACCTCCTCGACCATCGGCTGTTCATCCAGGACGTCGAGCACCCGGTTGCCCGAGGCAAAGGTCTGGAGCAGGTTGTTGGCGAGGTTGGCAAGGGCGGTGACCGGGCCGAACGACCCCATCATCGCAATGGTGCAGATCAGGACGACGTCAAACCCGATGTCCCCTCCCGCGTACAGCCCTGCCGAGGCGAACAGCATGCCGACTGAAAACAGCAGGATCGCCCCGTTGGTGAGTGCCACGGTCAGTCCTTCGTACCGGCTCAGCTGCTTCTGCTTTTTCCCCAGGCTGTCGGTGCGTTGTGCGATTCCGGCGAGTCGGCGCCTGCCCTGCCCGTACTGGATGATTTCCTTGAGCCCGCGCAGGTTATCGAGACAATAGCTGTTCATCCCGCCGAATGCCCTGCGGTACTGCGCGCCCGGCTCCCGCCCCAATTTGGAGGTGATCACCGGCAGGACAACGCCGACGGTGAGATAGCCGAGCAGGGCGATCAGCGCCAGGGCCCAGTGGAACTGGCCGATGAACAGCACCATGAGGAGCGAGACGACAAACGCGATCACCACAGGGGAAATGGTGTGGGCGTAGAACACCTCGAGCAGCTCGATGTCCGAGGTGAGGATGGAGATGAGATTTCCCTTATCCCTCCCCTCGAGCTTTGCCGGGGAGAGCCGGCGCAGCGCGCGGAACACCTGGTCCCGGATCAGCGCGAGCAGCCGGAAGGCGATGTTGTGGTTGCTGTACTGCTCCGCGTACCGCAGCGCCCCGCGCAGGACCGCGAAGACGATGACGCAGGCGAACACAGCCGATACGCCCAGCGGCGTCGTATACCCAAGCAGGTTGAGCAGCGCGTAGCCGCCAAAAATTGTGATTAAGATGGAACAGAGGTAGCCGAGCACCCCCATGAGGATGGCGAGCAGCATCAACGGCAGCAGCGGCTTCACCAGCCCGATCAGCCGACCGACAATCTTTAGATTGCTCCGCTTCATACCGCCACCTCCTCTCTGGTGACCTGTTCGAGCGCCTGCTGGCTCTCCCACAGGTCCGCATAGGATCCCTTCCTGTTGAGAAGTTGGTGATGAGTTCCGCTCTCGACGACACGGCCCTCCTCGAGCACATAGATAGCATCCGCCTGCACCACGTTGGCAAGGCGGTGGGAGATGAGGATCACCGTCTTTGTCCGCGCGAGCTGCGCCACCAGCTTCATGATATCGTTTTCGCTCTCCACGTCGATATTAGAGGTCGCCTCGTCAAAGATGTAGACGCTGCTGTCGTGCAGCAGGGCGCGTGCCAGGGCGAGGCGCTGTCGCTGTCCGCCCGAGAGGTTGGCAGCGCCCTCCTCCAGCCAGGTGTCCAAGCCGTCCTCCCTCTCGAGGAAATCTGCGAGGTTCACCTGGCCCAGCGCCGTCCACATCGCCTGATCGGATGCATTCGGCCCGCCCATGCGTAGATTTTGCCGCACGGTCCCCTGAAAGAGATAGCTGTTGTGCCCAATGAGGGTGACCTGCTGCATGATGCTCTCCTCGGTGAGGGAGGAGAGCTCCTTCCCCCCAACCGTGATGCTGCCGCTGTAGCCCTGGTTGATCCCCATGAGCAGGGCGGCGATGGTGCTCTTTCCACAGCCGCTTTTTCCAACAATCGAGGTGAAACTGCCGCGTGGAAAGGTGAGATCCACCCCGTGCAGAATTTCCCGCTCAGGTTCATAGGAATAACGCAGGCCGGTGCAGCGGATGTCTGAAAACGCCGCTGGGAGCCGCTGGGTCTTGGGGGCATCTTCCGGCAGGTCGAGGATGCGGAACATCTTATCGCTTGCCGCCATGCCGTTCATGGCGATGTGAAAAAATGAGCCGAGCAGGCGCAGCGGGATAAAAAAGTCCGCTGCGAGCAGGATGATTGCAAGGCAGCCGGCGAAACCGACGTTGCCCGCCCTGAATTCCGACACCGAGACGATCACGCCGAGGGCGGCCCCGCCGAATGCGATGAGGTCCATCAAGGTGACCGAATTGAGCTGCATGGTCAGCACCTTCATCGTGATTTTGCGGAACCGCTCCGCCTGCCGGTTCATCTCCTGGTTTTTGTGCGCATCCGCCTGGTAAATTTTGAGGGTGGTCAGCCCCTGCACATTCTCGAGAAAATGGTCGCCCAGGGCAGTGTATTCGCCCCAGTACTTGGCGAGAAGCTTTTTGGCAAATTTCTGCACCAGGGCGATGGAAACCGGGATGAGCGGGACGCAGAGGAGCAGGAGGGCAGCGGACTTGAAGCTGATGAACGAGAGGACGGCAAAGAGGGTAATTGGCGCGAGCAGGCTGTAAAAGAACTGGGGGAGGTATTTTCCGAAATAGACCTCGAGCTGTTCCACCCCTTCGACTGACACCTGCACCGCCTCAGAGGTAGGCACCTGGTCGTTGTAGGAGATGCCAAGCCGCAGCAGCTTTTGGTAAATCCGTTCCCGCAGCGTCTTTTTCACCTTTTCAGAGACTTTGTAACTCATCTTGGCCGTCTGGACCGAACAGAGCACCCGGACCGCCAGGCTCGCAAGTGCCACGGCCAGGATGGACAGGAGCAGCACTGGTTCAAACTCCTGCAGCGCCAGCCGCCCGAGCAGGTTGGTGACCGACAGGATCAAACAGATATTGGCTGCGAGCCCCAGCCACTGGAACGCCACATTCCACCCTATGTATTTTTTGGATTCACCGACCATTCCAATCAACCTTTTGTTGATCATCATGTACATCATACCCCTTTCAACACAGACCATAAATTAGCCTAAGCTAACTTTCGCAGAAAGAAAAAGGAGCTTATGCTCCGTTTTCCATATTTTTGTAGTTAGCGAACTCTAACCATGTTAGTTTATCACACCAGTTTCCTCTTGTCAACCAGCTGCCGAAAATTTCATTCTTCCTTCAAACAAATAACCTATTACCTCTTGACTGTGGCAACCTCCAAATGAATCCGATACGCCCTCTGGATTCTCTCGAGTCGAACGCCTACACGCCGGCCCGAGACTGTGTCCAGCGGCCGGTTTCCTCGCCCGCTGCGGCACAGTTCCCACAAGAAATCATCCTCAGTAACCATTTCTGGGATGAAAAACCATTTTCCCGGATAAAATCGATCCCAAAAGAGTCGACTTGTGTTTTGTTCTGTATTATAATGGTAATAAAAGATTGGAGATGATCGGATGTTTCAGACAGCGCCGGGGGTCACAATCCCTCGTCCCGACCTCCTTCGGGAGGAATATCAGGTGTATGAAGGCTGTTCGGTTGTGGCAAACATCAGCTTTGAAAAACTCAAGGATTTCCTCCTCGAGTTTGTCCGCATCCTGCAGGAACCGCTCTTTTTTGTAATGCAGCTTCCCCTCTGCCTTCAGGAAGAGAAGCAGATGGGATTAGGCCAAATCCTGCACCAGGAGGTACTCTATCTGGATCTGCAGACGCGGGCCCAGATCAACACGATCCTGACCGCCTATGGAGATCTTCTGCTCGAGGACGGGATGTCCCAATTTGCAGTGGCCTCCCATCCTGCCCGTGAGGAAATCTTTATTCAAAAGTATAAACTCACCGAGCTGTACTCTTCCCAGCCGCGGCGATTTCTTCCCTTGCTGCACCGTTACGGCCTCACTGAAACAGAGCAGCTGACTACCGCCTGGAATACCTTCTCTAAGGAAACTCCCGGAGAGTGCCGGCTGGTCACCCAGGATGGAATGACCTGCTACGACGTGGCAGACCGTCTGAAAGAACGCGGAATGTACCGGGCAAAAGTCATTGATCAGGATGGAAAAGTGCTCAATTCATAGGAACTGTTGTGCTGGGGGTATCAGCATTGGTTCATTCGCCTTTCTGAACCAGTAAATGACAACAGCCGAGCAGGTGCATGCTGTATCCGCGTTTTTATCCTATGAACTCTGCAAAGGTGGTGCTTCACATGACCCGATTTGGAAAACTGGTCAATACCCTAGCTGTTCTCGCACTCACAAATATCTGTCTCCTGGGGAGCTGGCTGCAGATCAGTCCGCTCGCCTACACATTGCTCTGCGCCCTGCTCGTGGCTGTATTTATGGCGCTCAACATCGCGCCGCTCTGGAAAAAGGGGAATTTTACCCGCCTGGGCGTCCTGCTCGGCGGAGAGGTCTTGCTGAAAATCGGGATGTTCTGTTTTACCTTCGACTTAATCCTGACATTCCTGTGTGGGGTTCATTGGATTCCGAATCCCCTGCCAGTGGGTGTGTTCCTGCTGCACATCCTGCTGTGGGTATTGCTCAGTGCTGTCCTAATGTTCAATGGGGGCGTCCGAATGGTCGTCACCTCACTCCAGCTTGGAATCAAATGGCGCGTTTTGATCCTTTTGTTTTGGTGGGTTCCGGTTGTGAACCTATTTCTCCTCGGCAAGGCCTGCCGCCTGGTGCGGGAGGAGTACGCGGTAGAAACCGAAAAAGCGGAGCTCAACTGCGCCCGCATGCAGAACGAAACCTGCAAAACAAACTACCCGCTGGTTCTGGTGCACGGCGTCTTTTTCCGCGACCGCAAGTGTTTCAACTATTGGGGCAGAATTCCGGGAGAGCTTATCCGCAACGGGGCGACAATTTTTTATGGGGAACAGCAGTCCGCCGCGGGCACCGAGGCCGCTGCCGCTGAGCTCAAAGAGCGAATTTTGCAGATTGTCAAGCAAACCGGATGCGGCAAGGTCAATATCATCGCCCACTCCAAGGGGGGACTGGAATCCCGCTGCGCCATCAGCCGGATGGGTCTTGCTCCCTATGTCGCGTCGCTGACCACCATCAACACCCCCCACCGGGGATGTGCTTTTGTGGACTGGCTGCTCCAGCACACGCCCAAAGGTTTTTGCAGCTGGCTCGCCAAACGGTACAACGGCGCACTGCGCAGGCTGGGGGATCCCAATCCCGATTTTTATGCGGCAGTGCGCGACCTGACTTCTCAGCGCTGTGCGGAGTTCAACCGAGTCACCCCGGACGCTCCCGGCGTTTTCTATCAAAGCGTTGGCTCCAAAATGAAGGGATGGACCAGCGCTCCGTTTCCGCAGAACCTCTCCTACCTTCTAGTGCGCCTCTTTGAAAAACAATAAGACGGGCTCGTCGGCGTCGATTCGATGAGATGTGGAAACAGTTTTCAGATGCTGACAGCAAAAGGGAGAAGGGGGATTTCTCACGGGGACCTGATCGACCTCAACCGTCAAAACATCCGTGGCTTTGATGTGCGAGAGTTTTATGTGCAGCTAGTCCGGTCATTGCGAAGCCAAGGCTTTTAACGTGCTTATCCGGCGAAACTTGAAAGTCTCTCTGTTCCAGTTTCAAGCTGCAAATCGGCTGCTTTGACGCCATAAGGACATTGTGAAAAGGCTTGGTGCTGGGCCCAGTATTGAGCCGAATAGACCTGCCCTGTTCGTGAAAATAAGGACTTCTATCCGCACAGGGCTTCAACGTCGTATCATCAGCAACCTACTCGTAAAGATTTTGAACAGGAACGCTGCACAAGACAGCTGCGCGGTCTCTTTTGTTCTGTCAGAGTGGGGAAACGGACAAACGGGCGGCCCATCGATCGCCCGTTTGTCTAAATCGGCTGCTTAATCCTGACAGCCATATATGTGAAAAGCCCGGCAACTGCCGGGCTTTTCGCTTTGATTGAACTTATTTTTTCTTCCTGCTGAGGACATATGCGGCGGATAGCAGAGCCAGAACAGCAACTGCCGCGGTTGGCGCGACGTCGCCGGTCTTTGCGTTGCCGGTTGTCCGGTTGGCATCCCCTGCTATGACTGAATTCCCCTTCTCTGGAGCTGTATTCAGTTTTACCAGGCCGTTAATCGCGGCGTTCAGGCGGTCGGCTGCACTGTCCACTTCGGCCTGAGTCACGTTGAGATTGTCATGGATTGCTTTTGCCTCGGCATTTGCCGCCTCAAAAACAGAAACGCTTTGGGGTGAATAGAGCGCTGTGTCAATTTCAGCCGCTTTTGCAAGCACTGATTCCAAAACGCCCTTATCCGCTTTGTAGCGCAGGTTCAGCATTGCCTCAAGGAGCGTTGACTCCGCCGCGGCAACATCATCCTGCATGGCGTTTCCATCCGCATAGGTCACCCGCGCCTCTGCCAGCACCGCAACAAACCGGTCTGCGGTGGCAGGGGTATAGCTGCTGATTTCCGCTTCATATTGCGCCGCAACATCCAGCAATCCTGCAAGGGAGGTTTTATCCCCGCGGACAAAGCCGAGCTTGTGGATTTCAGACATCAGTGACTGCCAAGCCGCATCGATCTCCTCTTGTGTGGCATACGGGTCGCCGGCTACTGTGCGGGCAGATTCGAGTGCAGCTGTGAATGTCTCCTGCACCATGTCAATCACCTGTTCAAAGGAGGGATCCTCATACTGCTGCTGCGCATAGGCGATCACCTTGTTGAGAATCTCTTTTGAGGTGTCCGCTTCAAGTACGATCTGCTGGTAGGGGTTCACCCGCACAACGCCGTTGACTCCGAGCAGGCCGTTCTGTTTGAGCGGCATGGAGGACATCATTCCACCGTGCGCCTTAAACTGGTTGTACAGGGTGGAGGCAACGGTGACAACAATAGTATTTTCTCCCTGGCGGACATAGGGGCCAATGTCCAAGGTGGTGGTGATTTGGTTGGTGAAGGGGAGCTGTTTTCCGTTTACCTCGACGGTGTAGGTGTCTTCCACCTCGCCGAGTGCAATGGTCGCTCCAAAGCCCTGTTCCCATCCTTTATCCAGCGTAAAGGTTGCTGTATAGCGGCCGATACCGGCGACATTCTTCCAATCCGGGTCGATCGTGCTCCATCCGGCCAGACTGGTCACAGTTGTCGGTTCGAGCTGGTTCCACACCGAGTCGCGGAAGTAAATGCTTCCCTCTCCCGGTTCGATTGCGCTGATCTGTAAATCCCATGCATCGATTGCAAAGTCCTGCTGTAAGCCGTCCACCGAAGCGGTGCACTGTGCGCCGTTGCTGAGGGTGGCGGTGTACTTGCCGTTCTCAGACGCCTGGAGAGCGAGCTCTCCCTCTGCGGTATAGACTGCCTGAGCGGACGAATCAAGCGCAGTGACAGAGTTGGCGCAGGGAGTGATGCCGTTTGCCTTTGCCTCTTCATCGGTGAGCAGAGCAATGAGCTTTGCCTCATCCTCGCCAAACTGAAGGTTCAGGGTGACAGAGCCATTGTTGAGCTGATAGGAGGCGATGGGGGTGATTTCACCTGTCCAGCCATCGAGCAGATAAGGCCGCCCCTCCCCTTTGAGGGTCACTTCAACCTCCTTTTCGGAGAACGCCATTTCCTTATTGATGCCGGGATATCCGGTGCCCACGGTCGCAAGCGTCGCGTTGGCATCCTCGGCGAGCATCTTGTTGTAGTTGTAAAGATAGTAGTAATCGCCGGTTTCATCCACCTGGTGGCGGGCGAGGATGTCAGTGAGCGCGTTGTACTGCGCGTCTGCGGTCACTCCCAGTGCAGCGAGCGCTGCTGGGACGTCCGCATAGTCTTCGACCTGCCGGACATTGCCGCTCTCACAGAGAGAAGCCATTCCGCTGGCGATCATCGCATCGGTGTATCCCTCATTGATCTCGCTCTGGTACATCAGCTTACTCGGGGCATCTCCGACCACGACGAGCTTGAGTCCAGCATCGACCATTTCGGTGAGAGTTGATAGCGTTGAGGGGGACATCCGCTCCTCGTTGGCGAGGACAATCGCCTTGTAGGCGGGGCCGTTCTCGTTGATCACTCCATTTGTCACCTTCGCGGTGTCGAGCGAGAGAATCGAAGGGCTGACAAACTCGTAGGAATAGCCGTTGGCGTTGAGCGCGCCGCCGTCGGGGTACCAGTCCTCCCCATCGTTTCCGCTGAGCATATAGCGGTCCTCATAGGTGTGGCGATAGACCGCGACGTCGATTTTGGATTCCTTCTGCATGATGTAGTTGTAGCGGGAGAAATATTCGATGTAGCTGCCCGCGTTTTCCTCCGAGGTGTTGCGGTTCCAGTCGTTGGAGATAAAGCCGGAGAAGCCCGACCAGCCCGGCCAGGAAGTCCCGCCGATGAGTCCGTTCAGTGTTCCATCCTCCCACACCCCGGAGTAGGAGGCGCCGTGCAGCACCTGGCGGTTCATGCCGGCCGCCCAGCTGCGCTTGAGCCACCACGCCATGTCCTCGTAGCTCTGCCCGTTCGCGTTGCCGAATTCCGCGGCGGACTCAAAGGAATAGATCTGTTTGTCCGTCATGTGCACCGCGGACGCCATCATCCGCAGGTTGTCGAGGGTGGCGCGGTTGAGGCCCTCCCCTTCGGGGATGCCGACCGACAGCGCGGAGGTTTCGACCTCCATCGGTTTGTTGTAAGCGACCTGGTAACGGATGTTCATCCCGTGCTCCTCCGCCATCTGCTGGAGGGGTTTGAGATGGTATTCGTTGTAGCAGTAGGTCAAGACGTCGTTGTAGTCGTTTTTGATCCGCTGGGTGAGCTCCGGATCGGTAAACGCATAGTTGGGTCCCTCTCCGGTCTGGTAGTAGCCTGTGCCGCCGATCACCGGGAGGTAGGGGGTGATGTCGTAGCCCTTTTGCTGCTCAAAAATCTCCTGGAAGCCACGGGTCCACTCCTTGTCCACCTGGTATTCCAGCGAGTCGTTGAAAATCGAGCTCACTTCGTGCAGGTAGTCCTTTTCTTCCAGCACCTGTTCCCAGTAGTCGATGCAGGCCTGCGCGCCGGCCTGGCCGAAGTGGTCGACAATATAGTATTTTCCGCCGTATTGCTGTCCGGTCGGTTGCTCCCAGAAGCTGAAGACCATCCAGTCCTCTCCCTCGGGCGCGGTCCAGTCAAGGGTGCTCTTCGTATGGTCTTCTTCGTTGACCGTCACAGAGGGCATGAGGTCGACATAGCTGCTGTAGTCCACCGTCTTGTCCCCGGTCATGCGGTAGGCTGCGACGGCGAAGAGCTTGGTTGTCCCGCTGCCGCGCACCTGATTGCGAGCGGGAACTGCCCCAGTGTACTGCTCCCCGCCCGAGACGGTCGCAGTGCCGTAGGTCAACTCGTAGGAGGCCGCCTCGTCGTCCGCACTCTCGATGCTCGGCATGGAGATCGGCCAGCCCGGGCCGTTGGTGACGTCAATCGTCAGCCCCTGCTTTTTGGCCTCGTCGACGAGAATTTCCATCGCCCTATCCCAGTTCTCGGTACCCCAGCGGTAGGCGTCAGTCACCCCTAAAGTCATCATGGTAAGACCCACCACTTCGACGCCGCCGTAGCCGAGCTCTGCAATGGTCTGGATGTCCTTTCGAACCTCCTCCTCTTCAACTGCTGCGTCGGGGAGCCAGTAACGGATCATCGTCCTGCTCTGCTGCGGGGGATTTTGAAATTCCTCTGCGAGGGTCGGCTCCCCTGCCGGGGCGTCCCCCGCCGCAAACACTCCGGCAGATCCCACGCAGGAGCTGATCAGGGCGGCGGACAGCAGGGCTGCCAGACATTTTTTCCACCAGTTGGCTGATTTCATAGTTCTCTCTCCTTATCGTTTTTTTCAACAAAATGTTCTGCTGATGTTCTCAGTATACTGGTTTTTTCGTTTCCCAACAATCAGGAAAACCAACAGAACTCTGGTAAAAATCCATCATCCTCGTGAGCCTTGCCTTGCGTCGAGAAATGTGCTATAGTGTAAAAAAGGGGGATTTCAGATGACGCTCGACGACTACTTTCAAAATTATTTCGACGCTCTGGACAACTGGAAAACCAGAAAAGAAGTGATAACGCTCAGCTCCTGTTGGGCGAACACGATCGACTCCTTAAGAATGGTCAAGCAGGACGACAGTTCCCAAACGATCTGGGTCAAGGAGGGGAAAGGGCTTGTCGTCAACCTGCATCCAGGTATTTTAAGCCTGGACAAAATCATCCTGCACAACCACAACTGCTTTGAACTCGCCTATATGTACCGCGGAAGCTGCACCAATTATTTCGAGAACGAGCGCTTTCTCATGAAAGAGGGGGACATTCTGCTGCTCAACCCCAGTGTCAAGCACGAAATCCGCACCTCCGGGCCGTGCGATATCCTGGTGAACCTCATCATCGAGCCCGCCCTGTTTGAAAAATTCATGTCCTCCCTGCTGTCGGGCAACCAGCTGATGCTCAACTTTTTTGCCAGCTACATCTACAACGTCGGCCAGTCCCGCGACTATCTCTATTTCAACCAAATCAAGGACAAAACTGCCTACCGGATACTCCACGCGCTGCTGCTCGAATACTGCGAGCAGCCGATGTATTGGCAAAACGTCTGCGAATCGCTGCTCGCCATCCTCCTTTCCCGGCTGTCCATGGCGTATTCGGAGCAGATCGGCCTCAACCCCGCTTCCTCTGAAAACAGTTCGGCCATCATTGAGATTCTCAGCTTCATGCGGGAGCACTGCGTTGACGCAAAGCTTGAGACGGTTGCCCAGGAATTCAACTACTCCTCCGGGCACATCACCCGGCTCGTCAAGCAGCACACCGGCAAAACCTTTATTGAGGTCATGCAGAATTTCCGATTGGAGAAAGTCAAGCAGTATCTGGTGACCACTGATTTGTCCGCCGAGAAAATTGCCCGCCTCACCCGATACAACGACGTAAGCTATTTGTACAAACTGTTCAAGAAAAAATACGGCTTGACGCTCAGCGAATACCGCCACGCTGCCCAGCAGCAAGCCTAGGGAGGCGCTGATTCCATCTGGTGTATAGACTGCGGGACAGATTTTGAGACAGTTTAAGGAAAAACATGCGAATCTTCGGTATTCGGAGCATTTTTGACGCGGAATTGGCCAAAATCTATCCGCAGAATACGCGCCTAGCCATCAGACGGGTTTGATTCAGCGATTTCCTACGGCTAGTCCGATA
>CBCSOX010000073.1:0-11796 GCA_965141735.1 uncultured Oscillospiraceae bacterium | reverse complement strand
CTTTGAGCTCGATCGGAAGCCCGTGGGTGTCCCAGCCGGGAATGTAAGGAGCCTTGTAGCCGCTCATATTTTTCTGCTTTACGATGAAATCCTTCAAAACCTTGTTCAGAGCGGTGCCGAGGTGAATCGCGCCGTTTGCATAGGGCGGGCCGTCGTGCAGAATGTAGAGCGGCTTGCCCTCGTTGTTTTCAATCATTTTGTAGTACAGGCGCTCGTCATCGTACTTTTTGAAAAGCTCCTGATCCCGTTTGGGCAGGTTGCCCCGCATCGGGAAATCGGTTTTGGGAAGATGAATCGTCTTGTTGTAATCCTGTGCCATCTACACGTTCGCTCCTTAATATCCTTTATTTTGTCTATTTCTGACTTTCTCCAAATTTGAGCTCGCCAAAACGGGATTTAAAATCGCTGCGCTCGCTCTTTGCTTTGGGGCTGTCCTTTTCTGTGATCACGATTTTAAACGGGGTGGTTCCGCCAAAATCAGCTGCTGCGGGCTTGTCCGCTGCTTCCGCTTTCTTTTCCCGCGGCTTTTCCGCCGGGGCGGATTCGGGAGATTGTTCCACCGTCCGCTCTGCGCGGCGGGGGCGTTCCTGCTTGGCTGCCTCCGGTTTCACCTCGGGCAGCTTGGTAATCAAATCGAGATGCGCCTTGTAAATCGAGAGGAGATTGGATTTGAATTTGGAAACCTCTTTTTGCATGGTGTCGAGACGATGCTTCTCAATTTCCGCCTGATCACGGGACTGGGCGACCATTGACTCGGCTTTGTTCTCCGCCTCTTTGAGCATTTTTGCGGATTTCATCGTCGCCTCGGACACGATCGAGCTGCTCTTAATCTGCGCCTCAGAGACAATCTGCTGCGCCTTCTCTTTTGCCTCCTGCACCACTGTGGTGCTGATGCGCTGAGCGCTGACGATGATATCCTTCATGCTGTCCTCGTTGTTGGTGTATTCTGCAAGCTGGTTGTTGAGGGTTGTGATCTTGCCTTCCAGCTCCATATTCTGCCGCTCTAGGGTCTCTAGATAATCGGCCATTTCATTTAGGAATAAATGTACCTCTTCCGCTTTATAACCGAATGCGCCTTTATCAAACGACTTGTTTCTCAGTTCATTCGCTGTCATTGTTTTCCCTCCTAAATATATTTTTTGCCTGTAATGAAAAGCCGGCCTTTTTTGGTCTGCTTCACCTCATCTGCCAAAAGGAATTTGCCGCATCCCCGGATCGAGAGGACGTCGCCCGGCTTGAGTGCCAGGGAACAGGACTGCGCAGTCTCGTGGTTGACCTGAACCGTTCCGAGCTGGATAGCAGCGGACGCCTTCTCCCGGGACAGCCGGGAGAACAGTGCGACCACGCAGTCGAGTCGCAGGCTCGCCACTGTGCCGGACACTGGTTCAAATTCCGCACGGGATGGCAGTTCGTGCTGGATGCCCGGAACAACCCGCACGCCGACCCGGCCCACCTTGGTGAGCTGCTCGAGCACAATCTCCCGCACGCTTTCGCGCACAAAGAAAACACACCAGCCCTCGCCGAGGAAAATGTCCCCGACCGCATCCCGTTTGATCTGCAGCCCCATGAGGGAGCCGAGAAAATCACGGTGGGAAAGGGCGTAGCCGGCGGGGTATTCCGCGGTGAGCGATGCAATTGGGAATTCTGCGGGATCCGGCTCCAGGTAGGAAGGAAACGCGCCGAGCATCCGGCGGGTATTTCCCTCAGAGCCGCCAAAAAACAGGTAGTTTCCATACCTGTTTTTTTGAATCAGCTTTTGTGCGAAGAAACTCTCATCTTCGTTGAGAAAAGGGGTGAATTTTGCATAACCGCGCTCGTCGGCGATCAGGAACGCATCCCGCACTCGCGCCTCGAGCAGCGCCTTGGCGTCCTCCATATCACTTAGAAAAAGACGCCGTTGTTTTCGAGCTCGTCGAGCAGGTCGCCCATGATGTCGACGTTGTAGGGGGTAATGATAAAGGTGCTGTTTGCCACCCGTTTAATCTGGCCGTTGTTCGCGTAGGCGACGCCGCTGAGGAAGTCGATCAGCCGGCGGGAGACGTCCTTGGGGGTGGATTCGAGATTGAGCACCACAGTGCGCTTGGCGTTGAGATGGTCCGCAACTGCGCTCGCATCCTCAAAATGCTCCGGCTTGACAAGAACCACCTTGAGCTGGGTCGTCGCATTGATGTTGACCACCTTGTTTTTTGCCTGCTCCTTGGCAGGGGTCGGCTCTTCCCTCTCATTTTTGGAGAAGAAAACGTCGTCGTCCTCGTACTCGTCCTCGTCGGTTGCGCCCACCATGGTTTTAAATTTATCCATGAAACTCATCTGTGCTATTCCTCCTTATTTCCTCTGCCCGAACAAAGCCGATCCAACCCGGACAATGTTCGCTCCACAGGCGATCGCCAGTTCATAATCAGCGCTCATCCCCATGGACAGATATTCCATAGTACTATTATCTATATTTTTGCCCGCAATGTCAACAGATAACTGCTGCATCTTTTGAAAATATTCCTTGGTGTTGTCCTTTGGAGGGATTGCCATCAGCCCTTTGATCGCTATGCTTTTGAGCCCGGAAACAGCGCGCAGCCCCTCTTCGAGGGCATCTGGGGCAAAGCCTGATTTGGTCGGCTGCATTCCAATATTTACCTCAAGCAGAACCGGCATCACAACGCCGATGCGGGACGCCTGGCGGTCAATCTCCTCGGCGAGCGCAACCGAATCAACCGATTCGATCATGCTGACCTTATCTATTATACTCTTAACTTTGTTTCTCTGCAAGTGGCCGATAAAGTGGATACAGTCCGGCCCGAGGGTATAGACGGAGTGTTTTTCGAGCAGCTCCTGCGCGCGGTTTTCCCCCAGCAGGTTGATCCCGCACTCCACTGCAACATTGACGTATTCCGGAGCAACCGTTTTAGTGACCGCCATGAGCTGGATGTCAGCAGGGGAACGCCCCGCCCGCTCGGCAGCCCGCGCAGCGCGCTGTTGGACCAGATCGACATTTTTCCGGATGCTCTGGGCATACCCGTCATTTAACGGCTTTGTTGTCATATAAATCCTTCCCTTTAACGATAATGGTATCGTAGAGCTGGAGATATCCAGACTCCCCTGTGTGATAGCTGCACAGGGCATATGTTTCGTTTTCAAAAATGACATCGATTTTTTTAAACGTCATGTTGGCGCCAAAGATGGTGTAAACGCCTGTCTCCCCTTCTTCGTTGAGGTGGATGGCTGACTTGGGGACACGCAGGCCGGTTGAGCTTGATAGGATGATCTTCGCCTGGTCCTTGCGCAGCAGTGAAAGCGCTTCGGACATCTGGGTGATCTCGAATACCATCAGGCTGTATTCGCCGCTGTCATCCCGGTCAATGCGGGTGATGGTCGCCGGCACCCGGTTGGGTACACTGTCGAACTGGATGGTACAGCTGGCGTTGTCGGTGACGCCAACCAGGCTGTCAGACGGAATCTGGGCCACATAGCGCAGTTGAGGCTGGGTAATCACTTTGCCGATGCCTGAGGCGGCCTGTTCCGGTTCTGCGTCAAGCAAGCTCTGGAGGTCTCCCAGCGAGATGGAATCCGCTTCAGCGAGCCCCAGCTGGCCCTCGTAACCGTCCACTGTGTCGACAAAGTAACCCGAAGCAGGGGTGGTCACCGAGACCGGCTCGGTGGAGACCGAAGCACGCAGGGCATCCCGCGCCTGGGTGAGCTGTTCAATCGCCGCATTGAAATCCGACGCCTTGCCGGTGACAATCTGTTTTTTGTTGAGCAGGGTGACCAGCTCGTTGCGCAGTTCGCTCAGTCCGGAGAATTGGTCAAAATCCAAGCTTGTGAGAAAATTTTGATAGGTGTGGAACAACTGCTGGTTGATCACTGAAATGTTGGATTCAAGCGCCGCGCCGGGACTTTGCACCGCAGTGAGCTGCTGGATTTGTTCGTCGAGCTTGTCTGCCTGTTCAGCGGCGGAAACAGTCTCCTCATCCGGGTAAATCCTGGCGATTTCCGCGTCTTTTGCCACCCTGCTGCCATTCGCCTGTTGGTATTTGACCACGCCCTGCGCCCCGTTTTCCACTGTTGTCTCGTCCTTGAAAAAGACCCCTTCGGCGCTTAGCTGCTGTTCAAAGGTGTACTCATACACAACATCTGTCTGATAGGGAGAATAAAACTGGATATAGAGCTGGTTGGCGACGCTCAACAGGATACAAAGTGAGACGAGCACCATCAGCACCCGGATCACACTTGTTTTCATCGCCTCATCCTCCTCGTGACAGAGCAGCCTGTCCAAATCTATTTATTTATTTTAACATAAAAGGAGGGACAATGCAAACCTGTACTCCCTATTTGAGGAAAATATTCCGGTAATCCAGAGTGAACTTTTTATTGACTCGATTTGTACAAATAATGTACAAAAGGCCCGCCCCGGAACCAAGCCGGGACGAGCCTTATCAGAAGCAGATATTAATAGTTGATTGCGCGCAGTTCAAAGTAAGCCTGCGGATGGGCGCACACCGGGCAAACCGACGGAGCGGCCTTGCCAAAGTGGATGTGGCCGCAGTTGCGGCAGATCCAGGCGTATTCGCCGTCTTTTTCAAATACTTTGCCCTCTTGGAGGTTTTTGAGCAGAGTGTTGTATCTCTCTTCGTGCTCTTTCTCGATGGCTGCTACCCCTTCAAACAGCGCTGCAATGTGGGTGAAGCCCTCTTTCTTCGCTTCCTCTGCAAAACCTGCGTACATTTCGGTCCACTCGTATTTTTCGCCTGCCGCGGCGTCTTCCAGGCATTTGTCCACATTGGGAATGCCCTCGTTGAGCAGTTTGAACCAGATTTTTGCATGCTCTTTTTCGTTGTTTGCCGTCTCCTCAAAGATTGCAGCGATCTGCTGATAACCCTGCTTCTTTGCCTGAGAGGCATAGTAGGTGTATTTATTTCTCGCCTGTGACTCACCCGCAAAAGCAGTAAGTAGGTTCTGCTCAGTTTTTGTTCCTTTTAATTCCATCTCAAAGCACCTCTTCTTTAAAATTTTATTGTCACGGGCGGAATTGCCCGCAATCAGCTGTTTTCCCTGACGGCACAGTTGTGGCAGACGCATTTGACGCTGATGTCACATGCGACAACCTCGCTGATTTCCTTCCCGCGGATTGAGTCCTTGAGGTTGACCACCTGGCTGTCCAGTTCAAAATCATACATCTGACCGCATTTTACGCAAATCGCGTGAAAATGCGGGGTCACATTGCCGTCAAAACGGTCCGGAGCGTCCGCTACTTCGATCTTTTGTATCAGCCCGTGTTCCGAAAGCTTGTTCAGATTGCGGTAGACCGTTCCCAGACTTAAATTAGGATGCTCTTTTTTCAGGTTGGCATACACATAATTTGCGGAAGGATGCACTAAATTTGTTTTGACGAAATCCAGGATGATTTCCCGTTGTTTTGAATATTTCACAGAATCCCCCCAAAATCAATAACTATTCCTTTTTAAGGATAGCTTATTCCGCCCCTTTTGTCAAGGCGATCTGGAAGAAGATTCAAAAATAGTTTGCCAAATATTCTATTTTAATTATAGGCAAAAACACAATAGTTATTCACCCGCTGGACATTTCGCGCAAAAAACGGTATAATAAATCTATTACTCCGATTGAAAGGCGGAACCCCTATGCCAAACACGCAGGAATACAATTATCTCAACGTCAACCAATCGCTTGCACAGAATGCAGAGCCGACCGGTACAGCCAGCGTCTTTGCCCCAATTCTCGAGACCTTTCGGGAATTTGAGCAAAATCTCCGCCCTGAGCAGGAAATTGCGCTCAAGCTCGGTTCGTTCGGTCACTCCATCACTATTTTTGTCGAAGAAATCCGGCTCATCGGCGACAGCATCCTCGTGTTTCAGGGAAATTCTCCAAGCGGAGAAAACGCCACGCTGATGCAGAATATCCATGAGCTGAGCTTTGTACTCGCTGCGATTCCAAAATCGCCGCTGGTTGACAAGCCCCGCAGGATCCGCTATCCTAAACTCAAACAATCCCCCACTTTGCAAGATAAGCAACAATAATAAGGAGGTGCAAAACCTGTGGAACAAATGAAATGTCCTTTTTGTCAGACTGACATGGTTCTGGCACGGGAGGAAAACGATAAACCCGCGCTGTACCACCTGATCAGCTCGGGCTTTCAGAAGGAAGGCTACTGCCTCAACATTGAAAAAGGGGCCATCCTGTCGGTCCATCTCTGCCCCAAATGCCATTTTATCGCGCTCTTTAACGCAAAAATGCGCGGCGAGGTCTAAATCAGCCTGAACACGGCGCGTTCCGTAAAAATTAACTAAAAAATCCCCGCTGGAAACAGAAGTGTTCAGCGGGGATTTTATTGTAAAGAGTAGTGGATCACAAGACGCAGGGCATCCGGCGCAAAAACCCCACATCCCGAACATGATTGAGACCATCCGCCCTCGTCTATAACCACCTGCAAAAACGCAGTGGTGGTTTACTCCCGCTTTGTCTGCTTGCGTCAACCGGACGTTTGCATTTGTGGAAAGTTTCTCCCCACTATCCCAAGAGCAAATAAAGATCTTCAGTCTATTTTTCGTTCCAAGAGGTCGCATCGCCAGGCAACGGAGCGCCGTAATACCCCAGCTTATGGAACTGGTACCACTCCTGTATTTTTTCTTCGGGCGCAGCATTCAAAGCGAGCAACACCTCTTTTGCGAATTCCAAAGCAGCAGTGCCGTTTGCAGTGATCACATTGCAGTCCCTCACAGCCTGCTCCCGAACATAATTGTCCTCCCCTGTGTAGGCATCGCCTGCCCACGCCTTCAGGTCGTTTAAATCGTTGCTGGTGTGCCGGACTGAATTAAGGGCCCCAATCGCCCCTAAATATGCAGAGGCATCGCAGATGGCACCCAAGATCTTTCCGTCTGCCAGGCAGCTCTCTACGAGTGGTTGGAGCTGCCGCGCAGAATTGTCTCGCCAAGACATCCCACCGATGAGGATCAGAGCTTCATAATCCGCAGGAACTGACTGCAAATCACAATCCGGCACGACTCGAAACCCGCCGATTGATTCTACCGGAGCCTTCGTCAGCGAGAGGACCCTGTTTTCAAATTGGTTCTGCCCCAACATTTGCAGTGCAGAGGATAGATAGGCGGCTTCCCAGTCGCCCCATTTATCTACAAGCACAAAGAGTATTTTTTTCACGATGTTTCCCTCAACCTTCTGTTTCAATTTCCGCCTGTTTTTGACCAGCTGCGCCCACCTACCCACTATACAAACACTGGATTTCATTCCCCTATAGTTCTTCAAGCTAATTGACAGCTGGCTGCTCAAATACAGTGCAGAGAAAGGGAGTTCTCAGCAGAAAAATGGTGTTGGACTGGTAAGCCAGACCAGGAACAAGCGCAGCTATTTCTCCTTATTTGAACCCGGTTTGTGGCGGTTGAAGATATTGATGATCTTTTTATTGAATATGATTCCGCAGATACCGAGGGCCCCGGCTACTGCAAACATCGCAATGGAGGTAACCAGATTCCCCTCGTAGAGGGAGGATCCGGCAAAGGTGGAAGTCACGATGGAGGGGATGCGCGCCATCGTGGCAATTGTAAAAAAGACAGATGGCTTGATGCTGGTAAGCGGTACAATATAAGTAAGTAAGTCCTTCGGCGTGCCGGGAATAAAAAAGAGGATAAACACGATAAGCTCTAACCGGCGGCTGTTGTTGAGAAAGCTGAGCTTATCGATTTTCTCTTTGGAAACAACCATCTCAACGAACGGCTTGCCGAACCATTTGACAATACAAAAAATAAGCACAGTTCCAATCAGGATGCCGAGCAGGCAGAGAAAAAGGCCTGACCAGGTGCCGAACAGCAGGCCGGAGAGGACTTCGACCGGCTCCCCCGGTATGATTGCAAAAATGACCTGGAGGACCTGCACCCCAAGCATGATAAACCAGCCGGAGATACCGACCGACTGAATGTACTCTTTGCACTGTTCCCGGAACCCCGGCTCCTGAAGCTTCATCACCCAAGGGAACGCCCACACCGTCAGCAGGACGGAGACAGCCAAAAAAACAATCAAAAAGACTAGTTTTGCAATTGTTTTCCTATCCCATTTCTTCTTCATTTTTAATGTCTCCTTCAGACAGCCGTTGTGCTTTTCAAGCTGTCTTAGTATGTCTTTGCATAGGTTTTATTATACCAGATGAAATTCGGGGATTCAATGCATAAAATCTGTCGGTTTTCTGAACTGTGGGTGACAATATTCTTTCGTTTCACGGATGACCACCGAGCTCAGCGCAAGTACTGCAATGATATTTGGTATCGCCATCATCCCATTGAGGCTGTCGGAGATCGACCAGATCAGCCCCAGGTTGGTTGTCGCTCCGACCACGACAAAGAGCACATAGACAATGCGGTAGGTCTTCACCGCGCGTTGGCTGCCAAACAAATACTCGATGCATTTTTCCCCGTAATAGGCCCAGCCGATAATGGTGGCAAATGCAAAAAAGATCATGGAAATGGACACGATGTTGGAGGCGCCGAGTCCGAGCGTTTTGGCAAAAGCTGCGAGGGTGAGCGTCGCACCAGTCGCACCGCAGTCCCACAGACCCGAAGTGAGAATGACAAGGGTGGTCAGGGTGCACATGACGATAGTGTCAAAAAACACCTCGAAAATTCCCCACATCCCCTGCTTGACTGGGCTGTCTGTGTCGGCGGCGGCGTGGGCGATCGGCGCGGAGCCAAGCCCCGCCTCGTTGGAAAACACACCGCGGGAGACGCCGTAGCGCATGGCGGTGGAGATCAAATAACCCGCTCCGCCCCCGGCAGCCGCTTTCACGTTAAATGCGTATTTGAAGATCAGGCCAAACGCTTCGCTGAGCTGATCCCGGTTGAGAAAGACAACCAAAACTGCAAACAGGGTGTAAAAAACCCCCATAAACGGCACAACCCGCTCGGTGATCTTGCCGATGCGCTTGACCCCTCCGAGCATGACCATCCCGACAAACACGGCGAGAGTGATTCCAACGAGCAGCTTGTTGAGGTGAAAGGTGCTTCCCAGCGCTTCGGAAACTGAGTTTGACTGGGTCATGTTACCAATTCCAAACGAAGCGCAGATGCACAAAAACGCGAACACCATGGCGAGCGGCTTACAGTGCAGCCCCTCCTCGATGTAATACATCGGCCCGCCGACGTACTCCCCTTTTTTATTCTTTCTGCGGAATTTGATGGCGAGCACCACTTCGGCGTATTTGGTGATCATCCCAAAAAACGCACTGATCCACATCCAGAACACCGCCCCCGGTCCGCCGCTGACAATGGCAGTCGATACGCCGACAATGTTCCCGGTTCCCAGTGTCCCGGCCAAGGCGGTGGACACCGCTTGGAAGGGGGTAATCCCGCCTTTTTTCGCCTTTTTCTGCTTGTGAAATAACGATCCGATCGTGCTTTTCATCGCCAGGTGGAATTTGGTCAGCTGAAAAAATCCGGTGCGGATGGAGAGATAGACGCCCAACCCCAGCAGGACCGCCAGCATGACCGGGCCCCACACAAACTGGTTGACCAGTTCATTCCCCTGTTCGACCCACTCAACAAGCTTTGACATTTCATCACCCTTTGCTGCTTTTAATTCCAGTGTATGCGGCCAAGCAGAAGGGATATGCCTAATTGAAGGGGTGGGCGTCGTCTCAGGAACATGGATCTCAGACGACTGCAGGGTGTTTCCCCCTTAGGAGGGTTGGTCTCGCTTCCTCGTGAGCTGAGGTAGGACAACACCAACTCCAAAAAGGAACATTGGCGGCGGGTTTTCTAAAAAAGAACACATGCCCTTTCATCAAGTTCTATTTGGCTGTTGTCCGGAGAATGCAGCATCCAGCGCCGCAGTGAGCAGTCAGCCCAATCTTTGCGCAGCTTTCCCCAATGGACTGCACCAGAAGAATGGTACAAAAAAACAGAGGGAGCAATTCCCTCTGTTCAGTCAATTCAAAACTCCATTTTAAGCGGAAGAGGGAAAAATGCAACGGCAATTGCGTCGAATTCCTTTTCCAGCAAACACCACAAATCCTGCATTTATGGAATATGG
This sequence comes from uncultured Oscillospiraceae bacterium, assembly GCA_965141735.1. GTDB lineage: Bacteria > Bacillota > Clostridia > Oscillospirales > Ruminococcaceae > Massilioclostridium. The sequence goes on along the minus strand of CBCSOX010000073.1, from coordinate 1,755 downwards.
GGGTATCCCATTCTTCCATTGGATTCACTTTGCCGACGCGCTCATCAATGTGAACCGCTCCCTCTGTTTTCAATTGTTTTTGCTATTCGGCTGCCTTGTTTTTGGACATCACTGAAAATGTTCCGGTCAGATAGGTGATTTCAATTGTCCTGCCCTCTTTGCCGGTATCCCAGGTGAACTGGAAATAACCCTCGCTTTTTCCGATGAGCTTTTTGAGCACTTCGCTCGAGGTTTTGCAGCCCTGTGTTTCAATTGGGTTGGAGTTTTCCATTGCGGTGAAATCCCCGTATTGCTCTGCAATCTTGTCAAATACGACGCCGAACAGATCCTCGTCCGCCCCGCTGCCAGGCACGTAGCCGGCAAAATAGAGCATGTCATTTGAGGTGTTGAACGCATAGGAGACACTGCCCGGCTGGCCGATATATTCAATGTCCTTGTTGTAGTAGACCAGGCTCACCATGTCGGTCTTTTGGTAGCCGCCCTGTGCCTCGAGCGTTTCCGGGGTAAGGGTGGAAAATATTTCGTCGTTAAAAAGGACACTTTCGGGGTCAATATCGGCATCCTTGTATTGGTCGGAACATCCCACAAATGAGAATGCAAGCACGAACACAAGCAGGATACTGATCAGTTTTTTGTTCATATCAGACTTCTCCTTTAATTTCGGCAGGTTATGAAAAAGCGGTGCCGTCCTCCGGCGGTTGTCATCTGCATTTCTATCTTGCTTATTATACCATAGGTTCTGTAAAAATGTACAGTATCAATTTTTTACAAAACGAAAGCAGGTTTCCATTTGAAAGCCTGCTTCCCTGAAATCCTATTCTTTACAAAGCCTCAGATGCATCGGCAGGCCGTTTTCGAACGGCGGGAGCATCTCTCCCTGAATGAGGGGCTTCATGTACTCCACCAGCTCGTCCGAAACGTAGGTGTTGTTGCGGATAATCCACTCAAAGGGGATTCTCTTCTCAATATTCGCCACCTTATCAATGTCATAAGTCGCATACTGAAGCTGATACGGGTCGTTGCTGACTCGCTTAAAGATGACCATTTTACCAGTCTCGCCGTTAAAGGATGCGTGTGCAGCCTTGAAACCTGCGGTATAGGCTTCCTCCACATCCGTCTTAGAAGCGATGTGAGAAGCGCAGCGCTGCAGGGTGTTGAGTTCGATGTAACGGGTTTTGCAGCCCGCTTCAAGCGCGACAAAGTCCGCAAGGACATTTGCTGTGCCGCCGAGCTTTTTGTGGCCGAACGCGTCGACCTCATCCCGGGCGAGGACGTCGCAGACGTATTTTCCATTTGCAATTTTAAGCCCTTCAGACACCGCGACGGTGACCACTTTTTTCGTCTCGTGCACCCGGTTGATGTCGGTGACGAATTTGTTCATGTTAAAGGTGGTTTCGGGAAGGTAGATGAGGTCGGGCCCGTCGCAGTCCTCTCCTTCGGAGAGGGCGGAGGCGGCCGTCAGCCAGCCCGCGTTGCGGCCCATAATCTCCACAATGGTCACCGAGGGGATATCGTACACCCGCGCGTCGCAGATGACCTCTTTGACCGCGGTGGCGATGTATTTTGCGGCGCTACCGTAGCCGGGGGTGTGGTCGGTCACTGCAAGGTCGTTGTCAATTGTTTTCGGCACACCGACAAAGTTGATGTCGCTGCCGATGCTCTTGGCATACTTGGCGAGCTTTTTGATCGTGTCCATCGAGTCGTTTCCGCCGATGTATAAGAAATGGCGGATTCCAAATTTGATAAGGATTCGGA
>CBCSOX010000072.1:0-11807 GCA_965141735.1 uncultured Oscillospiraceae bacterium | reverse complement strand
ATCGCATGCAGGCCTACGGCGGCATCGTCGACTCGGGCAAGGCGTCGGCCTACATCGACATCCCCGAAGGCGAGCCCCTCACCTTCACCAACGAGTCCGACCGTTACCGCGCGATGGCAGCGGGCCGCGACATGGGCGGCAAGGAGCTGCTCTCCAACGAGATCGGCGCTTCGTTTACCTACGGCAGCTGCTACGGTTATCCCTACGACGATCTGCTCGCCACCATGAACAAGAACATGGCGGCTGGTGTCAACCAGAACATGCTGCACGGCTATTCCTACGCGTTCTCGCCTGAGGCGCAGTGGCCGGGCTACCATGCATTCGGAACCGGCACGAGCGGCCCCTGGAGCTCTCGGATGCCGTCGTGGACCAACATCAACAACATCTCCGGATACCTTGCCCGCACCCAGTATGTGCTCCAGCAGGGCGTCCAGAAAACTGATATTGCGATCTACCGCCAGGAATACAATGCATCCATCTGGCAAAAAGGCGTCACCCGCTTCTACTATGATGACGGCGAGCTCGCTGGCGCCGGCTATTCCTACCAGTTCTTCTCCCGCGGCCTGTTTGAACTCGATTCCGCCAAGGTGTCGGGCGGAGTGCTCAACGAGGCGGGACCCGGCTACAAGGCGATGATCATCGACAACGCTGCGGACAAACAGAGCGACAACATCGACGCCATTCCGAGCGATGTCGCGCAGTCCCTCGTCGAATACGCACAGGCAGGCCTGCCGCTCGTCTTTATCGGCAGCATGCCGTCCCGCTCCCTCTACGGCGAGGATTCTGACCAGGTCGTTCTCGACGCGATGGCCCAGCTCAAAGAAATGCGCAACGTCATCTGCGTGAACAGCTACGACGCAGTTCCCACAGCGCTTGCCTCCCTCGGCGTCCGCCCTGACGCGGCGTTTTCTGCCCCGGCAGAGGGGGTGGAAACCGTTCACCGTTCGGATGCCAATGCGGATTACTACTATTTCTACAACGATAACATCGATTCTGACGCTACCGTTCAAGTCACTCTCACCGGCGAGGGAGTGCCCTGCCAGCTCGATACCTGGACGGGAGAAATCCTTCCCTTGAGTGAGTACACTGCGACCAAGGATGGATACCTTGTGAATGTGGATGTCGCTGCCCGCGGCACCACTGTCATCGGCCTTGCTTCCCCCGAATACTTTGCTGTGGAAGCGCCCGCTGCCCATGCCACAGACGCGACAGTGGAAACCTCCTATCGGGATGGCATACTCATCGCTAAGGTGGATCAAAACGGCGATTACCGGGTGAATATGCAGGACGGCACCCATTTCAGCGGCACTGTCAGCGATGTACCTGCAGTGGTTTCAATTGATGAATGGGATCTGAGCGTGGAGAAATGGTCTGCTGGGGACAACTCCGCAATTAACCCGCTCGATACCAAGAAAGAAACCATCGAAATTGGCACCACAGCCGCCCTTGCCTGGTCGGAGATCGAGGCGTTGGGTGCGGATGTATCCGGCATCGGCAGATACACAGCGACATTCACCCTGGACGGCGCTGCATCCGGCGAACTCGGCGCGCTGCTGTATCTGGACGATCTCAGTGACACCTACAACATCACCATCAACGGCCACAAGATCAACAGTTGTGATCAGATTGATTACAAGATTGATCTGGGCAGCTATGTACAGCCGGGCGAAAACACCATTACCATCGAAGTCGCCTCTTTGCTCTCCAACGCAGTGGGCAAATCCACCCCGAGCGGCCTGATGGGAGAGGTCAAGATAGTTCCTTATGTCGGCGTTGCGCTCGAGCCCTCCGGCGCGGACAAGACAATCCTCAACAAGGTCATTGCCTACGCAGAGGCACAGAAAGCGGATCCCTCGTTTGACAACGTCATCCTGGATGTCCAGACTTCCTTTACCGCAGCGCTTGATGCTGCTAAAGAGGTGGCTGCAAACGCAGCGGCAGGACAACCCGAAGTTGACCAGGCGTGGGGAGCGCTCATGACAGAAATCCACAAACTCGGCTTTGTCCGGGGCGACAAGACTTCCCTTGGTCAGTTGATTGCGCTTGCAAACAGCTACAACGACAACATCGATCGGTACACGCCCTCCACTGCGGCCATCTTTGTTCCCGCCCTCACCACAGCACAGGCAACCTACGATGACGGAAACGCCATGCAGGGCGACGTGGAGAAGGCGGAAGCCGAACTGCTCGACGCGATGATGACGCTGCGCTTCCGAGCAGATAAATCGGTCCTCGAAGCAGTACTTGCACAAGCCTCTAAGATTGACACCGCACAGTATACCGCCGAGAGCGTCACGGCATTCCACGCAGCCGGCGCAGAGGCGGCAGCGGTCAACGAAAACGCCGACGCAATTCAGCAGGAGGTCAATCTTGCGGTTGACAATTTACAGGCGGCGATTGATGGACTGGTTGCAGGCAGCACAGCTACACCTTCTGTTTCGGTTGACGGAGATAAGACTTTGACAACCGGAAGCGGCAACGCAAAAACTGGAGAAACAGCTCCGATTGCAGCGGTTGCAGTCGTTATCGGTTTGGCGGCAGTCAGCCTGCTGGGAGCGAAAAAAAGAAAATAGCGGATGATCCGGTAGAACCGGATGAAAAAAGACCTGCCCAAGGGAGATACTTTGTAAGGAAGTGTCTCCCTTGGGCTTTTTCATCAGTGGGATCGATGCGAAAGATAGAAGGACATTCTTCTGCGCTGCCGCATCACTTGCTGGTGACAATTTATGTATGGGACCAGCAACACACAAGAACGAAGAACAGGCAAACGGTATCTTTTTTGATTGGAAAAAGAAGGTTTCAACAAATCAAGGCATAGCTGATCCGTGAAAGAAAAGCCAATCAGACGGATAAGGAGAATATATGTTATTCAGACTTGTGCTGTGTATGCTGTAACTGATGAAATGATAGATGCAGAACTGATGGATCAATAAAATTATTTTAGGTAAGAATATAGATTTCATCTTACTAAAGTGTTATAATATTTTCACGAAAGTGAATGCAATCAACTGGAATGCTTAAAGAAGGAAACAACATTTCCGAGGAGTTGAATAGGCTTATTTGCAAAGAGCAAAGATAAGTTTGTGTAGCTATCCGGTTTGTTTCATTTTGATATGTTCTTTAGGAAAGGTAATAATGATATGACCGGTCTAACGTTCAATATTATTTTTTCAATTCTCCTGCTGCCTGTAAATTTTTACTGCGCTTTTTGGATGTTTAGAGAGGTGCTCAATTTATCAGGATTAACTTTCAGAGAGTTTTTAAGACTCACTTCTCACCGAACGTTTTCCTCTGGAAGATCTGGTTTAAACAGAAGGCAGAATTTTCTGTTCCGCTTTTTTGCTGAGAAAAGCTCTGATCCTCAAAAATCGAGCAAACTTCTGTGGGCTTATGGAATCGGCACCTTACCTGGACTTGCGGCGCTTTTGCTTGCTCAGTACGCCGCAATATCCAATCATCCCGATAAAGTAATGTTCGCTTTCATAGGCAATTTGATTCTTGTTCTTGTCAATATCGGGCTTGTTTTTGCAGGCAGGATGTACAGGAACAACCATCCATTAGATGAAAAGACGGCGGAACTGCTCGAAGCGAAACGGGCAAAGGAAAAACGGGAGGTCAGCGGAAAAAAACGCAAGAAATATGGTGTTGTATACGCCGTTGTCGGCGCTTTCTTTTTGACAATATTGCTGGGGATTCATTTGGGGATTGCAGATGTGTTTTCAGGGATTCATTCCGGCAGTAACACACATATGAACAAGACCAGCCAGAGTGATGTAAACACTGTTTTAATCGAACAGGGCTTTGAAACGGCAAATATACCGACAACATATTGGTTCTATGACGAAAACAAGCTTACGAATGTATGCGCGGGGATCAAAGACGACACCAAATTTGAGTTCTATGAATACACTGACGGCGAAACAACCGACGGAGTGTATCACAGCATTTCGTATGCTGTTGCACAGGACATGGAATTTGACGAGCGGGTCCAGCACGAAACAGAACTGCCTGACGGCAACAAAATATTTACCGTGAAAATTGGCGGTGTGTATCATCTAGTCATGTATCAGGATAATACCGTTGTGTATGCCTATTCGCCCAAATCCATAGATGAAATAAACGATATTTTAGCTCGAATTGGTTATTTGAAAGGTTAGAACAAAAAGGGGAAATTTGATGCCAAAGAGGAAGCAGTCCAAATTCATTCAGATAGTTTTATTCGCGGCAGGCCTCATATTTGTTTGCGGTGCAGTCTATTTTTTCATTCACGGCATTCAGACCTATAGACAGCAGCTAAACCAAAGAGACTGGACGGTGACAACTGCAAGAGTCATCTATGTTGACGAGCGTGTGAAAAGCAGCGGGAGACGCAACCGCACGCACCGTAAGGTTTATGATATTTATTATCAATATGAGGCAGGGGGAAATGTTTACACGGGCACTATTTACAATGTCAATGTAGGCAAGGATTACGGCGAAACGTGTACAATCAAATATGATCCTGATTCTCCAAAAGACGCAACACATTATTTGAAACCCACTGCGGGGAGTATTGTTTCAGGTGTTTTGGGGTTGATAGTCTTTGGGCTTATCGGATCGGTTATGCTGCGCTGTGTACTCCCCAAAAAGAAAAAGTCCGCTTCCCACAAGCGCCCTAAATAAAATCGTCACCAAACGTGTTGTCCAAATAGATGCAGGGGATTGCACTTTAAAAACCGCAGTGAGGCAGTAGGGGACAAGATTTTGATCACGGACCTAGCGTTTAACCGCAGAATCGAGCAGGTTGTTTCCTTTCAATGCTGCAATGGTTCCAGCAGAATGAAAACGAACGCCATATTCGTTCTCTATTCTGGCTGATAGGCGAGAATCAAGTGGTTGTTTGGTGGCATAAAAAATAGGCCGGCTTTAAGCCGGCCTATTTTTGACCAGAAAATCTGTGTCTATTCTCTGCGGCTGCGTTTGAACAGCAGGCAGGCTGCTCCGAGGAGCAGGACAGCGGCTGTGCCGGCTGCCGGAAAGGAATCTCCTGTTTTGGGAGTGCTTCCAGCTGTGGCTGCCGTTGGATCGCCCTGGATCTGGGGAGATTCTGTCTGAGCAGAAGCGGGCGCGAGGGCATCAATTGCCTTTTGCAACTTGTCCGCTGCTGCGTTGACGGCCTGCTGATCCGCCTGTTCGTCACCAAGGACTTTAGAAGCCTCAGCTTGAGCTGCCAGGAAAGAGGCTGTGGTTTCCGCGGTGTAGAGTGAGATGTCGATGCCAGAGGCCTGCGCGAGCACGGCCTCAAGGATGGATTTATCCGCCTTGTAGCGCAGGTTCATCATCGCGGTGAGCAGGCTGTCCTCTGCATTGGCCACATCCTCCTGCATCGCATCGCCGTCCGCAGCCACCGCTTTGGCGTCTGCGAGCGCCTGGGTGAACGGTGCAGCTGTCGCCGGGGTGAAATGGTCGATGTTGGCGGCAAATTCTTCCGCTGCAGCGATGAGCTGATTAAGGGCGGTCTTGTCGCCTCGCACAAAGCCGAGCTTGTGAATTTCGGTCATCAGCGCCTGCCATGCCGAATCGATTTGATCCTGCGTGGCGTCGGGGTCGTCATACACGGTCTGTGCGTTTTCCAGTGCGGCGGTAAAGCTCTTCTGGACGCTTTCAATGACAGCGTCATATTCCGGCGTGCCCTTTACGCCGTTGGCGTAGTCGAGAACCGCCTTGAGAATTACCTTATTCGCGTCCACCGGCGGCTGCGGCTCCTTGGGTTCGAGGTTGCCAAACGCCTCGAGCAGGGCGTTTGCCGCGTCGAGAATGCGCTGATTGTCCTCGCTCGAGAGGGACGGATCGGTGTTGAGGGCGTTGACCGCTTCGAGTGCCTGACGGAAGGCCGCTGCGCTCGATTCAGTGTAGAGGGAGAGATCTACCTCGCCCACCTGTGCAAGCGCATCGACCAGCGGGGTTTTATCCGCTTTGTGTTTGAGGCTGGCAGCCGCCGCTTCCAGGGCATTTACGGCTTGCTGAATCTGCTCTGCGGTCGCATTCGGGTTGTCGAGAACCTTCTGTGCTTCGGTGATGGCGTTTTGGAAGTCCGCCCAGCCGTCCGGGAGGTAATCTGCGGCATTGAGTGCGCGGGCAGCCTCCACCGCTTCGCTCAGGGCAGTCTTGTCGGGCGCCTCATTGACGAGCACGCCGTCGAGCCAGGTGATGATCTTGGAGCAATTGCTTTCGCTGAGGAACTTTTTCACCGCGTGGGTGATGCCGGGGAAGAGGTCGAGTTTGGTGTTTTCGTTTCCAGTCGCCGCTTTGAGTGATTCATAGAGGCGGACGCTGTCCTGATACTCCACCTCGTTGTCCGCCATGCCGTGCTGGAGATAGAACGCCGGCGCGTCGGCAGTCACGTGGTTGATCGGGCTTGCATCCTTTGCAACCTCAATGTTCTGCGACTGCGGGAAGCCGAGCCAGGCCGGGCAGTACTGCGCGTTGCGCTGGGTGGTCATATCGGTGATCGCATACCACGAGACGACTGCCTGCACCGCGCTTGAGACATCCGGGTTGCCCATCGAGAGATCCTCGTAGGCGGGATTGTTGTTGGTTGTTCCGACAAAGTCGACGATCAGGCCGCCCGCGGACTCGCCCCAGATGGCGAAGTTGTTGGGGTCGAGGTTGTATTTTTCCGCATTGGCGCGCAGGTAGCGGATCGCCGCCTTAACGTCGTGAATCGGTTTGGGGAAATTGGCCTCAGGCGAGCAGCGGTAGTCCACCATGGCCACTGCATAGCCCCTATCAAGGGCCTGCAGCGCGCCGCCTGCGGTGTAGAGCACCGAACTGCCGGACGAGTTGCCGCCTGCAAAGCCGCCGCCGTGCACAAAGATGATCAGCGGGGTCGGACCCTGGGCGTTCTCAGGCATCACAACGTGAAGCTTCTGGGTCGCGGAATCACTGGCGTAGGAGACACCGAGGTCTTTATTTGGGTAGCCCGACAGGTCGACGGTCCAGTTGTCGGGGCGTTTGTTCTCGGGGGAATCGAGGTTCTCGGTGGGACGGAACCGCTTCTGAAGGAAATTGAGGTCGAGCTTGATGACGTCCGCACTGTTCCAGAACGCCTCGTCCGCGTGCTGGGCGACTGCCGGGAAGAAGGTGTCGACCTTTTCATCTCCAATGACTTCAATGAGCTTTTCGGCAAACACTGTGCTCTCATCCGGGTTGACAAGGTTGTCATTCATCCCGTGTGCAATGAACATGGGGACGGTGTTTTCCGAGACATGGGTGATGGGACTTGCGTCAAGCGCCTGCTCGCGGGTGTAGTTGTCCCCGAGCAGCGTTGTGATCGGGTCTTTGCCGGTAGTGGTGATTCCGTTGAGCCACTCGGGCATATCCCATTTGGTGAGGTCGGAGATGCCGTAGTTCGAGATGACCGCCTGGACATCGCTCGAGTAATCGGCGCTGCCCATCGAGAGATCTTCAAACCGGTCCATGCCATTGGTCACGCCCATGAACTGGGCGAGATGTCCGCCGGCGGAGGCGCCCCACACCGCGATCTGATCCGGGTTGAGGCCGTATTTGTCCGCGTTGGCGCGCAGGAAGCGGATCGCCGCCTTGCAGTCATAAATCTGCGCCGGCCACTTGGCGTTCTGCGCCAGGCGGTAGTTGATGCTGACCACCGCATAGCCCTGATTGAGTGCGGCGTTGAGCGCGATGCGGGTCTCTGAGTCGGTTTTGTCGCCGATGACCCAGGCTCCGCCGTGAATGTAGACTACAACCGGATAGGGGGCCTGTCCGGTGGACGGGAGCTGGATGTCAAGCGTCTGTGCGCTGAGGGTGCTTCCGTCCACATAGGGGATATCCTTGTAGATCAGTTCGGTCTGGGTGGCGCCGCCGGTGATCGTCTGGAGGACGGTCTGGGCATAGACGCGCACGAGGTAGTCATTGGGATGGTTGACGTTGTTGCCCGTCATGTCCGCAAAGTCTTTTTTGGTCATGAGATTCTTGTGCATGGTGGTCATGTCCGCGACGGCCACGCCCTCTCCTTCGAGCTGGGCGGCCATCGCCGGGGCGTAGTCCGCGTGACACCCTGCAAAGCCGGGGGCAGTGGGGTTCGGCATGGTGGTGGAGACGAGCACAAACTCACAGTCAGGATTTTTCGCCCGCGCCATGTCCATCATTCGTTTGGTGTTGTCTACAAACTGCTGCGCATTGATTCCGCCGCCCGCGTCGTTCATCCCAAATGCAATGACCACAAGGTCCGGATTGTGGGCGTTGACACGGGTTTGGAACTCGTTGATGCCCCACACCGTCGTCTGTCCGGCCAGGGCGGTGTTCACCCCGCTGATGGTGGCGTGGGGATAGGCTGCCTGGAGCGAGTTGGTGACCAGGGTGCTCCAGATGGGCAGGAAGGGAGCGGTTCCGAGGAATCCGGAGGCGTTGTAGCCCTCGGTGATGCTGTCGCCGTAATACACGACGTTGAGTTTCTGTCCCCGCTCGAGTTTTTCGGTTGTTTTGGGGAGCTGGGAGGATTTGTCCGCCGGCGTGTCGAACGCCCAGCTGTCGGAATGGCGGTAGGTGATGACGAGCTGGCGGTTGATGATGTCAGCGGTCTCGCCCGGCCAGTAGACAAAGCCGCCCTGTCCGTCGGGGAAAACGCCTCCGGCCGGGTGGTAGTCGGTATAGCTCATGACGGGGATGGAAGACCCCTGCGGGATGCGGAGCTTGCCGTCCACGAGGGTGTAGTCCTTGCCCTCCTCATATAGGGTGGTGCGGGCGTTGTTCTGTACAGAGAGGATTTGGTCCGCGTGGTAGAGCAGGCCGATGTCGTCAATCGAATCGTCCTGATTTGCGATTGGCCAGACGGTTTCGTCATAGGCGACATCCCCTTGCCAGATCGGCTCCATGGAGGATTCGATCGAGGTGGGGAAGTTCCATTTGGTGCCGTCGAGGGTGTTGAAATCGTCCTCCCAGATGACGCTGCCGTCCTGGATGACCCGGATGTAATCGATTTCAGCTGACTCCGTTTCGGCAAACCGCAGACCGAGCGGCCCGGAGGTGCTGCCTTCCGGCAGGGTGTGGGTCGCAACCTGTTTACCGTTGAGCGAGGTGGTCACGTTGTTGCCCACGATGTCAATCTTCATGGTCACCATCTTGCCCTGCTGGACATCCGAAGAAGCCACCTTGTCAATCTGCGTCCAGTTGCCCGGCATGTGGGCCCATAGGCCGAAGGGGTCGACGAGCGCTAGGATCCACAAGGGGGGATTCGGGACGCCTGAGCCAAACAGCAGGCCAACTGCCTGGTGATTGACCGCTGCTTTCATCTCGATGGAATAATCCCCGCTGAAGCTCTTTTTGGTCTGGTAGGTGACTGCACCGGCTCCCGGAACAATCAGCTTGCTGTCTTCCACGCTGACTCTCCCGTCGGTGCTGGTCTGCTTGATGGAAACTGGGAAGTCCCATTTGGTGCCGTCGAGGCGGTCAAAGTCGTCCTCCCAGATGACGCCTCCGTTTTGGGAGACACGGATGTAATCGATCTCACCCGACTCGGTGGTGTCAAACCGCAGGCCGAGCGGGCCGGAGGTGCTGCCTTCCGGCAGAGTGTGGGTTGCAACCTGTTTGCCGTTGATCCAAGTGGTTACGTTGCTGCCCACGATGTCAGCTTTCATGGTGACAAACGCGCCCTGCTGCACGTCAGGCACAGCTACCTTGTCCACTTGGGTCCAGTTGCCCGGCATGTGCGCCCACAGGCCGAAGGGTTCTACGAGCGCGAGAATCCACAGGGGTGGATTCGGATTGCCCGCGCCAAAGAGCAGGCCAACTGCCTGATAGTTAACCGCTGCCCTCATTTCAATGGAATAGTCGCCGCTGAAGCTCTCTTTGGTGTGATAGGTGACCGGGCTGCCCCCTGGCACGATCAGCTTGCTGTCTTTTACGCTGATTCTGCCATCCAGACTGGTCTGCTCGCTGCCGATTTTGCCGGCGGCGAACACCGATGTCATCGTTTGAAACGACACCGACAGAACCATTGCAAGCGTTAGCAGCAGACAAAGGATCTTTTTGGTTTTCATCTTTCTTTTCTCCCTTCAAGGTTGTTATTTGATTAAAAACGATCCCCCTTTCACCCCAATTTCTAGTGAAATTGGATGATGACACAATTATTATATTCTATTGTCACTTGTTTTTCAATCTATTTATTTAATTTTTTAGATAGTATCTCTTAAAAATCCCCATGCAGGGGGAATGAAATGGCTTGGAACAGTGCGTCTCTGAGCGGGGATGAGAGGGAGTTGTTGAATTGTAGAAGTCCTGAGGGGGTCTGGTGACTTACTCCGAGCAGCTCATGTTGGGCAGAGAAGTTCCGTGCGAATCAATCTGAAACCTGTGTGCAGAGTACAGGTCTCGTCGGGGCTGCTCCCATAGGAATCCCTTTCCCCCACTGTTTTTTATAAATCAGACTGCCGGAAAACTAGTATGAAGCGAAGAAACGAAAAAATCCGGATTACGGCATTTGTAGAGGAAAAGTTGGGAAAGGGGTGAACCCCCTTCCTTAAAGAGTGGACTTTGTCGACACGCTCAGATGCAGGGCATCAGGACAATCGTATTTTTGCAAGAACAGCGGCTGGGAGTTTGGTACTGGAGGGTTGTCACTGTGCATCTTCAACGGGGCAAGATCAGGGAAGCAGAATCCTGCCAACTGGGCGCAGCCGCGTCACCAGGGCAGGCAGAGGGTTTTGAGAATGTCGGTGGAAAATACCGTTATTACTTACAGCGGGCAGGGAAACTCACGCAAAGAAAAGAAGCGGTTGCATAAGGAAAAAAACAGGTCAGCATGAACGGTTTGTGCTGCGATATGTCCGATTAAAATAGAATTGGGTTTTCCCTTACTTTTTGCCTGCCGTGTTTTCTTTCTTGTGATTGGGGGAGCAACCGATGGAATACGTCGCTTTTGATTCCCACAAGTTTAGACACAAAGAGGATCGGCAAAAACATCTGCCGCTGAATGAAGGACAGCGATTGACGGGGTCAGCAAAATTGGAAGATTTGAGCGGGCCGGGGGACAGCAAGGCAAAAAAGCCCCCGGCTTCCCAGAATTTCTGGGAAGCCGGGGGCTTTGCTTCAAGGAAGTGGTTTTGATCGTTGTAGGAGAGAACACAACTTTGCGCTGTGATGTTCCCTAAAACCATCTTTCCTATTTGCTGCGTCTCTTTTTGCCGAACGAAACGGCGGCTCCTGCGAGAAGCAGGGTAGCAACTGCAAGCGCGAGCGGTGCGCTCTCGCCGGTTTTTGCTCCACTGGTTGTCTTGACGATGCTGCCATCGCCGTTGATTTCCAGGTTCGCGGAGGTGCCGTTCGTTTTGGTCAGACCTTTGACTGCTTCGTTGAGGTCGCTGAGCGCTTTGTCAACGATGTTCTGCTCTTCTTCTGAGAGGGAATCATCCGCTGCTGTCGCTTTCGCTGCTGCGAGGGAAGCGTTGAACGCTTCAACGCTCTCTGCGGAGAATCCGCTCAGATCGAGCGCCTCTGCTGCTGCGATTGCGTTGTTGAGCAGGGTCTTGTCCGCTTTGAAGCGGAGGTTCAGCATTGCGGTGAGCAGTTCGTCGACTGCAACGTTGACATCGTCCTGCGTTGCGTTGGCGTTGTCAAGAACGATGTTTGCTTTTTCCAGAGCTGCCTCAAATTCAGCCCAGCCCTTGGCGTAGTTCTCCTCAACATAGCTAGCCGACTGATCCACCAGGGTCTGGAGGGAGGTCTTGTCGCCGCGTTTGGTGAGCGCGTCTGCCGCTGCAACGAGTGCATTGTCGACCGCGTCTACTTCCGACTGGACAGCGTCGTTGTTC
>CBCSOX010000071.1:0-11826 GCA_965141735.1 uncultured Oscillospiraceae bacterium | reverse complement strand
CTTTTGCTTTTTCATTTTAAATGCAATATTTTTTCTGTTTAAATGCAAAGCAACAACGGGACAGCCGGCAGTCAAGGCGATGCTCAAATGGCAAAGTCAGTGGTTGCTTGATTCAATACAAAAAACAGGCCGGACCCTGAACGGGTCCGGCCTGTTTTCTATAAAATTGGTATCTTAACGATTGCGTTTTTTGATTACGAAGCAGGCTCCTGCAAGGGTGATTGCCGCAAAGGCAACTGCGATCGGGGTTGTGTCTCCCGTCTTCGCACTGCTGCCTCCGGTCTGCATCCCCGCGTCTCCCTGGACTGCCGCTTTGGGCACCAGGTTGTTGATCGCTTCGTTCAGATCCGCTGCCGCTTTGTTCACCTGCGCCTGATCGTCTCTGCTCAGCGCTTCGTTGTTCATTGTGGCTTCTGCCGCTGCTTGTGCAGCGTTAAAGTTCTGTACGCTTTCAATTGTGTAGGCCGCTGTATCGATCAGCGACGCTTTTGCCAGTGCGTTTGCAAGTACGCTCTTGTCCGCTTTGAAGCGCAGGTTCAGCATTGCTTCAAGCAGCGCTTCCACCGCTTCTTCCACGTCGCCCTGCAGCGCATCCGCATCGTTGTAGCAGTTCTCTGCTTTTTCCACCGCTGCGGTGAATTCCGCCTGCCCTGCTTCTACGTATTTGCTCAGGTCGATCTTGTCCGCTTCGAACAGCAGCAGCTCCAGCTGCTTCTTATCCCCTGCCTGGAAGCCAAGCTTGTGGATTTCCTTCATCAGGTTCATCCATGCGCTGTCCACTTGCTCCTGGCTCGCTGTTTCGTCCTCGTACACACGGCCCGCTTCTGCATAGGCTGCGTCAAAGCTCGCCTTCACGCTTCCGATTGCTCCTGCGTACTCGCTTCCCGCTTTCGCTTCGGTCGCGTAGTCGTACACTTTCTTGAGGATTGTCTTATTGGTGTCCACCGGCACCGGAGGTTCCGTCTCAGTCAGGCCGACAATCGCCTGGTTGAGGGCTTCTGCCGCTGCATTGACAGCATCCTGGGTAGCTGCCGGGTCATTGTTGACGTCATTCGCCGCTGCGAGGGCGTCCTTAAATGCTTTCCAGCTGTCCGGTGTGTAGTCGGCCTCTTTGCCCTCGTACGCCGCTGCTGCTGCAATCGCATTTTCGAGCGCGGTCTTGTCAACAGAAGGAATGACCACTTCTGCAAAGATCGGGTTGTTCTCACCCTGCTCCCAAACAGCGTCTCTGTCTCCGTTGAGGAGAGCGACGACGGTGCCGTCTTTGAGCTCAGCTGCGGTCACAGTTCTCGAGTTTTTGACCGTGCCGCTGTTGCCCGAGGTGATGCTTCCGTCTGCGTAGCAGTTGTTGATGGTACCCTTGTTGTTTTTGTTGTCATCCGCGTTGTCGCTGACAAAAGTTGCAGAACGGCCAGCGCGAATGATCTTGACATTTCTGGTAAACGAGTTTTCAACTGTACCGTTGTAGTTCTGGCCGATAAATCCAGCGCCAACGCGATTGTTCGCGTCGACCGTGACATTTGCGGTGTAACAGTCGGTGACAGAACCGCCGATCAGGGTGCCGATCAGGCCGCCCGCACGGCAGTCAGCGCTGCCGCATTTGATGTCGACATTTTCAATGCCGAGGTTCTTGACTGTACCGGTAACCGTGCCGAACAGGCCAAAGGTTGCGTAAGCAGTGGTATCGGCAAGTGTGAGGTTGGAGATCACGTGGCGGCTGCCGTCAAAGGTTCCGGCAAAACCAGTGCCTGAGGTGATCGTGGATTCGGTGCCGATCGGAGTCCAGTTGATGCCGGAGAGATCCAGATCAGCGGTGAGTTTGACAAATTTGTCTTTAAAAGTAGTCCCCTCGTTGACCGCTTCAGCAAATTTCTGAAGGTCTTCCACGCTTCCAATGAGGATCGGATCGCTCTCGGTGCCCTGCTGCGGGATGTGCACGAGGTTGCCGATCGCTTCTTCGAGTTCTGCGATAACCGCAGCGATCTGCTCGTTGGTCACGGTGGGATCGGTCAGATAACCTTCGGCTTTTGCACGCACCTCAGCAAACGGCGCATAGCTCTCTTCAGTGTAGAAGAAGGAACCGTAGGTTCTCGCGTTGTCCACTGCTTTTTGGAGGTCAGTTTTGTTGACAACCGAGGTGGAGAACGCATAGCTTCCCGAGACGAGGTTGAAGACCGCTTTGCCGTTTTCATAGCCGACAAAGGTGATGCCGTCAACCGCTTCTTTGGTGATGTCCTTGCCGCTCTCGTAGACTGCCGCACCGTTTTCAGCGGGCAGATAAAGGGTTGCGGTGGTGTTTGCCGGGACAGTTGCGTTATAGGAGTAATCGTTTCCTGCGAGCACCCAGCTGCTTTCGATGGTGCCGTAAGAGGAATCGTAATAGCCGTCCGCACTGGTCAGGCTGCCGCCAAAGGTCGGCTGGAGGATAAACGCCTTGTAGCCGGGAGCATCTTCGTTGCGCTCAATGCCGAGGATGTCACGGAACATCCACTCTGCGATTGAACCGAAGGAGTAATGGTTGAAGGAGTTCATGTCAACCGGGCCGAAACCGTCTTCCTTGGTGTAGGAATTCCAGCGCTCCCAGATGGTGGTTGCGCCCTGTTTGATCGAGTACAGCCAGCTCGGGTAGGTTTCCTGCTCAAGGAGCTTGTAGGCTACATCGTTGTAACCCTCCTGGGTGAGGATTGGGCAGAGGTAGCTGACGCCGACAAAGCCGACGGTGAGGTGATAGTCGTGCGCTTTGATGTCATCCGCAAGCTGTTTTGCGACGACTGCACGGTCCTCTTCTTTGAGCATTTCAAACTCAAGTGCGACGAGATATGCCGTTTGTGTCTGAACGTTGAGAGAGCCGTCTTCGTTCTGGTATTTCGCTCTCCACTGTGCCTTAATGTCCTCTGCGAGCGCCCCGTAGGTCTGCGCATCGGCGTCATTGCCAACGGCGGCAGCCATTTTGGAGAACAGCTCGGCAGAGTGTGCAAAGAACGCGGTGTCTGTGATGCCCTGCGGGGTGGTAACCGGTGCGAGCCAGTCGCCAAGACCCTGGTCAGGGCGGAGCAGGGTGCCCGCAATGGTGTTGTTTTTCAGGCAGTCAATCCAAGCTTTCATCGCGTCGTAGTTGTCGCGGATGACCTGGACATCGCCGTACTGCTGGTAGATCTGCCACGGAATGATTGTGACTGCATCGCCCCAGCCGTTGTTGTAGTAGCTCTCGTAAACGTTGAGGGCGGGAGCGACATTGGAAATCGCACCGTCCGAACGCTGGGAGGTTCTCACGTCGCCGAGGTATTTGGTGTAGAACTGGTTCGCGTTGCTGTTGTAGGTTGCGGTGCGCGCAAAGATCTGTGCGTCGCCTGTCCAGCCCATTCTCTCATTTCTCTGCGGGCAGTCAGTCGGGATCGAGATGAAGTTGCTGAGCTGACCCCAAATAACGTTGCTGTAGAGCTGGTTGATCATAGCGCTGGAGGTGTTGAAATCGCCGGTGGTTTCGAGCGCGTTGCTCAGCACGATGCCGGTGACCCACTCCTTCGGGAGGGGCTCGTCAATACCGGTGATCTCAAGGTACTGGAATCCGTGGAAGGTGAAGCGGGGGGTATAAACCTCACCGTTTTCATCGCCGCGGATGGTGTAGGTGTCGATCGCTTTGAAGGTACGCAGGTTTTCGTCATAGAGGGAGCCCTCGACGTCGTCGCCTGTGCCGGAATCATCGTTGAGCATCTCGCCGTGGCGGAGGCTGATTTTGAGTCCGGGGTTTGCCTTGGTGAACTCACCGGGCAGGTTGAGGCTGACAACGCCCGCAAAGTTCTGACCGAAATTGTAGATAAATGCGTTTTCCTTCGGCTCAGTCGGGTCGGAAACCACGTTGAGGGTCGCCACCTGCTGAACGGTTTCGCCAGTCTGCGCTTCGAGCGGGCCGATGTTTTTCGGTGTGGTAACGCTTGCATTCGTCCAGCCGGTCTCATCGAAATTGATCTCGTCCCAGCCGGGCATCTCTTTGGTCGCGTCGTATTTCTCACCGTCGAGGAAGTTGTTGTCGACGATCGGGCCGTCTCCGCTGTATTTCCACGAATTGTCGGTGACAATCTCTTCCTTGCTGCCGTCGTCATAGGTGATGACAAGGCGGGCGAGCAGGGCGGGCTCTGTGCCGAAGCGATTGGGGCCGACGTGGGTGATGTTGCCGCAGTACCAGCCCTTGCCGAGCATTGCGCTCAGGGCGTTGCCGCCGTCTTTGACCATCCCGGTCACGTCAAAGGTCTGATACATGGTGCGTTTCATGTAGTCGGTGTAGCCGGGGTTAAAGTAATCCTTGCCGACTTTTTCGCCGTTGAGGTACATCTCGTAGAGACCTGCCGCAGAGGCGTAAAGGCGCGCGTCGGTTACTTTTCTCTCCGCATTGGTTTCAAACTCTTTGCGCAGCATGGGGGCAGAGTTGCCCTTGACAGCCGCGTCGTTCTGGAACACGATGTTTTCGCCGCCGGTGGTTTTACCGACTTTGAGCATACCATCTTCGATGGTGCCGCCGTTGAAGCTCGGGTTGGTCGCGTCCGAGAAATCCTCCTCGAACAGAACGTTTCCATCCCCATCTTTGACAACGATGTTGTCGTATTTGGCAATTTCAGTCGCGTTCTGGTCGGTATTCTGACGGAACAGAATTTTGCCGGCCGGGACGACCTTGCCAAAATCATAGTGGAGCACAGAGACATCGCTGCCATTGAAATAGGTGTCGATCACGCCGTTGTCCACTGCGATTTTCATGTGAATCGTCTTGCCGATCAGTTCGCTGCCGGTGTAGCCGACTGCGTCGGTGATGTTGACCTCCGGTCCTTTGCCGTTCGAAGAAGCGGGCAGAACGACCCAGGAGTTCCCCTGTTTGATGTGCGGGCGCAGATAGACCGCGTTGTCCGCGCGGAAATCGAAGGTGTTGACCTGCCACATAAAGAAATCGCTGGAACCCTTCGCGCCAAACGCAAAGCCGGCGCTGTCGCTCACAATCTGAATGTCAACATCGACTGTGTATTTGGTAACTTGGTTTTCTTCTTCAGTTGTTTTGCCGATCCATTTGGCTTCTCCCCAACCGGAATCGAGCAGGCTTGTCTCAAAATACGCTTCTTCGGTCGAGGTGATTTCGTTGTTCGCTTCGTCCCACACAGCCACTTTCCAGAAGTAACGGGTGGCGGCTTGAAGCGGCTCGCCCTCGTAGCTGATGCCAACAGACTCCGCAGAATCCACCCGGCCGGTGTCCATCATATCATAGGTGCCAGCTTCCAGTTTTTCTTTGGAAGAAGCGACCATGACGCGGTACGCCTGCTGGGATTTGCCGCGGGCAGTTTCATCGTGCATCTTCCAGCCGAAGTGGATGGAGTCAACGTCGATGCCAATCGGGTTGGATGTGTACTCAACGGTCAGGTCCCCAATTGTGGTGGAAGCGGAACCGCTTCCGTCCTGAGCGGAAACCAGCGTGACACCCATCTGCAAAATCATGCAGACAGCGAGTACAAGCGCCAAAAGCGATTTGGAGAATTTGTTCTTTGATTTCATGTTTTAAAAGTCCCCCTTTGTCTGTGTACTATCCTCTGTCTCTTGAACTAGCTGCGCGCACAAGGCTTGGCCGGTCCGGCCGCCGCCAGCGTGCGGTCAACTCAATTGCCCTCCCCTCCTTTTCTTATTCAAACACAATGTGACTTGTGTTTTCAACAGGCAACCTGTCCAAAGTAGATCAAACAAAAATCCCAATAATCCTGATTTTTGATGATTGCCTTGAACAGTTTCATTTTACCTACAAATTTTCATCGTGTCAATGGAAAAAAACAAAAATCTTGTGTAAAAAGAGAAACTTTCATGCAATCAGCCAAACGAGTTGCTTTTTTTCGTTTTTTGGTTGAAAAACCAATTCTTACTACAGTATATTTTCGGCGAAAACTTCTAGTACAAACTGGGGTGTTAAAAAGAGAAGCACTTCAATCCCCTGAAGATCGGTTCCCATTCGGTATTCTGATTTGTCCATCGCCCCTCAGTCCTTCCTTTTGGCGATGAAAAGTATGACGGCTGTCACCCAATTCCCCAAACTCTAATAGATCCAATTCTTGATTTGTCAGCTGGTGAACATCATAAGATCCTTGATGTTCCACCGCGAATGCGAAATCATGACCAAAAGGCAATAGAGGACATACATTCTCCCGAAATGCAGCTGTCAAGAGGCGCAACCAAGCGGGTTCTATCCGTCCTCATTTAAACAGATATCTATTTAATCTCACTTTTGTTGTGCTAAATCAGTTTTTTCCTCCGGGAAGACCTTTGTGAAACTTTTTATCTCTCAAATAAAACAGAGGGAGGTGTATCCAGAATACGACAATCCAAGTCATCCGTGAACGGATAATTTGCCCAGCCCCTGGAAGGACCGTTTTGCTTCTCAAGCGGCGCCGAATAGAATTACAGCACCACACCCGCGGCAACCTGTAGCCGGATCACACGCGCTTGCCACACGAACTGATCAAGATTCAGATTGCCCTCTCTTTTGCTTTTGCGTTGCGAAAGCTTCTTTTCCTTCGCCAAGCCTTTCTCTCTGCCATCGGCAGGTTTGATCAACCTTAAGCGCATAAGAAAACACCGTGCCGGCTTCATTACCCGCACGGTGTCTTCCGATCTACTATTGTCCTGCGCCCCTTTTTCTGCAAAGGGCAACCGCAGCTCCTGCAAGCAGCAGGACAGATGCCAGTGCAATGGGTGCGGTATCTCCGGTTTGAGCGGAGTTTGTCGCCGTACTGAGGGTTCCGTCCCCGTTGACCGCAAAGGAGGAGGTTCCGTCTGCCTGTGTCAGACCCTCTATTGCCTTTTGAAGGTCATCAAACGCTTGGTTAACAACCGCCTGGTCGTCTCGGGAAAGCGCCTCGTTGTCAAGCGTTGCTTTTGCATGCGCAAGTGCCGCTTCAAAGCGCTTCACACATTCGGGGGTGTAGGCGCTCAGATCAATCTGTTGCGCCGCTTCTGTCAGCTGAATCAATAGGCTCTTGTCCGCTTTAAAGCGCAGGTTCAGCATTGCTTCAAGCAGCGCTTCCACCGCTTCTTCCACGTCGCCCTGCAGCGCATCCGCATCGTTGTAGCAGTTCTCTGCTTTTTCCACCGCTGCGGTGAATTCCGCCTGCCCTGCTTCTACGTATTTGCTCAGGTCGATCTTGTCCGCTTCGAACAGCAGCAGCTCCAGCTGCTTCTTATCCCCTGCCTGGAAGCCAAGCTTGTGGATTTCCTTCATCAGGTTCATCCATGCGCTGTCCACTTGCTCCTGGCTCGCTGTTTCGTCCTCGTACACACGGCCCGCTTCTGCATAGGCTGCGTCAAAGCTCGCCTTCACGCTTCCGATTGCTCCTGCGTACTCGCTTCCCGCTTTCGCTTCGGTCGCGTAGTCGTACACTTTTTTGAGGATTGTCTTGTCGGTCTCCACCGGCACTGAGGGTTCGGAGGAGGGTTCTTCCACCACAAACACACCCTCAATAGCGGAGAGGGAAAGGTCGACTAAGGTCACTTTTTCCCCATCCTGTTCTGTAACAGTGTATGAGGCCTTTGTCTTTTCTCCGGTTTCCGGGTTCCACAGCATGGGCTGACGGAGTTCTCCCCGGATCGCGGCCGTGGCGCTGATCTCTGTATCGCTCGAGTTTGCAAAGAAGTAGAGGTTGCGGTTGTCCTTAACCTTGTGGATGTAGCTGAAGTTTCCGCCCGACAAAGCGGGAACCCCTTGAAGCTCCACGTCATAGATGGGAAGGGCGTCGTCGAGAGCTGCCTCCAACTTGGTTTCAAACCCGGTTTTAATGAAGTAAGCAGCTCCGCCCGATGGGTTGGTGTTCTTTGTGAACTCCCCTGCCTGCGCTTCAACCGCTTCTCCAGTCGTCGGGTCAACGCCGAACATCTCCCGAATGATAGAACTCACCTTGTCGTTGTCCCCTGCGGTGGTCGCACGGGTCGGGAGCTGGGTGGTGGCGATCACCTTGCCGCCGCCGTCGTAAAACGCCTTGATCTTTTCGAGGTTGCTCAGGCTGATGACCTGGGTGCCCGGCAGGACAAACACCTTGTACTGCTCGTAGTTTACTGTGTTGTTGAGTCTGAGCGTATTCCCCTCCACAGTGCAGCGCTCGTCGATGATGTCGGGGTGCAGGTAGGTGAAATCCCGGCGGGCGCTGAGCGAAAGGGTTTCGCCCACCCGCATGTAATCGGCATCCGCCGGCTTGTTTTCCTGTCCGTTAAAGAGGAAACTCGTCTCGAGGTAATCGATTGGGTAAAGCATTGCGATGTCGGCGACGTGCCGGCCGTTCTGGAGCAGCTGCCCGCTGCGCCCAAAGTAATCCGACATAGCGGCGAGGTCGTCTTTAAACTGCGGATTGCGGTAGGAGAGCTCGGGCACATAGGTGACATAAGCAGGATCGTCGTCGTACCACACCGCGTGCGGAATGATCATGTTGATGCCCTTGGTGTACTGGTCGAGCGCGCTGCGGTAAAAGTCCCTGCTGTCGGTGCCCCGGAACACGCCGAAGGATTCCGACATGACTTGACCCTTGTCCCAGTTGTTGGCCGAAGAGGAGACGATTTTGTAGGACTCCTGCGACTTGCCGAAATAGTCGATGATGTCCACGCCGGGAACCGCCTGGTTTTGGAACACCTTCATCAGGTCCCCGTGCAGGCCGACGGGATTGGTCCACTCCTCAAAGAGCATGTGCCCGGTGAGCTTGAGTCCGTGGTCGGTGCACCAGTCATTGATCTGGCCGATGTAGTTGTTTGCAAACAGCTCGGTGCGGACGTACTGCATCCGGTCGCGGGCCTGGTCGGTGTCCTCTCCGATGTCGTAGAACAGTGCGGGATAGTCGAGGACAGGGCTCTGCCCGTCAAAAATTTTCTCGTACTCTTCATTAAATGCCGGGGTCCAGAACCGGGCGCCCTGGGCGCCGTAGGGGGTTCTGCCGCCCGCCGGCCAGAAGGAGGGCTCGTCGAAAAACGCCATGTTGATGGTGCCATTGTCAAAGTATTTGCGCAGACGTTTGTAATAGGTCTCATAGGTGATATCGATAAAGGCGCGCACCGACGCGGGGTCGAGGTAGTCCATGCCGTTGTTGCCGTCCTTGACGCACAGAAACGCCATGACTTTCCAGTTGCCCTCCGGCACCTGGTATTCGAGGTAGGAGCCGTCATAGGGCTGCTCCTGGATTTCGTCCGGAACGAGGCGCTCGCCGTTTCCATACGCCTCAAACTCCCAGATGGTCGGGTTGTAATCGCTGGTGGAAGTGATGTAGAGACGCAGCCGCTCGGTTTGTACTGGATCAAAGCGAAGGGTCGCCCCATCCTCCCCGATTGAGGTGCCCGACGCGCAGGGGAGCCACTCCCCGTCTTTGTAGTACTGAATCTGGTAGCCGGTGATGCGGTTGAGGTGCTCGTAGAGGGTGACCGAATCCACGGTGCGCCCGCTGCCGAACGACAGCTCGAGCCAGTGGGGGCATTTTACCCCGTCGCCCGCATTCCAGCGAGTGGTCCGGTCGCCGTCAAACGCCTTGTCCGCAGCGTAGTCCGGATTGTAGATGCTCGAAGCGTAGTAGCCCGGTTCGATCACTTCGGGAGCCTGCGGAACCTCAAGCTGCTGGTCCCCGCTGAAAATCTGGAACTCGCTGATCGAGGCGCTGTCCCCGTTGAGCTGTTTGATGTGCAGCCGCACCAGGTCGGAGGTCACCGGTGCAAAGCTGTGCTCCACCCCCGCGTCGGTGATCTTTTTGCCGCTCGCAAGCTCCGCCCAACTTCCGGTTTCATAATTCCAGTACTGGACCGCATATTTCGCGGTGCGGTGCAGCTGGGGATCTTTATCCTCATAAATCCGGACGGAATCGAATGTCGTGGGCTGAGTAAAACGGATTTGCAGGTATTGGTTGCCGCCCGAAAAGGATTCGGAATTCCAGCGGGTGGCCAGGTTCCCGTCCACCGCCATTTCCGGGCCGTATCCGGGGGACACCGAGTAGGTGGTGGAGGCGGAAACGCCGATCGGTTCTTTGGAAGGATCGTATGGCTTGGGCGGAACGATCGTGACGTTGCTCTCATCGATTTCGATCCGTTCCATGGTGTTGGTGTTCATCGCAACCGCTCCCATAAACTTGCCTTCCGGGAGTTCAACCCGCACGGTCTCCCCATCCGCGCCGTCCTGCTCAAACTTGTCGAGCCGTTTGGTGGTCAGGTCGGGATAGTACTCCTCGAGCAGGCCGCCGGCATTGTAGCTCGGAAATCCGTTTTCGTCGTAGAGGGAAAAATGCATGCCGTATTTGCTCCCCTCATCGAGCGCTGCTTCGTAGAGCTCAAAATACTCATCCGACAGGTATTCCCCCTGCCACTGCGGCAGGATGCCAAATCCATTGTACCCGCTCTGAAGATAGGATTCCCGCACAATTTCCCGCACCTGCTCTGTGGTCATGTCCTCAACCTCCCGGTTCCAGAACCACAGCGGGCGGGGCTTGGTGTCATCCGCTGGGGTCTGGAATTCTTGGTAGAGAGGATCGGATGGGGCTGACTGTGCCTGCGTGACAACCCCCGTCATCTGCACGCACATCAGTCCGGCCAACAGCAGACTCAACAGCCTGGACATTCTTTTCATCTCGCACACTCCTTTTAATCAGTATAAACTTCTTCTCTTTTCCATGTTTTATTTTACTTAGCTTTTTTTATAAAATCAATCCAATATATTGCTCTATTTTTATGAAAATATTGCTATTATCCCGAATTGGCGATGTAAACGTGCTGCCGCACACCATTTCCTCCAGAGAATCCACCTCTCCGCGGAACGGTCCAATGGGTACCCTAAAAAAGAAGATAAACGAAAAACGCATGAGGTGGCTTACTTGGGGAACCCGTGATTTCGAGTGATGAATCAAAAACACAAGAGCGCCTCTCAAATTGTATGGATCGCATCGCCCCACAACATTTTACAAATATCTAAAAACAGCTTTGCATGACTGCCGCATTGCAGCGTGGATACTTCCTTTCCCTGAATGGGAGTTTGAAAAAACAAAAGCAGCACAATAAACATCCACCGGCCAAGCCGGTGGTTTTTCCTATGCGGGCATAGCCCTTTGTTTTTCTCCACGCGTAGAACGCATAATACAGTCTGCCAGCTGCGTAAGACTGTTCCTTATTGCCCATGAACGGGACGACCTAGCCCATCGCGAGCTGGTTCTTTATGTATTCCGCAATTCGGCTTTCGTTCTTCCCCACCATGTACCCTTTGCACCAGAATTCTCGGTTCCTGTATCCGTCCTTCAGTTCGCCGAATTGTTCACACAGCATTGTGCTGCTCATCTCATTCAAGTACTCCATGAACCTTGACACTGCAATCTTTGGCGGTATCTCCACCAGCATGTGGATATGGCTCGGTCACACTTCTGCTTCCAAAATTTTTACACCCTTTTATTCGCACAGCTGGCGCAGGATCTTCCCTATTGCTGCTCGCTTCTCTTTGTAAAAAATTTTCCTGCGGTATTTTGGAGCAAAACCATGTGATATTTGCAAATCCACTTGGTATGCGATAAACTGTTTTTGCCTTTTAAACTCATTAAAATAACCTTCTTGTGGTAGTTTTGGTGCAGCTGGCAGACCGCTTCTCTATCCTATCACAAGGAGCTTCTTTCTGTCCTTTTTTCTGTTCAGCTATCTAATTCTTACCGACCCACACGTCTAACGTGTGGGTCTAGGACACAAAAAGACGCCAGCCTGATGGCTGGCATCTTTCTGGACTTGACCCGTGTCAACGTCGATGGAGTTTTATCTGCGTTTTTTGAGGACGATTGCAGAACCTGCGAGGAGGAGAGCTGC
>CBCSOX010000070.1:0-11970 GCA_965141735.1 uncultured Oscillospiraceae bacterium | reverse complement strand
ATGGCCTCGTTTGTCAAACAGTTCCTCGGAACCAGCAAGGCGAAAATCGCCTCCATGCTGCCCGGCCTCTCCTCCCAAATGACCACTGATATGTCGGTCGGGGAGATGGTGAGCATTGCCTCCAAGGCGAGCAAGCTCTCGAGCGAGAATGTCAATTTCTTTATGGTTCCGGGCGAGGGCACCAGCGTCAACACCAAGGCCTACGGCAACCAGTCGGTTTACAGCATTCACAAGGATCTGCTCACCGACATGATCAACGAGCATTTCCGCACCGGTACCACTCAGATCACCTCAGATCAAATCGGTGTGCCCGAGATCAAAAACAGTACAGATATCTATGATGATGTGGGCGGCAACGTCAACGACATCATCGGTTCGGAATAAATGAATTTGAAGTTAGGAGGAAACAGCTTGACCCAACAGGAGCTTTTAAAGGTCATTGTCCAGACGCTCGACAAAAAGAAGGCGGAGGACATTCAGGTGATCCGGGTGCGCGACCTCACCATTTTGGGAGACTACTTTGTCATCGCCAACGGCACCAACACCACCCAGGTGCGCGCCCTCGTCGATGAGGTGGAGTACGAGACCAAGCAGCTCGGCCACGCGCCGACCCGTATCGAAAAAGACACCGCAAACAACTGGATTATTCTCGACTACAGCGACGTGGTCGTGCACATCTTCTACAAAGAAACCCGCGAGTTCTACAATCTCGAACGGCTTTGGGCCGATGGGGAACAGGTTTCTTTGCAGGATATTTAATCGAAATCAGACCCTCAAAAAACACCATGCCTTGTAAAGAAATGGGGAATCCGGCGGCATTGTACGTCGAATCCCATATGGCAGCTGTGGGGGAAAGGCCGGAAAAGGGGTACTACTGCTCCTTTCCAAACAGCCTGCTTTACCGGCAGGTTCATAGGAATTTCTGTGCGGTGAAGACCGCTGAAATCTGAATGCATTTACTGCCCAGCGGGGCGCGTTTTTCCCGAGCAGACCGGGGGTAAATGGCAACCAAATAGGAGTTGAACAGCATTGAAGTACAATTTCGAGCAGATCGAAAAAAAATGGCAGAACAAATGGGACGAAAACAACACCTTTGCGGCAAAAAATGATACTTCGCTCCCGAAATACTACGCCCTCGTCGAGTTCCCCTATCCCTCCGGACAGGGCCTGCATGTGGGGCACCCCCGTTCCTACACCGCGCTCGACATCGTGGCGCGCAAACGCCGCCTCGAGGGCTACAACGTCCTCTACCCAATGGGATGGGATGCATTCGGCCTCCCCACTGAGAACTTCGCCATCAAAAACCACATCCATCCCGAGATCGTCACCGAGAAAAACGTGGCGCGCTTCAAGGCGCAGCTCAAGTCCCTCGGCCTGTCGTTCGACTGGAACCGGGAGATCAACACCACTGACCCATCCTATTACCACTGGACCCAGTGGATCTTCCTCCAGCTCTTCAAAAAGGGGCTGGCGTACAAGAAAAAGATGGCGGTCAACTGGTGCACCTCCTGCAAGTGCGTCCTCGCAAACGAAGAGGTGGTCAACGGGGTGTGCGAGCGGTGCGGCGCCGAAGTTATCCACAAGGAAAAGTCTCAGTGGATGCTCAAAATCACCGAGTACGCGCAGCGCCTGATCGACGACCTCGACAAAGTCGACTACATCAACCCCGTCAAGGTGCAGCAGCGCAACTGGATCGGCCGCTCGACCGGCGCGGAAGTGCTCTTTACCACGACCCTCGGGGACGAGCTCAAAATCTACACCACCCGTCCGGACACCCTGTTCGGCGCGACTTACATGGTCATCTCCCCCGAGCATCCGATGATCAAGGAGCGGGCGGAACAAATTGAGAACATCGACGCGGTCAAGGCCTACCAGGCCGAGGCGGCGAAAAAGTCCGACTTTGAGCGCGCCGAGGTCAACAAGGACAAGACCGGCGTTGAGATCAAAGGTATTCGGGCAATCAACCCGGTCAACGGGGCGGAGATCCCGATTTTTGTCTCAGACTACGTCCTCATGACTTACGGCACCGGCGCCATCATGGCGGTACCGGCGCACGACACCCGCGACTATGAGTTTGCCAAAACGTTTGACCTCCCGATCATCGAAGTTGTCGCGGGCGGCGACATTGAGAAAGAGGCGTTCACCGACTGCGCCACCGGTGTGATGGTGAATTCCGGCCTTCTCACCGGCCTGAGCGTCGAGGACGCGAAGGTCAAAATCATCGAATGGCTCAAAGAGAACAAAAAAGGCGAGCCCAAGGTCAACTACAAGCTGCGCGACTGGGTGTTTGCCCGCCAGCGCTACTGGGGCGAACCGATTCCGATTGTCCACTGTGAGCACTGCGGCGCGGTGCCGCTCGACGAGAGCGAGCTGCCCCTTGTGCTGCCCGAGGTCGACTCCTATGAGCCGACGGAAAACGGCGAGTCCCCCCTCTCCAAGCTCGACTCGTTTGTCAATACCACCTGCCCGAAATGCGGCGGCCCGGCGAAGCGGGAGACCGACACCATGCCCCAGTGGGCGGGTTCGTCCTGGTACTTCCTGCGCTACTGCGACCCGCACAACGTCAGCGCTCTCGCAGCCAAAGAGGCGCTTGATTACTGGCTGCCGGTCGACTGGTACAACGGCGGCATGGAGCACACCACTCTGCATCTGCTCTACTCTCGGTTCTGGCACAAGTTCCTCTATGACATCGGTGTGGTGAGCTGTCCGGAGCCGTATGCCAAGCGCACCAGCCATGGCATGATCCTCGGTGAAAACGGCGAGAAGATGAGCAAATCCCGCGGCAACGTCGTCAACCCCGACGATATTATCAAGGAGTACGGCGCAGACACCATGCGGCTGTACGAGATGTTCATCGGTGACTTTGAAAAGGCCGCGCCCTGGAGCTCGGCGAGCATCCGCGGCTGCAAGCGGTTCCTCGACCGGGTCTGGAACCTCCAGACCTGCGTGACCGACGGCGCCGGCTATCGCCCCGAGATCGAGAATGAAATGCACAAGACGATCAAAAAGGTCACTGAGGACATTGAGGCGCTCAAGTTCAACACCGCCCTCGCCGCGATGATGGCGCTGCTCAACACCATCACAGCGACCGGCAGCATTACCCGTGGCGAGTTCAGAACCCTGCTTATCCTGCTCAATCCGTTCGCTCCCCATCTCACCGAGGAACTGTATGAGATCCTCGGCTTTGGCGGCATGCTCAACCAGCAGAAATGGGTCGAGTACGATGAGAGCAAGTGCAAGGACGACACGGTGGAGATCGTCGCCCAGGTCAACGGCAAAATCAAGACCAAGCTCACCATCGACGCAAACGCCTCCAAAGACGATGTGCTCGCGCTCGCGAAAGCGGACGAAAAGATGGCGGCAGCCATGGGCGGCAAAAATGTTGTCAAGGAAATTTATGTGCCCGGCAAGCTGGTCAACATTGTGGTGAAATAGGCTTTCTCTTGCTTTTGGGAGACGGCTGAAAAAAATTGTATGATTTTTTGTATAATACGTCAAGAATCCCAAACCGGCTTGACAGATTTGTACGAATGTTATATAATATACCTACGCTACTTTTTGGCGTAGCCAGAATGGTTAAATAACACCTCTGTCTGTGTGGCAAAGGGAGGGAATACAATGGCAGAAATTCGTGTAAAAGATAACGAATCTTTGGACAGCGCGCTCAGAAGATTTAAAAGATCTTGTGCAAAGTCGGGAATTATCTCGGAAGTTCGCAAAAGAGAGCATTACGAGAAGCCTTCTGTAAAGCGGAAAAAGAAGTCCGAAGCTGCGCGCAAGCGCAAATTCAGATAAGCAAATGAAAAGCTTCTGAAAAAACGATGTAAGCAATGCAAAGCCCGAGTAATCGGGCTTTTGTGTTCCAGTCAAGTCAAAGGGGGTCGGAAAAACGCGTGTGAGCGCCGCTTTTCCGGGCCCTTTTTGCTGTGTTGCCTGTTGCGCCAACCAGTTTGAGCTGCGGTCGAGGCTTTGCCGCTGCAAGGTGGGGCGCAGACACAAGACAGCTGCCCCAGGAGAGAAGGCAGGTCTATTGGATCGAGTTGCTATGCAAAATTGCATTTCATTGGTACGGAACCCCTCGGCTAAGCCGGAGGAGGCACCCTGTAAAAAACGTTCGCTTTAAGCATGGAGCGAAGCGAGTTGTAGATAAAACAACGATTAAACTAGCACAACAAATTGATAGGAATTGCCTGTTTACGGGCGGCAGGGCAAGTGTTGCGAGCCAAAGAAATTTCAGTGCGTCTTTAGCTGTCTGCCAGCACCAAGCCCTTATAGGAATTCTTCAAGCCTTCGGTTTAGCCGGAGGTCTTGATACGTCCAGCCCTTGGCACTTTGGTTTAAATCTGTGCCACTCTGTCAAGGCTTATATCATTGACAGTCCTGATACAGGTTGGCGTAGGGGGGCAGCTACTCAACACCCTAGTTCCACACAGAAGAATAGGCGCCGCAGCGCTGAGAATAAAAAGGAAAGGGGGCGTGCCCATGTCGGTTTTTTTGCCCGATCTTATTTTGGAGAATGTTATGTGCATCACCCCGCAGCTGCTTGAGAACCGGGGAATTCGGGCCATTGTCCTCGATGTGGACAATACCCTGACCTCCCACGGCAATCCCGAGCCCTGGGAGGGAGTGACCGAGTGGCTCACCCTGATGAAGGGACTCGGCATTCCGCTGATGATCTCCTCCAACAACACCCGCGAGCGGGTGGAACCGTTTGCGAGCAGGCTGGGGGTGGATTTTATCCCGATGAGCTGCAAGCCGCTCCCCATTGGCCTGAGCCGCGCGGTCAAGCGGTTCAACCTCCCCAAAAAACAGGTGGCAATAGTGGGGGATCAGATTTTCACCGACATCCTCGGCGGAAACTTAGAGGGGATACAGACCATCCTCGTCAAGCCGTTTGAAGAGGAGCAGGGCAAGCTGTTTCAACTCAAACGCCGGTTTGAACAGCGGTTTATCAGTGCGTATTACCGCAAGCAGTGACTTGCCGCTCTCAGCAAAATCCCAGGCTTCGCAGACTCTGTGCGGGAAAACACGCAGTGGAAACAACGGTTTTATCAAAACGCTTTTAGGTGCAGTTTACAGCAAATCTGCTGATCCCCTGAAAACTCACTCGCCATGGTGGGTGAGGAGAAAGCTTCGGGATTTCTCACAGACTGGATACGAAAAGCTGTCGGAGGAGCGGCTGAAAATTCCGGTGCAGCAAGACAGCTGTAAAAGCCGTTGGGAGAGCCAAAGCGGATCTTTTCAAGTTTCTCCCCTGTATGCGATAGCTGGCATTGCTTTTGTAACAAATTGCCGTTTGATGTGTTTCTGGCGTCCTGTGCGCCTTGCTTTTATGGCCTGGAACAGGTTGCGCGCATCCCTTCGCTCCCTGTATACGCGAAGGAGCATTCTTTGGGCGCGCAGGTCAGGAACCGTCTGTTTGTCTCAAAGCAGTGTCGGTCCACCAGCTAAAGATTTGTCGATCAAATAGAAGGAGGTGCTCTGTGGGAGCGATATTTGGCCCGGCGGGCAACAGCAACAGCTTTAAAGAAAAGTATAAATCCTTGGAGCAGGTTCCCGATTACCTGCTCTCCTTTGGACTCGGCGCATTTGAATACCAATGTGGCCGGGGGGTAAAGATCAATCAGCAAAAGGCCGCCGCATTTGGCAGCCAGTGCCGGGAGGCAGGAATCCGTCTCTCGGTTCATGCGCCCTACTACATCTCCCTTTCGAGCGTGGAGGAGGAAAAACGGGACAACAGCATCCGCTATATCCTCCAAAGCCTTGAAGCGGCGCGCACGATGGGCGCCACCCGCATTATCGCCCACTCGGGCTCCTGCGGGAAAATCACCCGGGAACACGCTCTCGAACTCGCGCTCGACACCATCCGGCGTGCGGTGCAAGCAGCGGACGAAGCGGGCTTTGGCGACATCGCCATCTGTCCCGAAACGATGGGAAAAGTCAACCAGCTCGGCACCCTTGACGAGGTGCTCGCACTCTGCAGCGTGGACGAACGCCTGATTCCCTGCATTGATTTCGGGCACCTCAACGCCCGGACCTTTGGCGGAATTGCCACCCAGCAGGATTACGCCGATATCCTCGACGCGATTGAAAATAGGCTTGGATTCGATCGGTTAAAGTTGTTCCACTCCCATTTCAGTAAAATACAGTATACCCTCAAGGGCGGGGAAAAACTGCACCTCACCTTTGAGGACCAGGAGTACGGCCCGGAGTTCGAACCCCTTGCCGAGCTCATTGCAAAGAAAAACCTCTCCCCCACCTTTATCTGCGAATCCGCAGGTACCCAGGCGGAGGACGCGGCAGAAATGAAACGGATGTATGAAAGATACCAAAAGGAGAAGGAATTATGAAACGAGTTATTGTCATCCACGGGCCGAACATCAACCTGCTCGGCGTCCGTGAAACGAGCATCTACGGCAAAGAGAGCTTCCAGAGTGTCAACGAGCAGATCTCCCACCACGCGGCGGAGCTCGGGCTCGACTGTGAAATTTTCCAGTCCAACCACGAAGGGGAGCTCATCGATATCATCCAGCAGGCGGGCAGCGAGTTTGACGGCATCGTCATCAATGCCGGGGCCTACACCCACTACAGCATTGCGATCCGCGACGCGATTGCAAGCATTAAAATTCCCTGTATTGAGGTGCACTGCTCCAACATCCACAACCGGGAAGAATTTCGCCGTACCTCAGTCATCGCGCCGGTGTGCGCCGGCCAGATTGCGGGCTTTGGCAAGTACAGTTATCTGCTCGGCCTCTACGCGATTAAGGAACTGATCTGAAAACAAGAACAAAGGGGCGAATCGAATGAAACTGCATCAGCTCATGGACACCCTGCCCGAAGGGGTAGACTGCGGACTCGTGCTCTCTGACATAAACCGGCGGTATCTCACCGGCTTCCGGTCATCTGCCGGCATCCTCGCGGTGACGCGGGAGAAAAGCTACCTATTCATCGATTTCCGTTATTTTGAGCGGGCGCAGCGGGAGATTTGCGGCTGCGAGGTCGTACTTCTGCTCAACGTCTATCAGCAGCTTACCGACATCTTCGACAAACACAATGTCAAGCGGGTGGCGGTGGAGAACTACAACATCACCCTCGATGAATTCCACACCCTCAAAAGCAACCTCAAAGGGGTTCGTTTTGTGGAAAACACCCTGTTTAACGACACCATCGACTGCATGCGGATGCTCAAGACCCAGGAGGAAATCGACAAAATTCTTGCGGCCCAGGCAATCACCGAGCAGGCGTTTGACCACATCTGCGGCTATATCAAGGCGGGGGTGACCGAAAAACAGGTGGCGTATGAGCTCGACAGCTTTATGCGCGCTCACGGCGCGGACGACATTGCCTTTGACACCATCGCAGTGGCTGGGGAAAATTCATCTTCCCCGCACGGGATTCCGACTGATCGCAAGCTGCGGGAGGGCGATCTGCTCACAATGGACTTCGGCGCAAAGCTCGGTGGCTATCACAGCGACATGACCCGCACCGTTGCAATCGGCAGCATCAGTGAGGAGGCGGAAAAGCTTTACAACACTGTGCTCCAGGGCCAGCGGATGGCGCTGGAATATCTGCGGGACGGTCAGCAGGGAAAACAGGCCGACAAGCTCGTGCGGGACTTTTTTGACAGTGAGGGTTACGAAGGGGCATTTGGGCACAGCCTGGGCCACGGAGTTGGGCTGGAAATTCACGAAAGCCCCAACCTCAGCCGCGCCTCAACCACCGTCCTGCGGGAGGGGATGGTGGTGACAGTCGAGCCCGGTCTGTATCTGCCGGGAAAATTCGGGGTGCGCATTGAGGATATGGTGATGATCACCCCTGGCGGCTGCAAAAATCTCACCCGGTGCAGCAAGGCGCTGCTCCATCTCTAACAACCGCTGCACGAATTCGTTCCGCTCGTTTTGTGTTGTAAGCCGGACAGCCATGCGTTCGGAATATGAGGATATCAAAGCGGGGAGAAACAGTTCCGCTTTGCCTGCGGGATTTGATTAAACCCAGAAAGGAGGCGCAGATCCTGTCTGCGCCTCCTTTGCCCTCGATTGGAGTGAGTGATACGGCACTGCTCCCTGGCTAGACTTGCAACAGGCTGGATGGAAGGCAGGGTTCTAAATTCCTGACAGTCCGGCCTGATCAAAAGAGGGGAATTCCAGCCGTTTTT
Source organism: uncultured Oscillospiraceae bacterium (assembly GCA_965141735.1). Lineage (GTDB taxonomy): Bacteria > Bacillota > Clostridia > Oscillospirales > Ruminococcaceae > Massilioclostridium. The sequence continues at coordinate 3,815 of CBCSOX010000070.1, read as the reverse complement.
GGGGAAAGATAAAAGGGAGCCGTTTTTTTCTGTAAGTTTCTAATTTGAAGCTGTTTCCGGGGCGGCTTACCACCCATAGCTGGGAAGGTTGCAAAATCAATCGGTTCGTGCTAAAATAGACAGAGTTGCAGAAATACCATTATTCTCAGCTTTTTGCAAAAAAAGTACCGGTTTGTTTAGAAATTATACTTGCAAAAATGCTCCATTTAAGATAGAATAATGTAGACAAGAATATTATGGAGGTACTATATGATTTCAGCAGGAGATTTCAAAAACGGCTTAACGTTTGATATGGACGGCAACGTTCTTCAGGTTGTAGAGTTCCAGCATGTAAAACCCGGCAAAGGCGCCGCTTTTGTCCGCGCAAAAGTCAAAAACGTCATCACTGGAACCGTCATTGAGAGAACTTTTAACCCGACTGAAAAATTCCCGACCGCATACGTCGAAAGACGCACGATGCAGTATGTTTACGCAGACGGCGCCCTGTATTATTTCATGGATATGGAAACCTATGAGCAGATTCCGATCGACGAGAGCAAACTCGGCGACAACTTTAAATTCGTAAAAGAGGAAATGGAAGTGAAGGTGCTCTCCTACAAAGGCAATGTCTTTGGCATTGAGCCCCCCAACTTTGTCGAGCTGGAGGTCACACAGACCGATCCGGGCTTTAAGGGCAACACCGCAACCAATGCGACCAAACCCGCCACCCTTGAAACCGGCGCGGAAATCAAAGTTCCCCTCTTTATCGAAGAAGGTGACAAGATCCGCATCGACACCAGAACCGGCGAGTACATGGAGCGGGCATAATCCGCACTTTTGTTGGTCACAATAACCTGGTGGAACGTTTACAGGGTTCATCCAAGCGTACTCCCATACATCCATGACCGGCCATTCGGCTGGTGATGATAGATAAGTAAGTTAGATGCAGGAGGTAGAATGCTATGACTTTAACTGAAAAAATTGCATACATCAAAGGCTTGACCGAGGGCCTGAGCCTCGACGAGAAAAAAGACGAGGTGAAAGTTCTCAACGCAATCATCGACCTTCTCGACGATATGGCGCTGACGGTTGCCGACCTGGAAGAAGTGACCGACGAGATGAACGAAGTGATCGACGTCATTGACAAGGATCTCAACGATGTTGAGCAGATTGTTTACGATGCAGAGGACGACGAGTGTTGCTGTGACGACGATTGTGACTGCGATTGCGATGACTGCGGCGAGGTTTACAATATCACCTGCAAGGCATGCAAACGCCATTTCCTCGTCGATGAAGAGGATCTGGACGAAGGTGAGATCAACTGCCCCTACTGCGGCGAGAACAACGAGTTCAATTTCCTCGGCACGATCAACGACGAAGAAGAGGAAGAGAAATAGCTTGGGAACAAAAGGCGGACAACAGTCCGCCTTTTTTGTGCTGTTCAAGTATGGCAGCCGTCTGCCGGGGAAAGCAAAACGGTCACTGCTGGATTATAAGCGGGGGTCCAGCTGTTATCGGGCGATGCTTCCGACAATTTACTTTTGAATGAGTCTCAAGATTTTTTGGCTGCTGGTTAAAAACAGGACTGCTTAAAGCAAAGCCTGCTGATTACACAAAATCTTTCTGTTTTGAGCGCCCAGCCCGCTTGCAGTTAGCGGGTTTTCTGGTGATGTCGATTTGAGGAGGAAACAAAATGCTGCATGAAATGTCGCTGTTTGCCGAGCCGTTTGAGCAGATTCAAAGCGGCAGGAAAACCATTGAGGTTCGCCTGAACGATCCAAAGCGCCAAAAGGTGCATCCCGGCGATATCATCCGGTTTTACAAATTGCCCGAGCGCAGCGAGATTTTGCTCGTCCGGGTAGACAAGCGCTGTGCGTTTGCATCCTTCGCTGAGCTGTATGCGACCGCGTCCCCCGCTGCATTTGGAGGGGTCTCAGCGGAACAGCTGCTCGCTGAGACGTATGAGATCTATACCCCGGAACAGGAGCGAGAATACGGTGCGCTCGGGCTGCAGATCACATTGCTGCCGCCGGCTTGACAAATTGGAGACAATGTATTATAATAAATTCAAATTTAAACAGTCTGTTTCAGGGCGGAGTGAAATTCTCCACTGGCGGTGATGAGGGGTATCCCTTTAGTCCGCGAGCCGGGTTTCCGGCACGATTTGGTGCGATTCCAAAACCAACGGTATAGTCCGGATAAAAGAAACAAATGCCGCATAATTCTGCATTTGCGCGCCTTCGAAGCAATTCGGAGGCGCTTTTTTGCAGCGCGGCGCACCTTCTAACAGACCTCATATTGGAGGTAGATTACCATGACAACCCAAACCAAAGCCGCGCCGGCTAGGCGCATCAACGTCCGCAAGCTCGTGATTCTCGCGGTGCTCAGCGCAATCGCCTATCTGACCGTCTTTTTCTTCCGCATTCCGATGGTCGAATTTCTCAAGTACGAGCCAAAGGATGTGGTCATCACCATCGCGGCCTTTCTCTTTGGCCCGCTCGCCGCAGTGCCGATGTCGATTGTCGTCTCATTTATCGAAATGGTCACCATCAGCTCCACCGGCCCGATTGGCCTGCTGATGAATGTGATTGGCACCGTCGGCTTTGCGTCGGTTGCAGGGCTTGTGTACAAAAAGAAGCGCACCCTGTCGGGCGCAGTGCTTGGGCTCGTCGCCGGCGCGCTGACCATGACTGCCCTCATGCTGCTTTGGAACTATTTTATCACCCCGTTTTACATGGGGGTGCCCCGCGAGGTCGTCGCCAACATGCTCCTTCCCGCCTTCCTGCCGTTTAACCTCATCAAATCGGGACTTAACAGCGCCATTGTCCTGCTGCTCTACAAGCCGGTTTCCAACGCGCTGCACAAGACAGGGCTGGTGGACCGCTCATCCAGCCAGACAGGCAGCAACAAGCTCTCTGTGACGACGATTCTCATTGGCCTGCTCGTCCTCGCGACCTTTATTCTGCTCGCCCTTGTCTTGGCAGGCAAAATCTAACAAGGGTTGACAAAACCATACCATTAGAGTATAATAAAGAAAATTAAATAGAACCCGTCTTATCAAGAGTGGTGGAGGTAACAGGACCTGTGAAGCCCGGCAACCTTTTGGGTAAGGTGCCAAATCCTGCGGCTATGCCGAAAGATGAGAATGCATACATGGCGCACTCGGCTTTCGGGTGCGTTTTTTTAGTTTGAAGGAGGAAGGATTACGAATGTCAAAATTTCTGTTTACATCTGAATCGGTGACCGAGGGTCATCCCGACAAAATATGCGACCAAATTTCTGACGCGGTACTCGACGCAATTATCGCGCAGGATCCCCAGGCGCGCGTCGCCTGTGAAACGGTGTGCACCACCGGCATGGTGATGCTCATGGGTGAAATTTCCACCAACTGCTATGTGGACATCCCCAAAATTGCCCGCGAGGTTGTGCTTGACATCGGCTACGACCGCGCGAAATACGGTTTTGACGGCCAGACCTGCGCCGTGCTCTCGAGCATTGACGAGCAGTCTGACGACATCGCGATGGGGGTTGACACCGCACTCGAGAGCCGCGGCGTCATCGGCGACCAAAACGACGCAACTGGAGCGGGCGACCAGGGCATGATGTTCGGCTTTGCCTGCGACGAAACCCCAGAGCTGATGCCCATGCCGATTTCATTCGCACACAAGCTCGCACGCCGTTTGACCGAGGTGCGCAAAAACGGAACGCTCGATTATCTGCGCCCCGACGGGAAAACTCAGGTGACGGTGGAATACGACAACGGCAAACCGGTGCGCATCGACACGATCGTCGTGTCGACCCAGCACAGCGACGAAGTGACCCTCGAACAGATCCGG
>CBCSOX010000069.1:0-11977 GCA_965141735.1 uncultured Oscillospiraceae bacterium | reverse complement strand
GATGTATGTGCCCCGGGCGGCGATACGGAGTATTATAATGCCATAGATAATCTCAGATTCCAGCGCGGAGATCTCCTCAAATTCAGGGGAGAGCGGCAGGGATTCAAAGCCGTTTTCCCCAAACTCCTGAGCATCTGCGGCAATCGGACAGAGCAGCAAAAACAGAATCAGCACACTACACGCACTGCGTTTCATACAGAACCTCCCCTTTCCTGTTCTGCCTCTATTATAAACCAAAAGGCGACAAAAAGCGAGGAGAGTGACAAAGCCGTTTCAATTTGTCAATCAATTGTAACCTACAAAAAACCGAGCTGTTTGAGGGCAAACACCCACACAAACACCGTGGCCACCGACAGGCCGGAGCCAAAGACGACAATCTGTCCCGCGAGGTCGGCGTCCCCCTCCATCTGCTGCGCCATGGTAAACGACGAAACAGCAGTCGGGGAGGCGAACATCGCGAGCAGGGCGGAGAGCTCGGCGCCGCGGAACCCGCAGGCAATGCCGAGCGGGATGAAAACAGCCGGCATGAGAACCAGCTTTCCCGCCACGCCCCAGACGATCTGCTTGAGGTTTCCCCGCACCGCGCGGAACTCGAACGACGCGCCGAGGATCATCAGAGCGAGCGGGGTGGCGATTGCCGCGAGGTCGGACGCGGTCTTGTCGAGAAAGTCGGGCAGCTCGACGCCGCTGACCAGCGCGAGCAGCCCGGCGGCAGCGCCGAGGATCAGCGGGTTGGTCACCACCCCCTTGATCATTTTGGGCAGGTCGGGCTTTCCCCCGCGGAACAGCTCGAGAGAGAGCACCGCAAAGACATTAAAAATCGGGATGATCACCGCGATGAGCAGCGAGGTCACCCCCGCCGCCTCCTGCCCGAACAGCGAGACGGTGAGGGGCAGGCCGAAGATGATGAAGTTGCTGCGGTAAATCCCCTGCACGAGGACGCCCCGTTTGGCAGGGTCGCGTTCCAGGCGGGGGATCACAAGGCAGAGCAGGAGAAACGCGGCGCAAATACTGATCACACCAAACAGGATGAGCCTGGGGTTGAGGGAGTTGTGCAGGTCGGTGTGGTAGATGTTGACAAACAGCATGAGGGAGAGGAACACCCGGAAACAGACGTTGTTCATCACCCGCACCGTCCTGCCATCCCACAGCCTGATCCATTTGAGCAGCGCGCCGAGCGCCATCAGCAGAAAGAGGGGGGCGACGACCCGGAGGGAGAGCAAAAGATTCTCCACTGCTCAGTCCCCCAGTGGCCCAAAGAATTTGGAGCAGTTCCCCTCTTCGACAAACGCGCGGAAGCTGGTGATGTAGCTGTCAGCCTCCGCCCGGAAAGAGGGCTCGAGGTGGCGGTGCGCTTCGTCGTACACTCCGAAATACCCCATGCCGGCCGACTTGGCCCCCTTGAGGGGAATGTAGATGTCCTCAAACACCGCGCAGTCGGAGGGCGCGGCGCCGAGTTTGCCTGCGCAGTGCAGGTAGATATCCGGCTGGTACTTGCCCACCCCGACCTCGTCGCTGAACACCAGCGCGTCGAAATAATCGTACACCCCGTTTGCGCGCAGCCCGGTCTCACACAGGTCGGGGAAGCAGGAGGTCGCCACCCCGAGCTTCACTCCCCTCTGCTTGAGCTCAGAAAGCAGCGTCCGCGCCCCCTCTTTGAGCCGGACCTCCTGCGCGTAGTAGCCGCGGGCGATGTCGATCCATAGCGCCTTGAGGGCTTCGGGAGTGATGTTGAGGCCATATTCCTCGATGGTATACACCGCTGACTCAGCCGTCGTCATATGGGCGATCTTCTGATAGTAGTCGGGGCGCACCTGAAACCCGAGGCGTGCAGAAAAGGTGTGGTCCACCTTGTCCCACACCCAGGTGGAGTCGAGAAGGGTGCCGTCCATGTCAAAAATCGCCGCTTTGTAATTGCTCATCAGCCAATCTCCTTACTTCAGATAGGATAGATTTATGGAAAGAATACTACTTGTAAATATTACGGTTCCCGCCCGGGTGGAAACCATCCTGCGCCGTGAACTTCAGCTCTCAACCAGATTGATCCGCCAACTCAAGCGGATTCCCGGCGGGATCACCCTCGACGGAAAACCCGCCCGGGTGACTGACAGTGCCCGTCCCGGTCAGGAGCTGCGCCTGCTGCTCCAAACCGGGGAAGAGGAGTCTCAAAGCATCCGCCCTGTCCCCGGACCGTTTGACATCGCCTATGAGGACGACGACCTGCTGCTGGTCAACAAGCCAGCTGGAACGCCGGTGCACCCCTCACCAGGACACTACGAGGACAGCCTGGCAAACTATGCCGCGTGGCAGTACGCCCAGCGGGGGAAACGGCTGGTGTTCCGCCCGGTCAACCGGCTCGACCGGGGGACCTCCGGCCTGCTCTGCGTCGCCAAAAACGCCCACGCGCAGGCGCGGCTGTCCCAGCAGCTCCACACCGGGGCATTCGAGCGAATTTACTACGCCGTTGTCTGCGGTGCCCCCTCACCCGCCGCCGGGACGATTGCCCTCCCTATCGGGCGAACGCCGGGCAGCGTGCTCAAACGCCGGGTAGATTCGCAGGGCGCGCGGGCGGTCACCCATTACGAGACAGTCCGGGCAAATGGAGCGTATACCCTGCTCAAAATCCGGCTGGAAACAGGGCGCACCCATCAAATTCGGGTGCACTTTGCCCATCTCGGCTGCCCGCTCTTTGGGGACTTTCTCTACGGCACCGAGCGGCGGGATATTGTGGAGGGGCACGCGCTCCATTCAGGGGAAATTCGGCTGCTGCACCCCATCAGTGGGGAAGAAATCCGCTGCAGCGTCCCCCTCCCCGCCTATATGGAAAACCTGATGGACAACCGCTGTGTGGAATGATCCACCCACGCAAGGGGAGGCTGGTGTCTCTGCCATCCCTGCCGAAAAGAGAACCCGCCTGGAAACGGCCTGTCCGGGTTTATCTGCCATCCCCATTCAAACCAGTATCTGAATGGCGGACAGCCCCCCGAAAGGATCATCTGCGGGGTGCCGTCAGCTGGTTCCCTGCTGACTCATTCCATCGAGCTCCACACCTGAAAGATGAGTAGACGCTTTTCAGATCGGGCATCCGTGCGGTACGGTCGGTTCTGCTGGCTCAGCCCATCGGGGCGCTCGCCTGAATGAGGAGCAACTGCCCCTCAGATAGAGGAACCTAGGGCGTGCCGCCAACCTACCGAGGCCTTCTCACTAATCCCGCGCCTGTATGGCGAGCAAATACCCTTCGGAGAGCGTCACCTGGGCAGTGCCGCCCAAAAAGACATTGCTCACCCCGCGGGAAATGCCGAGCGGCAGGGTGGCGTTGTCCAGCGGATATTGAAGGCCGGAGGTCGTCACCCCGGAACAGTCGGTGACCGGGATGAGGGAGAGCAGCGCGCCCCGCCTGCCCTGGAGGGTAGCCGGTCCGCAGAGCATCCGGATTTCATTGTGCTCGTCCACAACCGCCGCATCGATTCCCGCGTCGAGCAGGCTGCGCAGCAGCAGGATGTTGGAAATGGTGTGGTCGAGCCGGGAACCAGTCGCGGCGAGAAACAGGATGCTGTCCGCCCCTCGGTCGAGCGCCGCCTCCACCGCGAGCTCGGTGTCGGTGTAGTCCTTTTCAGGCGGATAGGACAGCACCTCGACCTGTCCCAAAATCTGCGCTTCGGTCAAGTCTTCCTCCACCGAATCAAAATCCCCTACCACAAGGTCGGGCGCGATCTCCATCCGGACCGCGTGGTCGTAGCCGCTGTCCGCGCAGATGATAAAATCATCCGGCTGGATGTACTGCCGGATAATGTCGTCGCTTTGAATGCTTCCCCCTGCCAGTATGACTGCTCTCATGTTGGCACCTCCTCTGTATTCCCTCCTATTATACCTGCTCGCGGATTTTTTGACAAGAAGGGATTGCGCGCAGTTTGGCGGCGTTCTCCCCCGCACGGGCCAGCCGAGCCTGTGTCTGTAGGGAAAACCAGTGGATTCCCGGCGCGCAAAAGATTTTTTGCATTGTTGGATACCATACCCTGGCAATCCACACGCGATTGAAGAGCAAACACAGGTATTCTTCTCAGCTTCAAAAAGTTGAAATAAATTTAAAGTCCCGCCACACAGGCATCAGATGGCTGAAGTCCGTTTGAGCCCCGGCACAAACAGACAGGACAAAAGGGCGCCGTTTCAGCAACGGCGCCCTTTTGTCCTTCATTGATTCGGATGTACCCCAGCACCTGAACAGCGGTTTGACGCAGAGCGCCGGGGTGCCGGAGGAGGAGGGAAAAACAGGTTATTTGCTGCGTCTGCTTTTGCGGTGCGCTGCCACAGCGAGAGCCGCAAGGCCTACGAGGACTGCGAGTGGAACCGCTGCGCTGTCGCCTGTTCTGGGGCTGGAACTGCTGGCGGTTGCAGCTTTGTCCCCAGTATAGTCGAATGTAAGGGTGGTTTCAGGCGTTTGGGTGCTGCTCGAGGAGACCGGCACAAGAGCGGCTTTTGCAGCGGAAACTGCCTCTGCCGCAGCATTTACTCTGCCCTGGTCGTCCACGCTGAGGGTGTTGTCTGCTAAGAGCTGTTCTGCCTCGGCGACAGCGGCGTTGAACGCCTCCACGCTCTGGGGGGTGTAGTCCGAGAGATCGAGTGCGCGCGCCTCGGAGACAACCGAAGCGAGCAGCGTCTTGTCCGCTTTGAGGCGGAGGTTGAGCATCGCGTCGAGCAGTCTGTCCGCAGCGGGCTGGATATCGGATGCCATCGCGTCGGGGTCGCCGTTGACTTCCGCAGCCGCCTGTTGTGCAGCGGAAAACTCCTGCTTTCCGGCTTCGACGTAGCTGTCGAGCCTGCTGCTAATTGACTCCGCCTGTGCGAGGAGGAGGGAGAGCGGGGTTTTGTCCCCGGCGACAAAACCGAATTTGTGGATTTCGGTCATCAGCTGCATCCAGGCGTCATCCACCTGTTGCTGGGTTGCAGAGGCATTTGCGTTGACTTGTTTGGCGCTCTCGAACGCCTGCTGGAAGCTCTGCTGAACCGAGGGGATGAGGGCGCCGAGCTGGCCGTCGTCGACAAGTCCCTGCGCGTAGTCGATCACCCGGTTCAGAATGGTTTTGTCTACTTTTTCAAGGGCTTCAATCGCCGCAACTGCAGCGGCGAGCTTGTCCGCGTTGGCAAAATCCGCTTTGACGTCTTCCGAAAGGGCTGCAAAGCGTTCCGCGAGGTCAAGAACGGTTTCTTTGTCCGCGAGGGTAATGGTCTCGGGAAGGGCGTCGATGCCGCGGACAATGCTCAGGATCTCCTGCTGTGCCTCTGCTGTGGCGGAGGGCTGTGCGCCTTCAAAGCGGGAGGCAAAATCAAAGTCAAATTCTGTGTAGTTGCCCGGGCCGGTCATGTAGTTGACGTCAAAGAAGGTCTTGTCCTCCAGCGGGAGGGTGTAGGCGTAGGGGGAGAAGGTGGAGAGGTTGATCTTGTTGTGAGCCTCGTCGAACTCGGCGAATTTGAGGAAGGCGTTGCCGCCGTTGTAGGCGAATTGGTAGTCCGCGAGGACGCTGATGACCTCGCTGCCCGCGTCGTTGACGAGGATTTCCTCCCCGGCACCGTGGCTGTGGCCGCCGATCAGCAAAAAGACCTGGTTGTAGCGCTTGACAATGTCCCAAATTTTCTGTCCCTTGCTGCTCAGGCGGATGTCGCTCGGGGAGGCGTCGGAGCAGTTTTGCACGTCGTGGCTGGTGACGATGGTCGGGTAGTTCTGGTGGGTGGAGAGGACGTTTTCAAACCAGGCGGTTTCAGCCGGGTCGGTGACGTGGTTCATCGAAAGGTTGACTGCGAGGTAGGTGTAGCTGCCCGCCTCATAGGTGATATAGGAGCTGTAGCCGGAGGGGGAGTACTGGGTGCCGTTTTGCTGGACCATCCCGCCGAAATCACTGTTCGGGCCGAAGTTGTCGAGGTAGTAGCTCCCGCCGTAGTCGTGGTTGCCCGGCTGCTCGAGGAACGGAATCCCCGCCTGGGGCAGCTTGGTAAAGATCCCCTTTGCGGTGTCCCACTGCGTCTGGTCATACCAGTTTTCCACGATGTCGCCGAGGCTGACGACTGCGGTGAGGTTGGCGCGTTCCTTGTTGTCGACCAGCCAGTCCATCGCGGTGTCGATGACATTGCCTTTAAACTTCACGGTGTTCTGGGTGTCGGGGATGAACACCATGTTGTAGCTGCCGCCCGCGGTGATCGAGAAATCGCGGTTGCTGCCGTAATCGCCGAGGTACTGCTCCGGGTTGGGAATGATCCAGTCGGACTTTTCGAGCGCGCCGTCGGTGATGCGCACCTGCTGGTAACTGCCGCGGCCGAATTTGCTCAGGACCCCGTCCCAGTAGCTCGAGCCGATGCGGAACCGCCCGTCCGCCGGATCGGCGTACATGCCGGTCATCTCGTCGCTCACATAGTCGCGGAACGCCTCGCAGCCGTTGATGTAGGTTTTAATTACATGGTTGTCCGAGACAATGGCGATGTGGTACCACACGCCGCCCTCGTCCATCGAAACCGACCAGGCTGCCGAACTCATCTTGTGGCTGTCCTGCTTGTTGGCGGTGGTGTATTGGAGTTCTTTGCAGTTGGAGATCGCCACGCTCATGGTGCCGAGTTCCTTTTCATCCATGCTGGTGCAGTTCCCCTGGCGGGCGAGCAGGCCCATCCAGGCGTCCGAGGTGGTAAAGTCGGCGGGAAGCTTGTAGACAAATTCGATGGTGTAGCCGTTTTCAAAGGTTTCCTGGTTGATCGGCGCCGCGGGTGCGGTCGGTCCATGTAAGGCTTCCGCTCGTGCCGTCGTACATTCTGTCCTCAGTAAAGCGCATGTAGGGGGTGACGTCGGTTTCCCCGTTGTAGGTCTGGAGTTCAATGGTGTTGCCGTTGCCGCTGCTGTCGCGCAGGGTGAGGTCTCCGGTTGCAAGGCTGCCCGACGCGACTGAGCTTTGCTCAAATCTCCAGTCGGCGGCAACCCTGGGCTGTTCTTCCGCTGCGGACGCCTGGACAAGCGCGCTACCCGAGGTGGCGAGCACTGTCGCCGCTGCGAAGACGCAGAGCGCGGATTTCAGTTTTTTGTTCATTGATTCAAATTCCCCTTTCTGGTGATGGCATCAGTTTACCACAGCCAGATTTGGGGAAGATTCAGCGGCTGTTAAGCCTGGGTATTGTTTGTGTTAATCCTCCGGCGGGAGCTCGATCTCCCCGTTTTGCTCTTCAAACTGCTCGATGTACCTGCGGATCAGATAGAGAATGTGTCCATTTCCGGAACAGCCGCTCTGCTTTGCCACGTAACGGAGCTTCTTGAGGAGATCTTCGTCCAGACGAACGCTGAGATGTTTTTCTTTCATTTCTTTTCTCCTTTCTGAATGTCTCCCTCAGTATACTCCAAACGAGCCGGCCTGTGTGAGAAATGTACTTAAAATAAGTCCATAATATTTTATTCTGACTGCTCTTGCTTTTTGCAGAGAAAACAAAAATTGGCTGCCCGCTAAAAGCCTGATGCTTGCGCTGTCAAAAGTCTGGTGACGATAAATCAAGAAATCACAAAAAACATGGCGCAGCCTATTCGGCTGCGCCATGTTTTGAAACGCTGTCCCCCTCCCAACCTGGACATGCGGCCCAGCTGGGAAAAGGGAAACAAAAAGGACATTCTCTGCGGGCCGCGTTTGCCGCCAACACGCAGATTTTATTTTCCAGCTAGTGAGCAATGCTGGGAATCGGCAGATCAGCGGAAACATCCGCCTCGTAATCCACACCGGGCAGGCCGAAGCCGAACATCTCATAGAAGTCCGCCCAGTAGCCGTCGATGTCGGCGAGCTGCTCGACATTTTCAGTGGACAGCTCTTTCCAGATCGCGCTGACCTTCTCCTGCACCTCGGGGCGCATCTCCCAGTCGTCAAGGCGAATGCGGCCCTCTTGGTCCACCGGAACGGGATCTGTGAACAGCCGCTCGTGGAACAGGCGGTACATCTGCTCGATGCAGCCCTCGTGCAGACCCATCTCCTTCATCACCTTGTAGAGAATGGAAATGTAGAGTGGCACAATCGGAATCGCCGCGCTCGACTGGGTCACAAGCGCCTTGTTGACCGAGAGATACGCCTTGACTCCATCAAACCTTTGGGTGATCTCCTGGGCGGTCTTAGCGAGGTGGCGCTTTGCCATGCCGATGGAACCGTTGAGGTACATCGGATGGGTGAGCTCCGGCCCGATGTAGGAGTAAGCGACGGTCTCCGCCCCTTCGGCGAGCACGCCTGCACTGTGCAGAGCCTGCATCCAGTCGAGCCAGTCCTCCCCGCCCATGACCTTGACGGTGTCGGCAATTTCCTGCTCGCTCGCCTGGGGAATCGTCACCTCAGAGACGGATTTGGTCTTGAGGTCAATCGTCTTGTTGGTGTACTCCTCCCCCGTTGTTTTGAGCACAGAGGAATAGGTGGTCCCGTCGGGCGCGGTGCGGCGGGGGGCCGCAAGGCTGTAAACCACGAGGTCAACCGTATGGAGATCGCTTTGGATCGTTTGGATGACCTGCTCCTTGATCTCCTTGGAAAAGGCGTCCCCGTTAATCGTCTTGGCGTACAGCCCTTCCGCCTGGGCGAGCTCCTCAAACGCGGCGGTGTTGTACCAGCCGGCCGACGCGGTGCGGCTGCCGCTCGCGGGTTTGTCAAAAATTACGCCGAGTGTCGCCGCGCCGCAGGAAAACGCCGCGCTGATGCGGGAGGCAAGTCCGTAGCCCGCCGACGCGCCGAGCACGAGCACCCGTTTCGCCCCCTGGGTTTTGGGCTGGCTTTTGACGTAGTCCACCTGCCGACGGACATTTGCGCGGCAGCCCTCCGGGTGGGCGGTGGTGCAGATAAATCCTCTTGTTTTGGGTTGAATCACCATGCGTTCAACAGCTCCTTTTTCCTGAATGTGAATAGCATTATTGTATCACACCAGGGCGGGATGGTCAAATAAGAGGAGATTTTATTTGCTTCAGCGTGGCAGCTGCGGTGTGCACATAGCCCCGTAATACAGGAAGTGAATTTTCAAGTATCTCTAGGGACACAGATGAACAGGAACGAATGTGACCGCAAGCTGCCCGCCCGCATCTCCAACCGGATCAGACCTAAAAACACCCGGTTTCAACAGCTGCGGCCTGTCGGTTCCTCCCCCAATAGTGCGCTGAACATCCTTCACTCACCGCAAAATCCGTTGAGGATTCCCTGCGTTTGGCCGCTCGCTTGAGGTCGGCAGGACTCCAGGACAGATTAAATTGGAGATGCCGATCCGTCCGCTCCTGCATCTGCATTTTTACACAAAAACAGGGAAGGGGGTATCTCCCCTTCCCCAGCGCACCGACTTTACCGGCACGCACAGATTGACTGGATGAACCGCGTTTTGTTGATCTAAAGCTGCAGATCAATGTACTGGGCGGAGCACCAACCTTTGCCGTGCAGGCAGTTGATGTAATACCAGCCGCTGCGCTCCTCCATGACATTGACACTGTTGCCCTCCGCCACCTGGAACAGCACCCGGTATTGGGTCCCCGCACCCGCACGGACGTTGAGCAGATTTGCGGTGCAGATTCCCTCCACCTGTTCGTTGCTCGGCGCCGAGATGACGGGAAGTCCGTTGGGGTCGTACTGGATGTATTTTGCAAAGACATAGCCGATGAGCCCGGCGACGTTGACTTTGAGCCACCCGTTGCTGACAATTGCCAACACCTCCACCTCGTTGGTGCGGGCGACCTGCCGCAGCCGGATCGCACTCGTCGAGGGGGCTGCCCGGACGTTGAGCAAATCGGCGGTGACGATCCCGAGCGCTGAACCCACCGGCTCCGCTGGGCGCCCTTCGATGAGCTGGACATAGTCCTTGTAGCTGGTGTTGAGGTCGACGCCTCCCCGGATTCCATTGACCTTTCCGCTGCTGGTGTACTGCCACATTCCATATGGCTTATCGTAGGTCGCTGTTTCGGCGTACTGGGCAAGCCAGATGTCGAACCGGCTGATGCGGTCGTAGATCAGCTTGTTTTGCAGCCAGTACTTGTTGGCGTAGAGCATGACGTAATAGCCCTGCGCTTCGAGCTTGGTGCAAAATGCAGTGACAATGTCGGAGAGCAGCTCGCGACTCAAATTTTCCTGGGATGCGTCTTCGATGTCAAATGCGACTGGATAGTCCATCCGGTAGGGCCGGATCCAGTCCAGAAACACATCTGCTTCGCGCTGGGCGTCCTCCACCGATTTTGCATAGCTGTACAGATATGCCCCGGTGTGGATGCCCTGCGACTGTGCCCCCAGTACGTTTTGATCAAAATAAGGGTCCTTCTGCTGGGGATACATTCCGTAGCCGGCACGGATCATCGCAAAGCCGATGCCATCCGCCCGCACTGACGCCCAGTTGATCGCGCCCTGATACTTGGACACGTCGATTCCTTTCATATGCAGTCCTCCTTTTCCTATACTACAGTATATTTTTGGAAGGACGATTTGGTGAAAGGGTTCTTCTGCTTTCGTTAAAGCCGGATGCGGCGCAGCAGCGGAAGGTATTTTTGCAGCAGCTTTCTCTCCTCCCCGGTCGCGCAGTAGTCCCTCTGGCTTTTGAGCTGCCGGATCCTGTTCTGCGCCGCTTCGCCCGAGACGTGAAAGAGCTCCTGTAAATCCAGATAGCTGATGCGCTGGCGGGAAGCGAGAAAGCGGATGACAATTTCGGGCATGAGCAGCTCACAGGCGAATGCGTTGGCCTCCGCCTCCTCCGCCCATCCGTCATCCCCGTGGCCGTTGCAGATGTGGCCCAATTCATGGGCAAGCGTCCAGTTGAGCCGGTCAGGGGAACGGTATACAACGTCGTTGTATAGTACGAGGTACCGGCTGCCCACACAGATCGTGCAGCCGTCCCGGAGCGCGCCGCGGCGGGTAAACTGGTAGAGGGACGCCCCTGTGATCTGACAGTAGTGGTCAATGGAGTCAAAAAGCACCCTCTGCCCGAGTTCCAGCAGCTGCACATCGGTGTACAGTGTGGTGATCTCCTGCTGGAGCAGCAGCTGGACTGCTCTGCCGGCGCTCACCGCACAGCGAGGTTTATCCGTCATTTGTCCAGTCCTTTCGCTTTGAGATAGATATCAATGGTATCTTCAAACACCCGGAGGATGTTCTCCCGCTCCTGCTCCGGAATGTGCTCCGCTTTGCGTGCGAGCAGGATGAGCTTAGTCTCGGCTTTGGTGGGCGAATTGCCGATCAAATCGTCGGCAGTGGTTCTAAACAGCGCGGCCAGTCGCGCAACTGTTGTAAAATCAGGCTCGCGTTTTCCACCTTCCCAATTCCCCACAGTTCCCTGTGAAACGCCGAGGTGTTTTGCCAGTGCAGCCTGTGTCATTCCCCGTTCCAGGCGCAGCTGACGCAGCCGGTGAGCAAACATTGTGTCACATCCTTTTTCCAATCCTGTGCTAATCCCCAGTTTATCACAAATTGAAATAAAAAACAATTCTTTCCTGTGAAATAATTTCCAATTGCTATAATTGTAATCGAAAACCGCCCCCCAGGATGCGAGCATCTCTGAGGGGCGGTTCACGTTAATCAGTTACATTTGTATTATATCATGGCATTTATGGGCTGTCAACCCTTTTTCTGATAATTTTTCCATTTCTCTGCCTTTTTTCTTCTTAATCTGAGACTATGCGCCTATTTTTTGTCGTATACTGGGTTCAAATCACAATCAAGCAAAGGAGGTAACACGATGTGGCACACGGATGAGTCGCTCTGCCAAAGCTATGAAGAATCAGCAGAGCTCATCGCTCAACGCATCAGAACCCTGCGGCCTATGATGGCGGATTCGGGTGTTTTACAAAGGGTGACGCTGCTGCAGTCGGAATACAACGACCTCACCGCGACGATCCTGGTTCTGCGGAAGCGTGCAGTAGAGAACCGTTAAAAGCTGACCTGTAGGACACCTGCCCCGCAAACTGCGCAGCGGGTAAGCGCAGCGGGTAAGCGCAGCGGGTAAGCGCAGCGGGTAAGCG
>CBCSOX010000068.1:0-12113 GCA_965141735.1 uncultured Oscillospiraceae bacterium | reverse complement strand
GAGCTGACTGTACAGTTCTACATGCTCTTTGAGCAGATCTTTGTTGCCTTGCTGAATGCCCAGTTTGTGAATTTCCGTCATGAGACTGACCCATGCGGCGTCTATCTGCTCCTGGGTTGCACTCGGATTTCCAGCAACCTTGCGCGCCTCGGCAAGAACTACTTGGTAGCTCTCCTGAACGCTTGAGATGGCGCCGGCAAATTCATCACTCTCGAGCAATGCTTCCGCTTTGGCAATGACCTTGTTGAGAATGGTCCGGTCTGCTACAGCATCCGGCATCTGGAAGGACAAGCGCAGTGCGGAGGAGAAATTGCCCGCCATATCCGCTGCACGGACAACGACTGTGTACGCGCCCGCAGCGAGGTTTTCCAGTGCATAGGAACAGTCTTTTGTTGTGCCCATCCACTGGCCGTTGAGGTAAATTTCATAATAAGCAATTTCTTTGTTGTCCGTCGCTTCATCCCAGGAGAGCGTGAGTTCTGTCGAAGAAACAACTTCCAAACGCAGTTCTCCGGTCATCTGCGGACTCTGCGTGTCCATCGGTTCCAGTGTGGTGAACGAAACCTCTGTCGCTGGGGATACGTTTCCATTGGTATCAACCGCTGCGACTTGATAGGTATAGGATGTATTTGCCTCCAAATTTTCGATCCGGAAGAAGCAGTCGGTGGTGGTCGCCACCAATTCATCTCCGGCATAGATTTGGTATTCCCGAATGCCGGACTGGTCGCTGGAGGGAGACCAGGTAAGCAGTGCGGTCGTTTCTTCCACGCCATGCGCGGTGACCTGAGCGGGGGCGGTGGGGGCGGTTGTATCCGGCTGAGTAACCAGGACATTGTCCATTGCATTCTGAAGCGCTTGCACTGCAGCTGCAATGTCATCTGCGCCGGCATCGAGCTGATTCATAACAGCAACTGCATCAGACAGCACCTGTTGGAATTGCCCCCAGCTTTCCGCTGTGTAGTTGGTTTCAATCAGGCCTTCTGCCCGGTTCAATTCAGCCTGCAGCTGTGTCTTATCGACAACAGATTCTGCCTGCTGGAAGACCTTGAAATAGTCGAATTCCATCTTTGTTTTTCCGTCGCGGTTTTTCACAACCAGGCGGATGGTGTGCTCTCCGGGTTCCAGCTCACGGTTGGAGTAGGCGCACTGCTGTGCGATGCCTGCGCCATCCGCAACATAGAGGTCAAGCGTCTTTACAAACTCGTTGTCAAGATACAGGTCAAGATATCCAAATGTCGGGTTAAACGGGGTGTAGACCTCGATGCCTGTGCCGTTAAAGGTGTATTCAATCGAATCCCCTTCAGTCGTAGTGTAGGTGATGGTGCCGTCATGGTGCTTGTTTTCTTCCCAAGTCGCCCAGTTGGAGGCGTAGTGGATGCTGCTGTCGCGGTCATCCACATCAATAGCGGTTTCCTCTTCCGGAATCTGGATGGCAATCAGTTTACTTCCGGTCACGCCTGAGCCGTCTTTGGCTGTTGCGGTTACCTTGACTGTTCCGCTTGTCTCTCCCGTGGTTAAAACGCCGTTGCTGTCAATCGAAGCGAGGGAGGTAGAGGCGCCGTTTTCAGCGGTTACACTCCAGCTCACCTGCTGGTTGGACGCGCTGGCCGGCTGCACGCTTGCCTCCATTTGTACCGCGGTGTTTGCCGCACCGATGACAGAAGCGCCGGTTTTGGTGTCCACCTGGATGCCGGTTACTTTTTCAACGGTGCTGTCGAGGATTTCTACCCCTTCCAATGCGATTTTTCCAGGGCGGTTGACAACCATGGTAATGGTGTGCATCCCCGGTTGCAAATCGGTTTTGGCAAAGGAGATAAACTGGAATTCATTTCTGTCGGATTTGAGGCTGATGTCTTCCGCTTGTTTCACCCCGTCAACAAATACGTCGATGGAACATCCGTTGCTGTACTTGGTTGTGTACAGCTCAACGCCGGTTCCGTAGAATTTCAGCGACATCTGGTCGCCAGTGGTTGCGCTGTTGATGTAATGGCAGGAGCCGCCTTTGTAGTTGGATTCCTCCCAATAAGCCCATCCGTTTGAATATTGGATGGAGGGATTGTTGTCGTTGACAAAACCAGCTTTGCAGATTTCAACCGGTTTGACAGGGGCGGAAAGTTCGGTGGATTTCCCTTGAATCGTAGCTGCTACGCGGTAGGAAATTTCGCCCAAGTAAATGCTTGCGTCGTCATCCTGGAACGTGGTTTCTTTCAGTTCGGAGGCGATCAGGCGGACAGGGCCGTCGTTGATTTGACGGTAAACCTGATAGCCATCTGCACCCTCTACCGGGTTCCAGGAAAGATTGGCTGTATTGTCTGTCGAGCGGTATGCCTCGACTGTGCCCGGTGCGGGAAGATTTGAAGCCGGAATTTGAGACACACGGTAGGTGGCGTCTTTTTCAGTCTCAAACGTGATCGTATTGTTGTCTTCGACTGTGAATTCCACCGGGGTGCCGTCTTCCTTGGTAAGGGTTCCAAGGCAAATATTTTCGTATCTTAAGGTGCAGGTGCCGCCGTTTCTCGAGGTGATTTCCGCTTGGGTGAGAGAGCCGTCCGCCCAGTCCATATCAATCTCAAAGTTTCCGCGGGCAACTAAACCGTCCACGTATCCATTGGCCCATTCCTCCGGAATCGCCGGCAGGAACTCGATATAGCCTAGATGGCTTTGCAGCAGCATCTCAGCCACGCCTGAGGTGTAGCCAAAGTTACCGTCAATCTGGAACGGAGGATGGGAATCCCACAGATTGTTGTAGATACCACTCTTCATCAGGGCGTTGATCAGATCATAGGTGCGGTTGCCGTCGCCGGTGCGCGCCCACAGGTTGAGGCGATGACCCATGGCCCAGCCGGTGCTGTTGTCACCGCGGTCGTTGAGGGATACCTTGGCCGCTTCCATGAACTCGGGCGTTTCCGGGGTGATGTGGTCACCGGGGAACAGGCCGAGCAGATGGGAGAGATGACGGTGGTGGCGGTCGCTTCCAGGAATGCTTCCGAGCGTTGTCTCCTCATACCACTCTTTGATCTGTCCGTCGTCGCCAATCTGCAGCGGGTCGAGCTGCTCTTTGAGGGCCTCCCACTCAGCGCGCAGGTCTTCGTCCACGCCGAGAATCTCGGCCGCCTCGATGGTATCGCTGAACAGCTGCCAGGAAAGCTCCTGGCCATAGGTCGCGCCCTCAGAGACATAGGGCTGTTCGGAGGAGATGGAAGGGATTTCTTCCATGCGCCCAGTGTCTTCATTGTAGACGAGGTACTGCTGCCAGAACTTGGCCTGTTCCTTCATCATGGGATAGATGGTCTCTCGGAGATACTCAACATCCCGAGTGTAGTCGTAGTAATCCCAAACGTTCTGCAGAATCCACGGGGTACAGCCCGGAGCCCAACCCCAGTCAACCCCCCAGCCGGGAGCAGACCAGCCGAACGGGTTGCTGATGACATGGATGGTGTACCCATTTTCCGGATTTTCTTCGGTGCTTTCCACGCCGGTGTATGCGGCCGCAGAAAGGCGGCCCGGCTCGCGCAGAGAATCGATGTATTCGATGAGCGGAGGGGCGCATTCCGCCATGTTGGTGGAATAGGTGGGCCAGTAGTTCATCTGAAGATTGACATTCATGTGGTAGTCAGAAGACCACGACGGCGAATTGCTGTCGTTCCATACGCCCTGCAGGTTGGAAGGAAGGGACCCTTCTCGGGAAGACGCAATGGTCATATACCGTCCGTATTGGAACAGCAGGGTTTCAAGGTACCGGTTCCGGTCCCCCCGCTTGTAGTTTGCCAGTAATTGATCGGTTGGGATCTGCGCTTCCTCGTGGCCGAGGTTCAGATCCACACGGGAGAAAATTTTCTGATAATCTGCAAGGTGAATCCCTTTGAGCTCGTCATAGCTTTTTTTACTTGCAGCATCAATGCGCGCAACAATCGCGTCGTGGGGGTCTTCCCCGCGGTAGACTGGATAATCGTTGGCATAATCCGTGCCGGCTGTCATGAGAATCACAACCGAATCTGCATCGGATACCGTCAGTTTTCCATCTGCTCCGCTCACCGTTCCGCCCTGGGGAATGACTTTGAGCTGGGACTCGTAGCGCAGGTTGTTGTCTGCGAGCTTGTCTCGAATGATCAACGTGTCACCCTGCGCAGTCGTGCTCGCTCCCTGTGCCGATTCCATGCGGACGTCAAAATTCATGCCTGCCTTTTGATCGGAGGAGAACTTCATCACCATGACGTTGTCCGGGTAGCTGGTGAAGTATTCGCGGGTGTAGTGTGCGCCCTGGTAGTCGTAGTCGACCGATGCGACGGCTGTGTCTAAGTCAAGCTCACGCACATAGTTTGTCGCCTGCTCCGGATCAAATCCAAAGTCAAAATAGATGTCGCCAAAGTTTTGATAAGCTCCAAAGCTGCCGTCTCCATAGCCGTTGACGCCAGTCAGCTGGGTTGTTTTTGCTCTGGCCTCAGCGTCCTTGCCCTGTGCGTACAAGTCCTGGATTTCTTTGAGCAGGGTTTCCTTGCCGGGAAGGATGCCGTAATTGTAATCCGGCCGCTTTTCCTCGTCCGGGCCTCCGGTCCAGAGGGTTTTTTCGTTGAACTGCACCCGTTCGGTATCAATTCCTCCAAATACCGTGCCTCCCAGATAGCCGTTGCCGATCGGCAGGGAGTAGTTCTCCCAGCCATAGTGGTTTTGGGCTGCTGGGGCATCATACCACAGCCGCAGGGGATTTTTCGTCAGCGATTCAGCGGCAGGGGAGTCCGCAACTGGCGCTGCGACAGCGGACAGTGTAGCGCCGCATCCAAAAGCCACACTCGCAGCCAGCAGCACGGACAACAACTTCACGCCGATGTTTTTTTGCTTTTTCATTGATTTGCTCCTTTGTCTAAATTTTTCGAGGCCGGCCTTTTTTGTGCAGTCACCAAAACTGACGAGAGACTCAATCGGACCAGCCAAGGTAGTGTTGTTGCTCTCAGCCTCCTTTTACTTAAAATCCCACATGCACACTGTATTGTTGATTGATCGCTGTCAAGAGCCATTGTACCCTTGAACTACAAAAATTATATCACAATAGTCTTCAATAAAAAACGAAATTTCTTCTTATTTCTATAATATTTTTTACCTTTTCCGCATTATTTTCTTAAAATCAGAAGATTAAATGCTAAAAAATATAAATATTTTTACAATTCGATTCTTCTATACAAATCTCTTGTTTTAAGGTATAATTTAAATAGGAGGAATCGATTTTGTTATCTGTTTTAATTACTCTTAATATTGAGCAAAACTATCAGTGCAAATTTGAGCAAGTGGAAACGACATTAAAAAAACAAATTCCAGATGTTTCAAATCTTATCTATGAGCTCGACCACGTGAAAGCATTCTCTTACCTTGAGAAATACAAGCCAAATATTCTGCTGTCCAGCTTAGAATTTGTCAATCTATATGGAATCTATTATCTCAAAGAAGCCTGTCCTGCTATCAAAATCATCATTTCCACAACAAATTCTCATGCGGAAAACATTATACAATTGTATAACCAGGGCATCTTCCGGTATGTGTTGCAGCCCAATCTGATGACGAATCTTGTCGCATCCATCAAAGAATGTGTCCTTCAAATACAGTCGGAGGTAGAGCAACTTCATTTAAACAAGCACCGCTCCCGGTTTATGAATTGGATTGTCTGGGATCAGATGCTCTATGAGTTGGTTACACATCCCACTGAAGTGAGAGAGTGTCTCGACGCTCTCTCGGATCTCCCGTTTGCAATCGAAAAGATGGAGTCCGCTGTAATCGCCACTTTATCCGTTGGTGGAATTGAAGAATTCAGCCTGGATCAATCTGGAGATGCCTATCTTCAGATAAGGCGATTTTTACAGGATTTGTGTGGTGATTCTGGCATTGTCTTTCGCATCCCCACAAATCAGGTGCTTCAATTAGTGATTATTTTCGGAAAATTTCCCACCACCCCCCACTGGTCCAGACAACATCTGATCAATGTGCTCAGACAGCAGTCGGAGCACTTCACCAAAGGGCAGCCGTTCTGGCTCAAAATTGGGGTGGGGCCACGCGTAGACCGGCTGGAGGATCTCGTTCTCTCCTTCAATCAGTCCTTTGACGCCATGTATTTGGCTTTTCCGTTTTTAAAAACCGTCCTTGTAGACTGTGAAACAGTGACCGTACAGTCAAAGCAGCTGTCCTTGCCGTCGCATTTCATTCATCAGCTGGTCGATGCTGTGGAGCAGCCGGCTGCCTTTGAGCTCGCGCTGGACTCCCTGATCTCTTACTTCAATTCCCAGGAGGTCCTGCTCTGGGGCCATCTCCAAATGACAGCAATTCAAATTCTATCAGATTTAAATCGGCAGGCGTATGCCGAGCTCTCTGTTAAAATTGCACAAATCTACACTCTGGCGGATTTCAAACGCTTTGTTCTCTCCCTTCTCAAAGCGCCTGCCCGCAAATCCACCAAAAAATCGTCGTTGATCGAACGGGCAAAATACATGATTCATGAACAATACAATGACCCGACGTTCAGCCTCAATACAGTGGCGCGGTCTACGTTTATTTCCCCTTCCTATCTTTCAAGTATCTTTAAAAAGGAAATGGGGGTTTCTTTTGTAGAATACCTCTCCATGGTGCGCATGGACAAGGCCAAGGAACTGTGCCGCCAGAAAGAATGGAAGATCAATGAAATCGCGCAGATGGTCGGCTATCAGGATCCCAGCTATTTTTCTGCTTGCTTCAAAAAGATCGTCGGTGTCTCTCCAAGCCAGTATTTTAAAAAATCCCACAAATTGGACTCCTGAATGAATTGCACCAAACCCCTGTATTTTCCTTGGAAGGAGATATTGCCGAGTGCCCTTCCACTGGTTGATCAAAGTAAATATTACATGCTCTTACAAGATAAATGGTACCCCTTCAAGAATTGCCCATCCTGATCAAGTTGTGTTCAAACCGCTTAGACACCCCAGCCCTGGTTCCCCACTCAATCACGATGCCTGCCACAAATCTGCAAACAGACAATTGATAGAGATGATACCCACTCTTTGCCTCAAGCCGGTGATCAATCAGCCCCTACGCCCCTCCCCCACTGATTGTTTCGCGGCCCAAAGCAGAGCTGCTGAGCGTTCCGGAAAAGTCGTCAGAGCAGGTTCCATTTTTCTGAATTTTTGCTGTGTAAACCAGATTTTGCATGTTTTATCGAGGAATCCGGCGCGATTGCGCGTCGGATTCCTTATTTTTTGATCGGCTCGTCTTTTCATCCAAATCCAAGTCAAAACTCATTTAAAACATTCATCTTCTTATCCCATTATCCCACACCCTTTTATCAACAGAAATCCTTAGTAAGATTCTCCGCTTTGAGTTGCCAACAATACGATATTTCGTTCTAAATAATACGATTTAATAAATTCTGCACTAACTATCCTTGCGTTTCTCTATCATAGTAAGAATCCCCCTCCATTCATGGTGCGATTCGCAGACTTGACCTATCATCAAGCGAGGTCTCTTTTTCATCTTAATCCTCTGCTTTTTTATTGGATAAGCCAGCGGTGACTCAAAAAAACCACCGGCAGAGCCGGTGGCATGTCAGAATCTTCTGAAAGGTTCTGTTGCAAGCAGCGCATTCAGGTGCTTTTGTCGATCTGCCGCTTGGGTGATAATTGTTCCTTTTTCTTATGTACCCTTTGCTCCAATAAGGCCGGTTTCTAACCATATTTCCTTTATAACATCCTGCGAAACTTTACACACTCACTTTAGGTCGTATTTCTACCAGCATGTGTATCTGATCTGGATATTCCTCTGCTACACACTTCCCTTGTTATTTTTCCGATCTCCTCCCGTTGTTCTCCGCAGAATACTTTTCTCCGGTATTTTATTTGACAACCCCTTTGGGGCAGGCTCTGTACTGAACTAATTACCACAAGAGACGTTGTTTTTATTTGGTGCCTTGATCGCTCCTCATTCTTCCACAAAGGATGTCCTTTGCTTTTATCCCACTCGCATAGCGGGCGGCTGTTGCGCACACTCCCTTTTGACAGCGGCTGACGCGCTCAAACACAAATAAAAAATCAGCAATCCGGCGGCTGTTGCACCGGATTGCTGATAGAATACTGTTTTAGAATATGCAGTAATTGGGGGGATACAAGGCACCCTTGCTCAGAAAAACGCCTTATTGACCGCGTCTTCTGACAACAAATCCAGCGCCCGCGAGCAGGATCATTGCCGCTGCGGCAGCGATCGGGGCGGTGTCGCCCGTCTTCGCAGAACCTGTCGCACCGGTGAGTCTGCCGTCCCCTGCAACGCCCAGGTTCGCGCTGGTGCCGTCTGCATTTTCCAGGCCCTCAATGGCTTTTTTCAGGTTGTTTGTCATTTCATCTACCATCGCCTGATCGTCTTTCGCTGTCAGGCTTTCGTTTGCCGAGGCTGCTTTGGCAGCTGCAAGGGCAGCGTTAAAGCGGTTCACGCTCTCTGCGCTGTAGCCGCTCAGGTCGATGGACTCTGCCGCCGCAATCACAGCGTTGAGCAGATTTTTGTCTGCTTTCAGGCGCAGTTCGAGCATTGCCGAAATCAGGTTGTCTGTCGCTTCGTCGATCTGCTCCTGGGATGCGTTGTCGTCTGCGAGCACCGCGTTTGCCGCGTCTCTCGCCGCTTCAAACTCTGCCCAGCCTTTGGCGTAATGATCTTTCACATAACCTGCAGTTGAATCGACAGCGCTCTGGAGGGCAGTCTTGTCACCGCGTTTGACGAGCGCCTGCGCCGCGGCAACGAGTGCGTTGTCCACTGCGTCCACTTCGCTCTGCACCGCATCGTCGTTTGCGAGCATTTCCTCTGCTGCCGCAAGCGCAGCCTTGAAGTTTTCTTTGGCGTCGTTGTCGAGATAGAGGTCAAGATCGAGCTGGCTGTACAGGTCGTAGTGCTCCTGTAAGAGGGATTTGTCGCCCTGCTGGAGGCCGAGCTTGTGAATCTCGGTCATGAGGGAAACCCATGCCGACTGGACCTCTTCAGGGGTAGCGTAGCTGCTTGCCGCCACGCCGCGTGCGTTTTCCAGCGCTGCGAGGAAACTCTGCTGCACGCTGGAAATTGCGTTGTCATATTCGTCTGACTCGAGCAGGGCCTCCGCTTTTTCAATGACTCTGTTGAGGATGGTCTTGTCCGTGTCTGCCGGCTCGAGAACGACGATATTGTCATATTTGCCGATGCGCATAAAGCCGGTCGCATAGGTACAGCCAAGGCTTGCGTCCACCGTGTTCTGTGCGCTCAGTGCAAAGCCAACG
This sequence comes from uncultured Oscillospiraceae bacterium, assembly GCA_965141735.1. Lineage (GTDB taxonomy): Bacteria > Bacillota > Clostridia > Oscillospirales > Ruminococcaceae > Massilioclostridium. The sequence continues at coordinate 2,865 of CBCSOX010000068.1, read as the reverse complement.
GCCTGATTTTCCAGAACCAGTTCTCCGTCGATGTACACCGACACGCTGCCGATGCCATCGGTTTCGCTGTAGACCAGCTTGAGGGTCTGCCATTTGTTGAGCTCGAGCGGTTTTGCAAGCTCTGCCTGCTGTTCCGCCCCGCCGTTTGCCTTAAATTTCAGGTAGCCCTTGCCGTTGGTGGCCTGCGGGAGGATGCGCAGGAAGTTGTCGCTGTTGCCAATCAGTAGAGCCGAGGTGTTGTCGTGCTTCTCCGCAAAATTGAGATCCATACTCACGGTGAAGTCGGATTTTTTGAAGAGTTCAGCCGCATTGGTAATCGCACCGCCGCCGTCCTGCGGGCTGTTGCCTCCGGCAATCCATCCCGAGGTGAGGTCGAGCAGCCAGCCGCGGGTTTCATCCCATACCAGAGAAGCGCCCTGCCGCGCCGTCACATATCCCATCTCTTCGATAGCGGTTCCGTACAGCGGTGTCACCGGAATGGTCACAGACCCTGTTTTGGACGAATCCTGGATGGAGACCGCTGTGACAGTCAGCTCGCCCGCCGTTTCATCCTCGCCGATGGTCAGAACGCCGTCGGAAGTAATTGCAGTATTTTTGCTGTTGCTGCCGGACACGGCCCAGGAAACCGAGGAGTCGGCGTTGAGCCCCTGCACAGTCGCTGTGAACTGCTGGGTTCTGCCGGGCTCGAGAGAAATCTTATCCGGCGATACAGTGACGCCGGAAACCTCTGCGACGAGCGCTTTGCAGGAGGTGGACAGCGTGATGTTTTGAATGGTTTCCCCTGCTACCTCAAGGGAGGGGAAGGTGATTTCTGCGGTTAAGGTGGCATCGCCGCCTTTGAGGAAGGAAACGGTGCCGTCGGCTGCAATTGCCGCAACCGATTCGTCGCTGGACTCATAATTGATGGTGGTATTGTCGAGGGAAACCGGCGCGCCGTTTGCATCGACTGCGCTGATATTGAGCTTCCCTGTGGTGCCCGCCATCATGTTGTGATCCGACTCAATCGAAGCGGAGAGCTTCACCGCGACCGGGAGGGCCACCGTGTGGACGCCCGAACCGAGCTCCACAGTCAGATAACCATTGCTGCGGTTTGCCTGCACGCTCTTGCCGTCGACAATCAGGTAATCGTGTCCCGACTCCTTTGCGGGCAGGGAAACCTGCGCTTTGGTGTTGACCGGTATGCTGATGGTGCTTTCGATAAAGTTTGCACCGGTGTTTTGTGCGTAGGACGCCTCAATGCTGCCCTTGATCGAGGGGACCTTGATCGAAGCGTTCTCTACATCGCCCGGCTGGAATTTGATCTGGAAGGTATCAAAGCCGGGATCGATCGGCTGGATGCCGAACATGCCGCGTGTGATCTGGCTGCCGGGAGCCGAACCCCACGGATGAGAGTAGGTCATGTTGGGTTTGTTGATTTCGTTCCACGCCTCGGTGGTGATGGTTGCGCCGAGGTTGCGGATCATGTAGGCCCAGGTGCGCGCACCGGGCGCGTCGTTGGTGTCGGTCATAAGCTTGGCTGCGATGTCGCCCGCGTTGGCATTATACAATCCGCTGAGCACGAAGAAAGAGCCGTAGACGCTCGTTTTAATCGCGTCGTCCTTGCCGACGTACGCCGCCATCTTGTCCGCCATCTCCTGGCTGTCGTAGACACCATAGGCGAGGGCGAACGCGGTTGAGTGCTGCGCGTAGTGGTCCACCGGCTGGCCGTCTTTGGTCAGTCCGTCGCGGAACGCGCCGATCTCCGGGTTGTAAAGCTGATCGATCATGCCGCGTTTGAGGGCGTCCGCCTTGCTCTGGTAGCCCTGCTGGTCGTCGGTGTGGCCGAGCGCGCCGGCGATTTTCGCCATGTCAACGTAAGCGCCGTAGGCAACCGCGTTCATAATGGTGTTGTACCACGACTGCGAAAACGCGTAGCCGTCGTGCTCCGAAACCGGCCAGTCGACGAGGACGGAATCCCAGTTATTCACCTTTGTGTGCTTGACCTGGAAGAGGTTTTTATCCTCCACCCACTGTTCGGGGTAGAGCTTACCCTTGAGGACATCGTAGTACTCCTGGAGGGAATCGATGTTGCCGGTGTACTGGTAGTCGAGCCAGGACATGATGACCGAATAGAATACATACTCTACCGGCCAGGTGCGGTGGGTGTTGAGATACTCGAAGGAGAACCGAGAGAGGGTGTAGTCGTCCTCAAACGAGTAACTCGAGAGCATGTTGATGAGAACGTCGCCCTCGTAGGCGCCGCGCTCGCGCGACTGGGAGTCCACCATCAGGTCCTGGTTGGTCGCTTTGATGGAGTATTTCATCGTGTCATAGATCTCGTTGAGCATCTCATTCGAAGAGGTGAAGCTCGACTCGTCGTCGCTGAACTCCTGGTGCATCGCGAGGCCCTTGACGTTTTCGGTCGTCAGCTCCACCGGGCAGTTTTCGATCCGGACATAGCGGAAGGTTTTCATGCCGATGTTTTCAATCGTCTGCTGCCCTTGTTTGAGGGTCCAGTACTCGCGGTATTTGTTGCCTGTGTTCATCTGCCACTGGACGGTGCCCGCCTCGCGGTTGCCCTCCTCTGCAGAGTAGACGGTGATCTGCTGGGCAACCGGGCTGTCCACGTCGAGGTGGAGGCCGCCGACAATTTCCTTGCCGAGGTCGATCCAGTAGACGCCATCGCCCTTTTTCTCGACAACCGCTGAGTCGACGAGATAGCGCTGCACATTGTCTGCCGAATAGGGGGTCAGGTTGAAGCTGCCGACGATCGGGCCGCGGTCAGCGACCGGGCTCCAGCTGGTATCATCAAAGCCGGGCTCGTCCCAGCCGTAAGGGAAGAGGTTGGCGTTGATGTTCTCCGCTGCAGCGAAGAAGTAACCGGTG
>CBCSOX010000067.1:0-12140 GCA_965141735.1 uncultured Oscillospiraceae bacterium | reverse complement strand
TCTTGTCCACAAAGGCGACGTGGTGCTGCTCGTCATGCCGCAGGATATTCAGGCACCCAAGGGGAGGCTCATCCTCCCCCAGGTGCAGACCATCCGCGATTTGCTCGACAACAAATGCGTGGTCGTCAGCACAACCACCGATGAGCTCGACACCGCCCTCGCTTCCCTCGCGAAGCCGCCCGCCCTCATCATCACCGATTCCCAGGCGTTTTCCACGGTGTACAGCAAAAAACCGGCGGAGAGCAGGCTCACCTCTTTTTCGGTGCTCTTCGCTGCCTACAAGGGGGATTTAACAGAGTTTGTCCAGGGGGCTGCTGCGATTGGCAGCCTCACCGAACACTCTCGGGTGCTCATCGCCGAGGCATGCACCCACGCGCCCCTTCAGGAGGACATCGGGCGGGTGAAAATTCCCCGGGCGCTGCGCAAGCGGTTTGGGGAAGGGCTGCGGGTGGACCTGGTGAGCGGACCGGATTTTCCCGACGATCTCACCCCCTACGACCTGGTGATCCACTGCGGGGCGTGCATGTTCAACCGCAAGCACGTGCTCACCCGGGTGGAGCTTGCGCGGGAGCAAAAGGTGCCAATCACCAACTACGGCGTCGCGCTCGCCTACCTGACCGGAATCCTCGACAAGATCACTCTATAGCAGGGGGATTGGATGGATCTGAACCAGCAGGCAGAGTCTCTTTGCCGTTTTGTAAACAAGCGGATGCGAGAACGCCTCTCTTTTGAGCTCTCCCGGCCGGACAAACGGCTGCGTGGGATTGCCCGTTTTTCGCATCGCATCGAGAATCTCATCCAAGCGGATGCCGTACTCGCCTGTGGGAAGCAGCTGACGGCGGATACGATCATAGAATTGGTCAAAGACCGGGATGAAAACTGTCTCATCCTGTCGGATGACTCTCCCCCAGATGGGGAACTGCTGCCGTTTTGTCAGGCTGTTGAAACCTGCTGGTTTCTTCTTGGAACGCGCATTCTCCTCTGCGGGCGGTATGCAGTCGTGATGCAGGAACAGGAATCCGCCGCCAGCAATAAAATTGTCCTATACGCTCTGTAGGAACTATCCTTTCCGTTCTTTCAGTAACGTGCGTCCAACGGTAAAAGGGAAAGCGATGAGCTGACATGATCAGGGGAAGGCTTTAAGCCAAAGTGTTGATCAGTATACAATTCAGATTGATTTTTATAAATGTCACTTTTTTCGCGGAGAACCGACAACACTCCACCTTAAATGATTTAGCCCAATCCTGTTTAATCATACCGGAAGGATGTCTTTGACATCCTTCCGGTTTTTTCCTGCCCGTTTCAGTGATAATTCAAACTCAATCTGGCAAACTAGAACTGAATTTGTATGATCGGAGAGAATGGGCATGAAAACAGATAAAAGAAAGGTTGTTTTAATCGGCACTGGAATGGTAGGGATGAGTTACGCCTATGCGCTGCTCAACCAAAACGCCTGTGATGAACTTGTGCTGATTGATCTCGATCGGGAACGGGCGCAGGGGGAGGCAATGGATCTCAACCACGGTCTGGCCTTTTCCGGTTCCAATATGAGAATCTACGAGGGTGATTATACTGACTGCGGCGATGCGGATATCGTGGTGATCAGTGCTGGAGTTGCCCAAAAACCGGGGGAATCCCGCCTTGACCTGTTGCAGCGCAACACTGCGGTGTTTCAGTCCATCATTGAGCCGGTGGCTGAGTCGGGATTTAACGGGATCTTTTTGGTCGCCACCAATCCGGTGGACATCATGACCTGGATTACCTGCAAACTGTCCGGTTTTAATCCGCGCCGGGTGCTCGGCAGCGGCACTGCGCTTGACACCGCCCGGCTGCGGTATCTGGTCGGGGAGTATTTCACCGTTGACCCGCGCAACGTGCACGCCTATGTCATCGGGGAACATGGGGACAGCGAATTCGTCCCGTGGTCGCAGGCGATGTTTGCCACCAAGCCGATTCTTTCGATCTGTGAGGAATCGGGCGGGCGGTTTAATTATCAGGAGATGGAGCGGATTGAGCAGGAGGTGCGCGGCGCGGCCCAGAAGATCATTCAGGCAAAGCGCGCAACCTATTACGGCATCGGCATGGCAATGGTGCGGATCACCAAAGCGATCTTTGGGGATGAGAACAGCGTGCTCACCGTCTCAGCTATGCTGCGCGGGGAGTATGGGGTGAGCGGCGTTTTTGTTGGGGTGCCCTGCATTGTCAACCGCAGCGGGGTGCGAAAGGTCGTGTCCCTGCCTTTGAATGAACAGGAATCCAGCCAGTTTCGCCAGTCCTGCGAAACCCTGCAGAGCTTTTACAACGATTTGCATATGGAATAAAGAAAAGCGGATCCTACCTTTATACAGGCAGGATCCGCTTTTTTAGGATGCTTTTTTTATGTTCACCATGGTGCTTTCATAGGTTGCCATTATCTTTGAGATGCAGGAAGCGCAGCAGAGATGTTGTAAACACCTTCGAATCGGCCACGGTGTAGGAGACGAAAGAAAATCAAGCGCTAAATAGTTTAGCACAATCTTATCAGAATCCTGATCGACCAAGTTTGCTGTTACACGTTCACTGCTTGCGCTTGCGGATACAAAGCTGAGCTCGGTCTGAATCGATGTATCTTGGACGACGACACCGGACTCGACCGATGTGATCGTCGATTCGACTTTTTGTTTGATTTTGGGGTAATCGGCCAAGTCAACAAGCTCATATTCGCTTTTTGTATTGGATGGGTATTTCTGAGATTCTGTTTGAACAGATGTGGATGGGGAGGGGTTGAGGAGGCTGCGCTACTCGGTTTTTCGGCACAGCCTGAGAACATTCCCAGCACGAAGGATGTGGTTATGAGCATTGCAACGATCTTTTTCATAGTATTTTTTCTGTTATTTTTTTAGATTACTACAGCGTTGATCACGACAGAATGCAAGAAGAATTCTCACAGAATAGTCCTCTATATATAACCAAATCCATTTTAATGTGAAAAGAAAAACACCGTAATCTCATAGAAATTACGGTGTTTTTTGTGGTGAGGATAGCTGGACTCGAACCAGCGACCCCTTGCATGTCAAGCAAGTACTCTAACCAGCTGAGCTATACCCTCATCTGACGACGGTATTTATTTTACCATAAAACTTATTTTTCGTCAACCCCTTTTTTGAATTTTTTTATTTTACCCTGTTTTTACACGGGTATGCTGATTTATCTATTCAATAGTAACAGACAGCTTTTGTGAACTTTTTTTCTTTGCCAAATCTCCCTGAGATTCAATTGACATTGGGAAAAAAAGTGATATAATGAAGGTCAAAAGATAAGGAACAAAGAGACCAGTCAGCGCAAAGGAGTGTAGCGTATGCAGGCGAAGAAAACAACAGACAGCATGAGTGAATTCGGTGGATTTTACAGCATCACCTCCAAAAGAAACGGGAAAGCCCTCGAAGTAGCGGGCGCATCCTCTGACAACGGGGGAGCCATTCAGGTATATACATATGCAGAAGGAGAGAATCAGCAGTGGGAGGTCAAGGTCGCTGGTGAGGGCCTTTACAAGCTGATCAACCGCCATTCGGGCAAAGCGCTCGATGTGATTTCCTCCGGTACCGCGAACGGTGCGTGGACCCATCAGTGGGAGGATCTTCAGGGAGCACAGAGCCAGCTTTGGCAGCTCGAAAAGGAAGAGGACGGAAGCTATAAAATCAAGTCAAGCCTTTCGGGAAAATGTCTTGACATCATCGGTATGTCGGATGAGGACGGCGCGCGGATTCAGATTTGGGAAGACGTGAGCGGCGACAACCAGAGATGGCTGCTTGTGTCCGTCGAACAGCCGGTGCAGCAAGAGAAAGCGGCCGAAGAAAAACCGGTGAAAAAGACAGCGGCAAGAAAACCAGCTGCCAAAAAAACAGCAGCGAAGAAACCGGCGGCAAAAAAGACCACGACCCGCAAGACCGCGGCAAAGCCTGCCGCAGAGCCAAAAACGGCGGAAGCTGAAACGGAAAAGAAAGCGCCCGCAAAGCGCACTGCGTCCAAGGCAAAAAACACCACTGCAAAAGCGACAGCCGAAAAAAAAGCTGTCACAAAGGACACGGCAGCGAAAGCCACAAAAGCTGCTGCTCAGAAAACTGCGGCAGAGCCCGCGCAGGCAGAGGCTGAAAAACAACCCGCTTCCCGCACAAAAAAATAATCTGCATGTTTGAGTCCGGCGCATGGAGTGCCGGGCTCAAATGATTAAAAGCCGCCTTCAGGCGGCTTTTTCAATTGCATTCCTTTGCCTGTTACTTGGATGCCTGTTTCCGGTACTGCGCTGGAGTGATCCCCATTTCTTGTTTGAATGTGCGGTAAAAATGGCTTTTGTTGGTGTAGCCGACCAGATAGACGATTTCATTAATTGGGATATCCAGCTTTTGCAGGTACTCTTTCGCGGCAGTGAACCGGATATTTTGCAGGATTTCTGAAAAGGTTTTGTCGGTGTATTTTTTGAGCAGAGAGGATAGGTAGTTGGGATGGTAGGAAAAATGGTCCGCGACTTGTTTGATTGAAATGTCTTTGTAGTGATCACTGATATAGGCGATAATTTGAGATACGTTGGACATGCCGAGTTCGATGCTGCTGTTTTGATCCTGTCTGTGCTTATACCCCCTCGTCAGCTCGATGAACAGGCCCACCAACGAAATTTCGATCGACTTGTTGTAATAGATGTCTTTAAAATGGTTTTCCATGATGAGCCTGTGCACATAGGTCTCAGCGTCATTGTTCGGAAAATCTTGGGTATGGAAGGTCATAAAGTTCCTCGAAATACTCTTTTGGTAAATTGAATTGAGAAAAAAACTTGAGATGATCTCGTTTTCTGCAATCAGCCCTAAAAACGCCTGATTAAAGAGCTCGGGCTTGATCACAATATTGTATACAGTGTCCTGCTCACCCAATTTCCCGAGGGCGTGGACCGCCGATGCGTTCATAATGCAAAGGTCCCCTTGCTGGAGCACAACCTTATGAGCGTCGACGACGTTGACGACACTCCCCTGATAAACATAAATCAATTCAAAGAAATCGTGTTTGTGCGGTGCAAGCGCCATCGGTATGTTCAGGTGCATGTTTGCGGAAATCAGTTGATCTCCCTCAAAAAAGCTTCCGGAAGATAATGTATAATATCCTTGCTGCTCAATTTGCTGCTTGATTGGTTTTGGCAACGCTTTTGCACATGCCTCGATTTCCCACTGCTGTTTCCTTTGCTGTGTGCTCAATTGATCAAAACGGTCTAATGTGTTCATTTGTCCCCTATCCCTCATTCGCTGGCTTTTGTTTATACTTCTCCTATTCTATAGTATACATGAAATATGATCGAATGAACAGTTTTTTTGGTAAGATGTGAGCAGAGGGCACCTTTTATCTTAGGTTTTGACATTGTTACCACCAGTCGAAAATGATACAATACAACTGTCAAACAGATGGATTGTACGAAAACAATTTGTATATAAATTGTTTTGTGTGCAATACAACAAGAGAGAAGGAAAGGGGTCACTCATGAAAATCTTCAACAAGAAAAAAGCCCTTGCACTGCTGCTGTCAGCAACCATGGCGGTTACAATCGCAGGCAGTTCGATCAGTGCAATGGCGGTTCCCGCAAGCAGCACCGAGATTGCGCATCTCAAAGTCAATTACATGGAGAATCCACTCGGAATTGACAAAGACGATGTCCGTTTCAGCTGGGCTATGGATTCCAATCTAATTGGCCAAAACCAAAAAGCATACCAGGTTGTCGTCACCAAAGACAGTGCAAACGGTCCCGTTGTGTGGGACAGCGGCAGGGTGGAGGATGACAAGTCAGTCGCGGTGCGCTATGGCGGCCCAGCGCTGGAGCTCGAAACCAGGTATTACTGGACGGTTTCGGTGACCGATGCGACTGGAACTGTGACAAAATCTGCACCCTCCTATTTTGATACAGGCTGTGATTTCACACAGGCGGACTGGATTGTGGCGGGCCGTCAGGAGGCTGGCGCCCCGATGTTCCGCACCCAAAAAACACTTTCCAAATCCGTGGAAAGCGCAAAGTTATACATCTCCTCTCTGGGCGTCTACAACGCCTATGTCAATGGACAGGAAGTCCTGGCAGGGGAAATGGACGACACATTTAACCCAGGATGGACCGATTACTTTCATTATGTCAACTACCAAACCTATGACATCACAGACTACATTGACGATTCCGAACTCGCCATCGGCGTGATGGTCGGCAACGGCTGGTATGCGGGGAACATTGGTGCGGTTGCGAACTACCAGAGCATTGGAGATCCAGATGTAAGCGAGCTTGCGCTGATTGCAAAAGCAGTGGTCACCTACACGGATGGAACCAAAGAGGTGATCTGTACCAATCCAACCGACTGGAAATCCAGTGATGAATCCCCCGTTCTCTCCAACGACTTTTTCGACGGGACGACCTACGATGCGCGCATCGCCGAGCAGGTTTCGGGCTGGAATGATGCCGGATACGATGTCAGCGACTGGGATCAAGTGTCAAAATTTGACTATACGGCTGAGCTCCGTCCGAGCAGCAAAGCAGCCGCTTATGTTGACGAAACCACGACACACCAGCCAATTGGCGGAGAGGACTGCTTTAAATACAGCCAGATTGAAAAACCGGTGTCTGAAGGCGGAACCTCTGAATATGCGACTGGACACGTGGTCAAGCAGCCGGTGGACACGACGGGCGAGATACAGATTCAGCCCGGCGAAACCTTGATTTTGGATATGGGCCAGAACAAAGCGGGTGTGATGAATCTCACCGCTTCCGCGGCAGCGGGCACAACAATGAAGATTCGCCATGCAGAGATGCTCAATGATGGGAAACTCAATCCTGAAATTGAACAGGGCGGCAGCGACGGACCCAGGGGAAGCATTTACACCGTGGCGTTGACCTCAGCTAAGGTGACGGACCAGTACACCTTTGCCGGCACGGGGGATGAAGTATTTGAACCCGACTTTACCTTCCACGGCTTCCGTTATGTGGAGATTACGGCGGACGCAGAGGTGACCATCAAACGCGCAGAGAGCAAGACAATCACCTCGGTCACCGACCAAACCGGTTATTTGGAAACCTCCGACCCATCCGTCAATCAGCTGGTGCAGAATACCCTCTGGAGCCAGCGGTCGAACTACCTTTCGATTCCGACCGACTGCCCGCAGCGCGCGGAACGGGTGGGCTGGACGGGCGACGCCCAGCTGTTTGCGCAAACCGGTCTGTATAACTTTGACACCACAGCGTTTTTTGAAAATTATATCGACGTCATGAACCAGAGCAACCGCAACAACGGCGGGTTTTATTCTGCCATTATGCCAACCGGCTTTGTGGGCTTCTTTGCAAGCATGGTCTCCTGCGGCTGGTCTGACGCGGGCGTCATCATCCCCTGGACGGTGTATCAGCAGACGGGTGACCTTGCAACAATTGAAACATCCTATGAGTACATGGCTTCCTACATGCAGCGCGTTTATGAACAGGGATATAGCACCCCCATGTTTGGGGATTGGCTCGGCTTGTATCCTGCCTCTACCCCCTATCTGAATGCGGTCTATGAAATTTACTGCACGCAGCTGATGGAAGAGATGGCTGGCTTGATCGGGAAAACAGAGGATGCCACGGCCTATGCGGCAAAATACCGCGAGCTCAAAGAAAAGTTTATGGCAAAATACGTGGATGAAGAGGGCAACGTTTTATCCGCTACCGCAGATGGCGGCGGGGTCTCCAACCACGGTTATCCATATATCGACAATGCGCAGACCGCGCTGCTCTGGGCGCTCAAATGCGGATTGTACGATACACAGGCGCAAAAAGAGACCTATGTGGAAAACCTTGTCAGGAATATCAAAAATGAAAACGGCGCAGTCCGTCCGGAATACGGGGAGAATACGCTGTCAGTTGGATTCCTCGGCGTCAATGTTCTGCTTCCGATTCTCAGCGAAGTCGGTGAGGCGGAGACCGCATACGCATTGCTGATGCAGGACGAGCTCCCCTCCTGGCTGTACAGCGTGAAAAACGGAGCCACAACCATTTGGGAAAGATGGAACTCCTACTCTGTGGACAACAGCTTTGGCGACGCTGGGATGAACTCGTTCAACCACTATTCCTACGGCGCATGCCTCGAGTGGATGTATCAATACATGGCCGGTATCAAGCAGAGCGAGGCCGTACCGGGCTTTAAAGAATTCGTTTTACAGCCAACTGTGGATCCCCAAAGCCAGATCACTTATGCAAATGGGCGTTATGAGTCAAACTATGGGGAAATCGTATCCAACTGGAAATCGGACGGGAACGGAAACCTCACCTCCTACAGTGCAGTTGTCCCGGCCAACACCACCGCAACCCTGTACCTGCCGGTCAGTGCGGAAGCGGTCAGCGACTTCCAGGGAATTACCGGCGTTACCTTCCTCGGCATGACCACCAACAACGGCCAGCAGGTCGCCGCGTTCTCCCTCTCCTCCGGCGGATTTGACTTCTCGCTCCAAGACGGCAAGCTCTCGGTTGCGGCGGGCAAAGGCTATGTTGCACCCACGCAGGCAGACAAGACGATCCTTTCCCAGGTGATCGCCTATGCGCAGACACAAAAGGATGCGGACGAGTTTGACAACGTGATCCCCATGGTACAGGAGAGCTTTACAGCAGCTCTTGAAAACGCAAAATCGGTGAACACAAACTTGATGGCAGGCCAGGAAGAAGTGGATGGGGCGTGGAAAGCCCTGATGAATGAAATCCACAAGCTCGGCTTTGTCAAGGGAAGCAAAACAAACCTGAACACGCTGATCGAAGTAAGCGAGAGCTACAACCTTGACAACTATGTCGAGCAGGGGAAGGCAGAGTTTACAGCAGCCCTTGCCACGGCAAAAACCGTTTATCACGACGGCAACGCCATGCAGGACGAGGTGGACAGCGCAGCCAGTGAACTGCTCACTGCGATGGTGAACCTCCGGCTCCGGGCGGACAAGAGCCTGCTTGAAAAGACGCTGGCCGAAACCGAGGTGGCTGATCTGAGCGGCTATACCCGGCAAAGTGTGGATGCTTACAACGCCGCCCGCGCCGAGGCAGAAGCGGTGCTTGCGGATGTCGATCTGACCGAGTCGGATCAGGATGTCGTGAACAGAGCGGCAGACAACCTCAAAGCGGCATACGACGCGCTGACAAAGCTTGACGCCGGACAGACAGCACCAGCCGCGGGGGACACTGCCCTTTCCACATCTGGCAGTAACGCCAAAACGGGTGAAAGTTCTCCAATCGCAGTAGCCGTTGCAGTGGCGGCACTTGCGGCAACAGCATTTGTAGTATCGAAAAAACGCAGATAAAATCCATGATACATACAGCGAAAGGGCGCAGCGCAGGCTGCGCCCTTTTCTTTGACATACGGAAAGGGGCATTCGTTCATTTGCAGTACCCAAGGCAGGAAACGATGCCGGATGCCAAGACGCCGGGCTGAGTTGAGCTGGAGGACCGTATGCCGGCACGAAAGTCTTGGGTCACACCCGATCAAACATCCTGCCGGTTTTTTCAAAACTGCCAATCAATAAAGCGTGGGCAGGGAGTGGCTATCTAGATTCGCGCTGATTGAATCCGGCATACAGGCTGCGAGACAGTTATATTATAATTTAAGGAAAAAATCGGATGAATGCTTACGTATACGGGGCATTTTTGAAGCGGAAATAGTTGAAATCCGACTGCAAGATATGCCCGAGCTGTCAGGCGCGATTAATTCAGCGGTTCCTTACAGTGGAAAGAGTTTGGATGTGTTCCCGCAGCAGCGGCAGCCCGTCTCAATTCCGACAACCCACCTAGAGAACGCCCAATTATTTTAGACCAGATTCACCCAGCAAAATAAGGGGGCGGATTTTCCAACCCGAATAAATATGTTCTGGGCAGCGGGCAAACGGGAAGGCAGGGGATAAAATCCAAAAAACAATTGAAAAAAATGGAGGATCGGTGTATACTAGATTGGAACGAATGAAACCGTACAGCTCAGGCTTACGGTTTTTTCTGTCAAGCAGGCTATTTTAAGGAGGAATTGTCATGTCCAAGACACAAACAATTCAGCGCGCCATGATGCAGGCGCTGAAAGAAAAAGATATGCAGCGCAAAGACTCCCTCTCGATGCTGCTCTCCGCGCTCAAAGCGAAGGCAAAGGATAAACAGGCCGACCTCACACCCGAGGAAGAGGACCTCATCATTTTGAAGGAAATCAAACAGACCCAGGAAACGCTTGATTCTGCACCCGAAGGCCGGGAGGACATTGTCAGCGAATGCAGAGCCCGTCTTGCGGTGCTCGGCGAATTCGCGCCTGTTCAGATGTCTGAGGAGGAAATCCGGGAAACCATCCGCACGGTTCTTGCCGAGCTGTCGATCGACGCGCCGACCATGAAGGACAAAGGCAGACTCATGAAGAGCCTGATGCCGTTGACCAAAGGCAAGGCGGACGGCGGCCTGGTCAACCGGATTGTCGGCGAATTCTTGCAGTAGGGGGAGGCGCATGGACAGACTGAAACGGTTTCAAAATATCGCAGGACTGATTGGAAACACGCCGCTGCTCGAGATTCACTTCCGTTACAAAGGGGAACACCGCCGGCTGTTTGCCAAGGCGGAGCACTACAACCTCACCGGGAGCATCAAAGACCGGGTCGCCTATCACATTCTCAAAAAAGCCTACTGGCAGGGGACGATCAGCGAAAACGACGTCATTGTGGAAGCCACGAGCGGCAACACTGGTATTTCGTTTTCCGCAATTGGCAGCTATCTGGGACACCAGGTGATCATTTACATGCCCGATTGGATGAGCGCGGAGCGCATTAACCTCATGAAGAGCTACGGGGCTGAGGTGCGGCTGGTCTCCCATGAAGAGGGCGGCTTTCTCGGTTCCATCTCGATGACTGAGGAGCTGGCCAAACAGGGCGGGGTGTTTCTGCCCCGCCAGTTTTCCAACGAAGACAACGTGGAGACGCATTTTCTCATGACAGGGGAGGAGATTCTCTCCCAGCTCGGCAGGCTCGGCGTGACGCCCGACGGTGTGGTGGCGGGCGTGGGCACCGGCGGAACCGTCATGGGAATTGGCAAGCGACTGCAAAAGACCAATCCCGCCTGCAAAATCTTTCCCCTTGAGCCGCTCAATTCGCCCACCCTCTCAACCGGTTACAAAGTCGGCAGACACCGCATCCAGGGGATCTCAGATGAGTTTGTGCCGAGCATCCTCAAGCTCGGGGAGCTCGATGGGGTCGTTTCGGTGGATGACGGCGACTCGATCATTATGGCGCGGATGCTCTCGGAACAGCTCGGCATTGGGGTCGGGGTGTCGTCCGGCGCGAACTTTCTCGGGAGTATCCTGGCGCAGGACCGCATCGGAGAGGACAGCGTAATTGTCACGGTGTTTGCAGACGACAACAAAAAATACCTCTCCACCGACTACTCAGACCCGCAGGAGATGAAGGAGCACTACATCACCCACGACCTCGAACTCCTCGACATGGTGGCCCACCGGTAGGCGGATACACTGCCCATCCAGTTCCAGATGTATGCACTAAAAGCGCCCCGTTTTGTCTGCTGTAAGGAAAGTGGATCTTAACGGGGAATGGGGAAACCCTGTTCATCTCAGCGAAACCGGCAGCCTGGTCACAGTGAAATACCGAACAGCGGCGCTGCGCCATTAAACTTCGATTGAGGCGGGTTGGGGCTCAAAGCCACCTCAGCGCAGCTGTCTCGGACAATGGGAACATACAAAAACCATCCATTGGTCAGGGCGTAATTTTGGATCGCCCTGACCAATGGATGGTTTTTTCGTTGTACACTTTTGCTTGACAAAATTCCCGGTTCTACCGGGGACAGAGAGAATACGCATTTGCGGAAGGCTTGCCGAAGGGAAGCGAGCTTTTGCAAGGCAAAAGTACCATAAAAAAGCAATTTAACTCTATATCCGTTTTCTTCAAAAGCGAATTTGATCCCTTTCCGCACAGCTTTGCGTGTGATGTTGTGAGATTTTATTTGAAAGCCGAGCCGTTCATTGGCTCAGCCTGAGCCTGTACAGAACAACAGTGAACGGATGGCTGTTTGGATTCAGACTTCCCTTGTCACCTTTTCAGTGTTCTTTGCCTCAATGGCGGCTTTGTACACCTGGAGCAGGTTGTTGGCCAGCGTC
>CBCSOX010000066.1:0-12190 GCA_965141735.1 uncultured Oscillospiraceae bacterium | reverse complement strand
GCGGTCCGCCACAAGGCCGTTTTTCCGGGCTTATTCCTCGTCTTCGTCATCCGACCGACTCGCTTTCACTAAATTTCTGATCTCCAGTAGCAGGATGGCCGCCAGAGGGAGGATGATGAGCAGGAGGAAGGAAGCCGGGTTGCTCACAAGCTTTGCCGCCCACTCAAAAAGCACTACACGCCCGGTCACCCGGCCTATGGTGCGGTCAGCGGGAACGGGGTACTCGTCGGGCGTGGGGTTGGCGTCCCCTTTGGTGATAAACTGCACCCCTTCCCCGTCCTGTTCCACCCCCACAATCCGGTGGGTCACCGGGGCGCCGCCCAGCTGGGGATCTGAAGAATAAAAGGCGATCACATCTCCCTGCTTGAGCTGCTGGGGGTCGGTCTTTCGCACCAGCACGCAGCTCCCGACCTCATAGGTGGGCGCCATGCTCCCCGAGACGATGCGCAGCGTGCTGTAGCCGAACAGCTGGGGGACCTTTTGCTGGGAGATCATCCAGGCGGTGAACCCGATGAGAGCGAGCAGCGCGGCGAAGATGAGGCAGCCGGCAGCTGTGAGGATGCGGGAGAGTGCGCTTCGTTTTTTCATCCGGTTTACCTGACCTTTCTATCCGTTTTGACTCAGTGTGGTCTGCACAGCGATCGAGTTGAGCTTGACCCGCAGGTTTTGATACTCATTGCTGCTGTCGCCCGGCAGAGTAATTTCAAAAAACAGGGTGCGCACGCCGGGCCGGTCCCCCTGCATCGCGCGGACAGAGATGCCGTTTGCAAACAGAAAAGAGGTGTTTTCCGGCTCTGTGGACAGAGTGTACAGCTCGGCGAATGTCCCGTCCCGGCTGAGCTGTTCCCCCTCCTGGACCGCGGGATCCGCCTGCAGGTGCTCCAGCCGAAGCGCCTTGCAGAGCGCCAGGTTGCGTTCATCCTCCGCAGAAAATTCGAGGAAATCCACCCGCACGTCATAGTCTAAGGTGTCCGCGTTGGTGAGGACGAGTTTGTACTTCTCGGTCTGCCCGGGCAGGAAGTTGCTGCACTCGAGCCGGGAAACCTTGGTATAGAGCTCCTTCTCCCCCTCCATGCCGGTTTTGTGGAAAAGCTCAGCCGTGATTTTAGAGGAATCCGCCGAGTAGATCCGGATCGGCTGCACATCTGCCACCTTGCTCTCGGTGAACCACGCAACTGCGGCAAAGAGAAGACTTGCCGCCGCGAGCAGGAATAGAAGCACCCGTTTTGCTGTTTCCTTTTTTTGCATCTTCACCGCCCCAATCAGTGTTTCTTCCAGCCAGCCCCGCGCGGGCCGCCCTGCCGCCAGGCGTTTTGATCGGCCTGTTTGGAAGAGACATCCATTTTTCTCGCCTTGAGCGCCTCTTCCCGCAGCCGGATGTCCCGCTCGAGCTTTTGGCGGGCCGCCTCGCGCAGCCGCTCGAGACGTTCCTCTGCCAGACGCGCGACTTCGAGAGCGCGCCGCTGGGCGGCAAGGCGCTGCTGCTCCTGCCACTGCTGCTCCCGCTTGGCCTGCTCCTCTTTGGCGAGTTCCCGCAGACGCTGGCGCTTCTCCTGCTCGAGACGCTCCTGCTCCCTGCGTTTTTCGCTCTCCAGCTTCTTTTTCTCCTGCTCGAGCCGGCGGCGCTCCCGTGCCTTTTGCTCCGTCTCAAACTGCGCCCTGCGCTTTTTCTCCGACGCAAGCGCCTCGGTGATCTCCTGGCGGATCAGAAGCTCGTCCTGCGACAGCTTGCGCCGGGAGGGGCTGCCCCCCTGCTCGAGCACCTTGCGCTGCTCGACCTCGTAAAAATTGTACTCCTCAACCCTCTGCTCCTCAAAGCTTTTCAGGATGCGCGGCCGAACCGGGCGGCTGGAACGCCGCTTTTTGAGCGTTTCCGCATCGTCCTCGCCGGCTGTGTAGCGACGGAACAGCAGGTAGTGCAGGGCAAGCAGTTCATACATCTCCTTGACCATCGCCCTGTCTGGGGTGTCCACCGATTCCGAACTGTTGATCTCGTAGCCTATTTTATCATAGCTCTCGATGTATTGCCAGAGCACCAGACATTGCTTCAAATCCTGGTTTTTCATGATCGCGTTGGTACGCATGATCGGCGGCCGGACAAACATCCCCTTCATCTGCTGGGCAAAAGGAGAGCGCTTGAGGTCGTCGACCACCTGCCGGATGCGTTCCACCCGCTCCCACAGGGATGCGCCCTCTGCTTTCCGGGAGCCGGCGCGGTCTTTGGTTTCAATCTCAAACCGGATGGTGACCTCCCCTTTCTGGGGCGTCTGGAGCTCGGACTGCAGCCTCAGGTGGGCGCAGCTTTCGTCCAGCCCAGCTTCCCTGAGCTTGTCGTAGCGCCGGTGGATAAAGAGAAAGAGCCGGTCGAGCAGGGTGTTGACAAATTTGTTCTCATAGGTGTCGAGGCTCTCCTCTTTGTAGACATTGAGGATTTTGGAGGGAATCACCTGGTCCCCCTCGATGCGGTCGATCATGTTGCTGTGCTGCGCGAGGTGCCGGATGGACTCCGCTGTGATGTTGCGGGAGAGCTCAATAGGAAGGACTTCTTTCTCGTCCTTAATGAACCGGCGGGGGTTGCGGGTGACCCGGTCGAGGACCGGCAGGCTCTCCTCAATGATTTCCACCCACCCCGGGTCGATCTGCTTTTGAAGCTCTCTGCGCCCGAGCGAAAGGGTGTTCTGCGAGGTCTCAATCCACCTGACAAAATCGTCGAAGTAGCGTTCCCCGCCCAGCACTCCCCCGAGCGGCTCGATGTATTCTTTGTAGAGCGTTTCGTACGAACTGCCCATGGTTGTCGGCTCCCCTCAATCAGTGATGATCCCCTTAGAACAGCTTTTGTAGCCGTTCCAGGTAGGCTTTGGATTCAAGCATGTTGTCCTTGCCAAAGCTCTTGTTTAAAAATGATATCAAGTCCTTGAGCTCATCCCGTAGCATCGCGAGGTTGAGGCTCTCAAACTTGCGGAAAATCTTGGTCGCCAAGATGTAGTCAATGCCGTCGAGCTCGGTGCCGCCGCACGCGACGTAAACCGGCACAAAGAGGCGCATCTGCTTGAGGATACGGTTGCCGAAGGCGATGCGCAGCTTCTCGATGACGTAGATGTCGAGCCGGGAAACCTTGTCCATATTCTCCTTGGAGACCGGATAACGCTCAATCGCCTCGCGGAAGAGGGCGTCGAGGTGCCCATAACTCAGCGCGATGGGCGGGGTGTCCGGCGCGTCGAACCGGATTCCCTTAGAGTCGAGGTTGATCGGCAGGGCGCGGTCATACACCTTGTCCGAAACCGCAAAGGTCGAGTCGTCGTTGTTCGCGGTGCCGACATACCACATGTTCTGCGGAATTTTGAGCTTGCCGTCCTCAAGGTGCCTCGGGTCGTTGGGCCAGACATTGGGCACAAGGTCGAGCTGCCACTCCTCTGGGTTGGGCATTTCGAGCACCGAGAGCATTTCGGCAAAGTAGTACTCGACGCGGGCGATGTTCATCTCGTCGAGGATAATGACATTGACGTCGTCGTTGAAGGAGGACTCGTAGATCCGCTTGAGCACTTCGGTTTCATTAAACCGCTTGGTGAACTCGTTGAAGTAGCCGAACAGCTCGGTGCGGTCGCGCCAGGATGGCTGAACCGACGCGATGGTCGCGTCGTTGCCGAGGAATTTGCCAAAGCAATACGGGAGGGAGGTCTTACCGGTGCCCGAAATACCCTGCAAAAGCAGCAGCTTGGTGGAGGCGAGACCAGCGATAAAGAGACGGATGATTTTAATTTCGTAGTAAAGGCCCATGCGGGAGCAGGCGAAGTTGCGGAACCGCTCGCACAGGTCGGAGAGACCCACCTCGTTGTCGTAGGCCGGCGGCTGGTAAAGGGTGTATTTCTCGTCGATTTCCTTGAGGCGGGAGAACCGGCTGTCCTCCTTGACCTCCTGCATGTCGGCTTGCTCGATGACCTGGACGGTGGACTCCTCGAGCGCGGACTGCTCCTCGACCTCGACCGCCTTGGCCTCAATGTCCATCGGCATTCCGATCTCCGACACCTTCATGGCGAGGATGTGCTCCTTCTCCTTCTCAAGCTTGATCACCTGGCGGTGCAGCGCGGCGAGCTCCTGCAAAATATCCTCCTGGCCGACAATCGAGCGGCGGAAGCGGATGTATTTGCGGATGCCCAGAACGATGAGAAACGCCACAAGCAGATAGATGCCGATGACCAGAATGAGGGCGATCACGGTGCAGATCCAGTCGACAGTGGTGAACTCGTTGACAAACCCCTTGAAAATCGAGACGTATTCCGGAATATTAAAGATTTTTCCGACCCCGTTCACGATGCCGGTTAAAATTTGAACATAGCCGTCGAGCATATAGCTCATAAAGGCAAAAAAGAACTTTAGAAATCCATCCATGCTGAATTCTCCTTTTCGTTTTCTTTGAACGGCAACGGGAAACCGGGCGGTTGGCTACTCGTTTGTATCGTTTTGGGAGGCGATGTACTCGTCGATGATTTTCTGCTTCATCTCCTGTTCCTGTTCGGCGGTGAGCTTGGGCTTTTTCATCGAAATAATCACCGAGATAAAACGGTAGACCTCGTAGAGGAAAAAGATGATGAGCGGGATCACCACGCACACCAGGAAGCCGGTGGAGGTTTTGAGAAAATCAAGCGCCCTGCCGATGCCAGGCAGGCGGGTTCCGGTGTACTTGGCAATGACGTCGGCCGGATAGACGCTCAAGGCGTCCGCCGCGGTGTTGTTGTCACCCTGGGTGATGTAGGTTTTGATTCCGTTTTCTTGCTTGACTTCAATGATGCGGTGGGTGTTGACCGCCTTTTTGTTTTCAATGATCGTCCAAAAGGTGATGATATCCCCCTCCTGGAGGTTGTCGGCGTCTGTCTGACGACCGATGATCAAATCCCCGCTGTGAAAGGTGGGGTTCATTGAATCGCTCTGTATCGTCATCGGCATCACCCCAAACAGGTTGGAGATTCCGTCCGATGACTGGGAGGTAAACACAAGGGCGGTCATCAGCACCGCGACTACAACGACAATCCACGCAATCACGTTGAGAACAATTTTCACTGCTTTTTTTGCCGTTGCCGGCTTTTTCTCCAAGGCTTTTTCCATAACTACACTTCCTCTGTTGTTTTTATTGACGATTGGGGGTAGAACAGCTCACCAACGCTCTGCGTTTTGCAGAGCGCTCGTGAGCTGCCCCGCCCACCGTCCCCCCTCGGCAACGGGGGACGGGACGGGGCAAGCGTGCTCATTTACGCGTTGTCTTTCGAGGTGTCGGCTACGTTAAAAAAATCAATGTTACCGATAAAGGTGGCGCCCGCATTTTCATTCAGGCAGGCATTGTCTTCGCCCTCAATCCAGATGCGCAGAATCACCTTGCGGGGCGCGCCGGTTCCGGCGGGATCGTCTCCCGTCACAGCGGGAAGGGTGACGATGGTATTGCCTGTTTGCGTCACTGCATTGTTACTGTCGAGTGTTGTTTCTTTGAGGAAGTTGGGCATTGCCTTGGCAACGTCGGGATCAATTGCAGACACTGCGCCGCCGGCAGTAAAGTACTCGCCGCCGTTGGGATTCCACATCGAAGTTGCCGTTGCAGAAGGCGCTTCCGTGGTCGGTGCATCCGCGATAAACGCAACCCGGACCGACTTGGAAATCTTGGTCCCGGTATCGCCGGCAGTTGACAGCACAAAGCTGCTGGTTTGGTTCAGGGTGATGGCCGCATCCTCGGTGCTTCCGCGGGTGCGCAGCCAGACCGGGATGTCTACATAGTAACCTTTGTCCGGTGTTTCACCGTCCGCATATGCGATGCCGGACATCTTGTCAACTGCTTTGAATGCGGTAGCCGTGCCAGCACTGACCGCATCGGTTGCCGCAAAGAATTTATCCGCGGCGCCAGAGCTGTTGGAGGCGGGCATCAGCGCGCCAATGTTTTTGTAAAGTTCATCAAAACTGACTGTGATTGCCCACTTGTCTTTGCCTGCATCGAGCGCAGCCGTTTTGGCTGTTTCATCGTAGTGGCCCAGAGAGATTTCAATCGAGCTCGGGGTGGACGCAGTGAGCTCAATGTTGGTCACGTGCGCGTCCTTGTTCATGGTAAACCACGCGTAGGTTGCGGTGCTGAGCATAATCGCCGAAACAGTCAGCATGGCGATTGCGGGTAAGAGTTTTCTTCTTTTTTTCGCCGTTGTTTTCATATGTATCGCTCCATTCTCTTTTGGTCAGACCGGGAGTGCAACCCGGTTGACTTCCATGTATTATGAAGCCGCTGTCACCATGTTGCCCCTCTGCCGACAAGGGGCAAGCCTGATTGTCGGCTTGCATACGGTTGTTGTCACTGCTTTAGAGCAATTGACGAATAAAATGACACAAGTTCGGCGGTAAAAACGGCGTTGTCATCCTTGGCGGGCGACAGCCCGCCGGCATCCTCCGCCTTGTTCCACACCATTTGCCCTCGCCTTCTTTTGCGCCATTCCACTCACCAATTGCCCTAGGAACTCTCGACAATGCGGAATTTCATCTCGAGTTTGAGCCGCCCACCGATGATGTCGTCAACGCACTCGGGGTCGTCCCCCTCCAGCCAGATGACGACGGTGAATTTATCCATATCCCCCGGCGCAAACTCTGTCTTGCGCTCCCCCATCACCTGGGTCTGGGCGAGGAACGGGACAGTGCCCGCTTCGGGGCCGGAGCCGTCGTCTTTGATCTTGGCGTAGGTGGTCGGCTCTCCGTTGACATAGAGCCGCAGCCGGATCGCCGCGTCGATGTTCTGGCTGATCCCGGTCATGTAGATGCCCGAGTCGTAGCTCACCGTGTCCTGCCCGGTGTTTTTGAGGTAAAAGGTGTAGGCGATGTAATCCTCACCGCTGTGGTTGCCGTTGACCGCGTCGATGTTTTCAGGGAGGTCGTTTCCCGAGATGTTGGTCATGTTTTTGACAGCGTCCGCATTGAGCCGGGAGATCGGGTGGTTGAAAACCGGCGTCTCGCTGAGCGAAAGGCCCTGCTTGATCATGTCGTATTTGTCGAGGCTGACGGTAAAGCTGCCGTACTTGTCGTAAAAATACGAGATCGCATAGGTAACCGATATGATTGCCACCAGAGCAATACACAGTATCGTCGCCCCTTTAAAAAGCAGCGCGGATTTTTTGACTTCCTTGGCTGTGCGCCGCAGTTGCAGGGCGTCTTTTACTTTCATCCGTTGTTCTTCCTCTCTTTTCTAGCGTCGCCGTTGTCAGGAACCCGTCATCACGGCGGAATTCCATTTCTGCCTCACACCCCAAGGGTCCTGTGCCTCACCGCCCGACAGCTTGATGGTCACATTGATCTGATACGCCTTGTCCGGCATGCTGCCGCCCGTTCCCACCGTGGTGGAAATTTCCTTCTGTCTGCGGTTGTAATCCTCGTTGTTGTTGGCGTACAGCTGCTTTGTCTGCGGGGTGCCATCCTCGTTGGAGCCATACGCGACCGCTTCGACCTGGAAGCCCATGTTTTTGGGGAGGTCGGGCAGGTTGATGACAATCGAGCCGTTGACCGGGATTTTGCCGAACCGCGGAAAGGTGTAACCATCGTAGGCACACACTGCATTCATCACGGTGTAGACGGGCGAGTCGATCAGGTTGTTCTGCAGGTTAAACAGAATGGTGTGGTCGTCGCCAAAGGCGGGAAACTGCTTGGTGACCAGATCAAATGCGTCGAGGGCGGGATATCCGTCGTTGACACCGGGGGAAATCCGGAAGGTGGCAAGATAGAGGTCAAACGAAAGCTGAAGCGCCGCCTGAGCCGTCTTGAGTTCGCCGGTATCCATCCGGTAGCCTGTTTCGCTCAAAACATCCCCGTCCGGCCCGGTAAAGGCAACCGGATAGTTGACCCGGTCGCCAAAGGTGTCGTAAACCGAGTTGAGGATGCCCCCGGTGCTGCTGTAACCGGCGATGCCGTTGCCGTCAATGCAGTTGTAGCCGGTGGCCATGTCACTGGTGTGGTAACAGCCGCTCATCGTCCCGGCGTTGAGCCCGACAAGGATGCCGAAATAGGTCTGGCTTTCAAAGCTGCGGCTGATGTTGCTCTGCACCGCCGAAATCTGCCCGTCCTTGTCTGGCCGAAAATAGCAACCGGTGATGCGGCCGTTGTTGACCCCGGCCAGGGTGCCCGCCCGCGTCTGGGCGGAGGGGCTGCCCGGCGTTTCGACGGTGAAGTATCCTCGCACCGAGCAGCTGGTAATCGAGCCGTTGTTGACCGCTGCGAGAATGCCTCCGGTCTGGTCTCCCTGCGCCCTCAGGGTGATGATTGCGTCCTCAAGGGCAAGCCGTTTCACCCGCCCCTTTGCCGCGATGCTGCCGAATAACCCAGTGGTCCCGCCGGTCTGGACAAGGTTGCGGATAGCGTAGCCGTTGCCGTCAAACGTCCCGCTGAAAGGGTGCTGCGGGGTGCCGATCGGGGTGAACGCATACCCTTCCAGATCAATCGGGGCCATGAGGGTGATGTACACTCCTGCTGGCAGCGAATCGTCCGCCACCGCCGCGCTCATCCGGACCAGGTCGTCCGGGGTGGATACCTGATAGGGGGAGCCTGCCGAGCCGTTGCCCTTGCCCTCCACCAAAAAGGTGGATTCGGTCTGCACCGAAGTTGTCCTGCCCTCCGCCGGTACGCTGTCGATTCCGCTGAAATCGAATTGATAGCGGAGGTTGAGCATCTGAATGACGAGGAACTGGATATCCCGCTGGTACAGCGTCCCGCCGAGGTCGATGGTCACCGTCATAATGGTCGGCCCCTCGTCCGCTGGGAGAAGGGTGTATTTTCCCCCGTTGACGGTGATGTCAAAGCTGCCGCCGTCCTGTTTTTTCTCCACCAGGATCTGCTGCACACCCCCGCCAAGGGGTCCTTCTGCGTTCATCACAACCGATTCGAAGTCCTTATAGGTCGCCGCGCCCGCCGTCTTTTTGAGCAGCGCCGCCTCGCTCGAGACGAGGGAGGCCGCCTGCTGCCCTTGGGTACCTGCGGCAAAGACGCTCAGTTGCGGATAGTGCCCGTCCCGCTGCACCCAGCCCGTCTGGAACACCCCGCTCGTGCACAGCTCGCTGCTGTTGACAAAGGTGACCTGCGGGGCGTCGGCAACAGTGTCGCTGAACTGGCGGTCATAGAGGCAGTCGGGGGTGTCGCCGCCCTGGGCAATCGGCGCAATCGTGCTGGCCGCGCCGATTTCGAGCTGGAGCAGCGCCGCGTTGTAGCAGGTCTGGACTGTGCTGGTGTTTCCCCCGCTGATGCCGCCGATGAGGGCGGTGGAGGACATGCTCGCCTTGAGCATGCCGGTGTTGTAGCTGGTGGAGATTGGAGCGTCGTTGTGTCCGGCAATGCCGCCGATTGATGCGGCATCGTTGCCGGTGTAGCTGATGGCCGCCATGTTGAAGCAGCCGGTGAGGGAGCCGGCCAGCAGGCTGCCCGCGATTCCGCCCACCGCCGCACCCGACCCGCCGAACGAAATCTCAGTGCCGTTGAAGCAGTTGGAAATGGTTGTGTTTTCCGCCCGTCCGACAATGCCGCCGATGAGGGGGGCGCCGCTTCCAGTGTATTGGATGAGGCCGCCCGCAAGGCCGGTGTTTTGTATCACCGCACCGCTTGTGGCACCGAACAAACCGATTTCGGTGAGGCTGTCGGTGCTCAGCTGGATGCCGGATATGGTGTGCCCCTTCCCGTCAAAGGTTCCCTTGAAGGGGGAAGCAGCGGTGCCGACTGGGGTGAACTCCTCAAGTGCCGAGAGGTCGACGTCGTAGGCCAAATGGATGGTTTTGTTTTCAAAGGAATCCTGGTGGTTTCCCCCCACATGGGTGTGGGTGAGCTTGTCGAGCTGCCCGTTGACCAGGTAGGCGAGCTCTTGAAGTTCATAGGCGTTGTTGATGGTGTAAACACCTTCCACCTCTTCTTCATACCAGCACTTCAAATCCATGTAGACCAGCCGGATGTCACTGCCGTAGTGCAGGTTGATAAAGGTCACGCCGGAATCCACCTTGGCAAAGGTGCGGGTGTCCGTCAGCTTGTACTTTCCGGCCTGCCCCTCTCCTTCGGTGAATGTTGCGCCCGCATAGTCGAGGCGGCCCGAGGTCGTACTGCGCGCGTGCGCTTCAAGGACAGCCGGGATGACTGAAATGCTGTTGCCCGGCAGGGCAAAGCCATTTTGAATCGGGTAAAGCCCAGCGGAAAACGTCCAATTTGCCGCGTCAAATCCGGTGAGCTGGGCGGGCTTAGCCCCGTCCGCCGAGGCGGTGAGGTTGGAGGTGGCGATCGAAACCGCCGCGCCGCTTCCCGTCCCAACCGAATTTACCTGTCCGCAGGCGTTGACATCCTGATAGGACGAGGTGAACCGCAGAGAGGTGGCGTGCCCCGCAAAGCTGCCGTAATGGCCGGCGGACGCGTCCGAAAAGCCCGCCGCATAGGACTGGGTGATGCGCAGGTACCCGCCGTCCCCGACGAATCCGCCCGCATACGCCTCGCTGTTTGCCGTATTGACTCCGACGCTGCCGGTAAAAAAGCTCTGTTCGATCAGATCGGTGGAGTTGGCCATGGAACCGGCAATCCCGCCGGCAAAGACCGTACCCACAGCTTTTGTACTCTCGACCCGCACCGAGGAAAAACATCCTCGCACTGTCGTGTTGCCCCCGCTGTACCCGAGCAGGGCACCGAGATAGGACGCGGTTCTGCTGGACACCGCCTGTCCCGCAATTCCGAGGTTGCTGAGGGTGACGGTGGAGGAGGCGCTCCCCTGGGTACAGCCGAACAGCCCCTGGTACTCCTGAGGACCGCCCAGGTTGAGTCCGGTGACCCGGTGGTGCGCCCCGTTGAAACTGCCGCTGAACGGCTTTTCCGGGCTGGGCCCGACCGGCGTCCAGGCCGGGTAAACGCCGCAGTCGATGTCTGTGCCGAGGTAGAGGTTGATCCCGGAAAAATTCAAGATCGAAAGGCTGCCGCTGTAATAGTTGAAGTTGTCGTCGAGCAGAATCCCCTCCCCGCTGCCCTGCAGGGCGGTGAGAAGGGACACCCCGGCGAGCTGGTCTGCGTTGTAGAGGGTAAACGACATCCCCTGTGGGGAAACCCCGGTGTTGTCGGGGTGAACCCCGTCCCCTTCTGGGTTTGCCACAAGAAAGCTCACATCCGGCTTGCCGGTTGGGGTGTTGTCGGGCAGAAAGGAGAACGCTTTGCCGAGAGCAGTCGTCCCATTGACAGCCACCTGCACCCGGGCGGTGATCCGCTCCTCTTCCTTGCGGGTGGAAACCAGTCGTTTACTTGCGCTGGTCACCACAATTCTGCCGTCCACCACCGAGGGGGAAAGTCCCGCCTCGCTGTAGCGGACATAGCTGCTGGACAGTCGCTGCTTTACAGCCGCTCCCTCCGGGTTGCCGGCTGCCCAGACGTAGTAGAGTGCCACCGAATTGGCGACCACCGTGTTTTCGAGAGCGTCGGGCGTGGTGTCCGCACCGGTGAACGCGGGATAGGGGTAGAGACCGTCGGTGAGGAGAAAGGCGCCCTCCCAAGTCGGAATCACCGCCGTGCCGCCCGTCAGCTCAAAGGTGTGCTTCGCGTTGTCCGGGGAGAGCAGCGTTGTGAGCAGGGCGGTGTAGTGTTTCGCGTCCACCCAGCCGTTGGTTTTCCAAAAGCCCAGACCGAACTGGTTGGTTTTGGTCTGGTCAGCTGTTTCAACGATAAGCCCGCTGTTAAGGCTGCGGTCATAGGTACAGGCATCGATTTTGGAACTGCTCGCCTGGTCCCCATTGAAAAAGAAGTAGCCGACCAGCCCGCCGACGTAGGTCTTTGTGTCGACCGTTTCTGCCTGCACAAGGCCGCCGTAAACGCAGTTGCTGATGTTGATCTGTTCGACATACCCATACACCCCCCCTGCATGCCCGCCCTGGGTCACGAGGAGGTCTGCGGTCGAGGTGAAATTGGCGATGGGGTTCTGTCTCCCCTCTGAACGCCCGACTGCGCCGCCGATCCCAAGATAACCCGACAGACTGCCATAGGAGGCGGAATTGCTAATCTTGACGTGGTCGCTCGCCGCGTTCGGGGACACGACCTGTCCGATCAGTCCGCCCGCCTCTCCTCCGGTGCCGGGGCCGGTTGTTTGCACCCGCGCAACCACTTCGTCGAGCAGGATGGAGCCCGCGTCGCAGTCCGCCTTGCCCGCGATGCCGACATCGCCGACTTTCACCTG
>CBCSOX010000065.1:0-12268 GCA_965141735.1 uncultured Oscillospiraceae bacterium | reverse complement strand
TAAATGATGCTGTCAAATATTCTATTCTTATAAAAAATAACCAATTAAACCGATGCTTCGCTCCAATCTGGAGAGGGGTATGCTGCGAGGTTTCTCTCAAGCCCGCCAACCCTTTCATCAGTTTCAGGCTGGCAGAGAAACAATCTAATTACAGGTTTACTCCATCGATCGATTCGGAACTGCATATGCTGCACAGCACTGTAGAATCGTCATTCGCGCGCCATATTAAGACAGCAGGGCTGCCCACATCCGAGCGGGGCAGCCCTGCTTGCCGTTGCGCTATTGCGAAATCGGGAGCGGACAGTCGTCATTTTGAAGGGAAACTGCTTTTGAAGATGCGGCTTACAGCGGGAAAAATCCGCCTGAGGCAATCTGTCTGCCGGTGTTAAAACGCTTGCGGACAAGACATGCGGGTTTCCGAGAGAGGAATTGTCCGAATATTAGCATTCTTGTTGGAATTGCTTGCGATATTGCAGAGGGGTCAGCCCATATTTTTTCTTGAAAATCTTATTCAGATAGCTCGTGTCATTGACGCCGACTGTGTCCGCGATTTCCCCCATGGGCAGCGAGGTGGTTTCGAGCAGGCTTTTCCAAGGCGGATCCGGAACAGCCGGGATACATGGGAGGGGGGAATGAAATGCTTCTGCCAGCGATTCCAACGACAGCCAGCACAAATGCTGCTGCATGTGACTGCTCGCTGAAATCACAGTGCCACTGTTGCGGAAACAATCGCAAAAACCTTTTAAAGGGCGAGCTAAAAATTCACCTCCCGCACATCCGGTGAGGTGGGTTTTGTTATTCGCATTGGCCAGCAGTAGAGTCGTATTGCAGAGACAACTGAGATAGCGCCTCCTGATACACAGAAATTGTCCATAAATGCACAAAATATAGGTGGAATAACTTGGATAAAATGTTATAATAAATTTAGAATAGGGCATTTATACAAAATTTAACTTTATTTATTCGGGTTTATTGGAGTAAGCAGCGTTTTTTAAACGTTGTTTATGATAGAAGAAGGTACTGATTGTAAAGGAGGCAAAAATGAAACAGACAAAACAATTTCAAATTAAGCGGCTGTTGGCAGGCATCCTGGCCGCTGCGTTGGTACTGCCGGTCGGGGTAAACGCCGCGGCCGGCCCAGCCACCGCATCCGAACAGCTGCCCGTGTTGCGGGCGGATGCCACAGTCGAAAAAGAACTCAAGCTGTGGTATGACGAACCCGCGCCGAATTCCGACACCGGCTGGGAACAGTGGTCGCTTCCGCTCGGCTGCGGCTACATGGGGGCAAATGTGTTCGGTCTCACTGATACCGAGCGCATCCAACTGACCGAAAACAGCCTGTGCGGCAACAATGGGTTCGAGGGGGGACTCAACAATTTTTCCGAAACCTACCTTGACTTTGGGCACGACTACAGCGGGGTGAGCAACTACACCCGTGACCTGATTCTCAACGACGCGACCGCGCATGTCCGGTACGATTACGGCGGGGTCACCTATTCCCGCGAGTATTTCACCAGCTATCCGGACAAGATCATGGCGATCAAGCTCTCCGCATCTGAGGGCGGGAAACTCTCGTTTACCCTGCGGCCGACGATCCCCTACCGCAATGAGAAAAAATCGGGCACTGTCAGCGCGCAGGGGGACACCATCACGCTGTCCGGCCGCATGCATGGCTACGAGGTGGATTTTGAAGGGCAGTACAAAGTCATTCCTTCGGGAAGCGGTGCATCCATACAGGCAGCCAACGACGCAAACGGCGACAACGGGACGATTCAGGTCACCGGCGCGGACAGCGCTGTGATCCTCATCGCCATTGGCACCAATTACGAGTTTGACCCCCAGGTTTTCCTCAATCCAGACGCTACCAAGCTCGAGGGATTTGAGCACCCCCACGCAAAGGTGACCGAGCGGATCGAACAGGCATCGGCCCAAACGTATGAGCAGCTGCGCAGCAACCACACAGGGGATTACAAAAACCTGTTTGACCGCACCCGGTTTGACCTGGGCGGCGCAGTGCCCAAGGTGACGACAGATGAGCTGATGAACGCCTACAAGGCGGGCTCGAACGACCGCTACCTTGAGGAGCTCTATTTCCAGTACGGCCGTTACCTGCTGATTTCCTCCTCCCGCAAAGGGGCGCTTCCCCCCAACCTTCAGGGTGTGTGGAATATGTACGAACAGGCCCCCTGGACAGCGGGCTACTGGCACAACATCAACATTCAGATGAACTACTGGCCGGTGTTCAGCACCAACCTCGCCGAGCTGTTTGACAGCTATATCGACTACTACGACGCCTATCTCCCGGCAGTGCGCAACAGTTCCAACCAGTTCATCGCCCAGCAGCACCCCGACAACTATGACCCGAGCGGGGACAACGGCTGGTCAATTGGAACCGGGGCCGGGCCTTACAGCGTCTATGCCCCCAACGGCCAAGGCACCGACGGCAACGGAACCGGCGCGCTGATGGCCCAGGTGTTTTGGGACTATTACGATTTTACCCGGGATCCGGACATCCTCGAAAACGTCACCTATCCTGCGGTATCCGGGGCGGCAAACTTTATGTCCCGAGTGATGGAACCGCACGGGGACTACCTGCTCGCCGATCCCTCCGCCTCGCCTGAGCAGATGGAGAACGGCAACTATGTCGTCACTGTCGGTACCGCCTGGGACCAGCAGCTCGCCTATCAGATGGAACAAAACACCCTTGAAGCCGCCGAACTGCTCGGCAGGCAGGATGAGGCTCTGCCCCAGCGGCTGGCAGACCAGATCGGCAAGCTCGACCCGGTGCAGGTCGGCTTCTCGGGACAGATCAAGGAATTCCGAGAGGAAAACTTTTATGGGGAAATCGCCGAGTACAACCACCGCCACATCTCCCAGCTTGTCGGGCTCTACCCTGGGACGCTGATCAACAGCACCACCCCGGCCTGGATGGATGCGGCGAAGGTTTCCCTCAATCTGCGCGGGGACCAGTCGACCGGCTGGGCGATGGCGCACCGTCTCAACGCGTGGGCGCGCACCAAGGACGGCAATCGCACCTACTCGATCTACCAGACTCTGCTCAAAAACGGCACCCTCAACAACCTGTGGGACACCCATCCCCCCTTCCAGATCGATGGAAACTTCGGCGGGACAGCGGGCGTCTCGGAGATGCTGCTGCAAAGTCATGAGGGCTACATCGCCCCGCTGCCGGCTATCCCCGAAGCGTGGGCGCAGGGCAGCTACCGCGGGCTTGTCGCGCGCGGCAACTTTGCCGTGGGCGCCGACTGGTCCAACGGGCAGGCCGACCAGTTCACCATCACCTCCAACGCGGGCGGCGTGTGCAGGCTCAGCTACTTTAACATTGCCGACGCGGTTGTTACCGACTCGGACGGAAACCCTGTTTCCTTTGACCAGGACGGAACCGACCTGATCTCGTTTGACACGGTGCAGGGCAAGACCTACACTGTCACACAGATACCCAGTTACCGCGCCACACAGGCCGCGTCCAACCTCGAGCTGCACTACCTCGACAACGGGCAGGCGGTTGTGATGAACTGGACGGCAAGTGCAGACGCCAAAAGCTACAACATCTACCGCGCGGACGGCAACGACGCGGAGTACACCCTGCTTGCGAGCGGCGTGACTGATCCTTCCTACACCAGCCGCAACGCAGAGCTCGATCAAAAGGAACAGCACACCTTCCGCGTCACCGCGGTTGGGGAGGACGGCAGGGAGAGCGCCGGCGTGACGGCAATCATGTTCCCGCTCTCCCCCTCCGCATCGGTTTCAGGGGTGTTCCTCGATGAAACCACCGTTCAGCTTTCGATCGATCCAGTGGCCTCGGCAGAGCAGTACAACATCTACCGAAAGACAGCCGACGGATATGAAAAACTCATGTCCACCAAATACAACACCGCAGTGGTCGAGAATGTGTCTGCTGAGGATGCGTTTGCGGTCAGCGTGGAGAGCGAGACACGCGAGAGCCCCAAGACCAATGCGACGATCACCAGCCAGATCACCCTCGACAACGTCTTACAGGGAAAATCGATCACCAGCACCCGGCCGGCACTCGGCGATTACCCCCTCTCCAACGCACTCGACGGCAATCCGGACACCCGGTACGCCCTTCCGGACGAGGAGGGCCCCTATTCGGTGACCATCGACCTGGACGGCGTCTACGAACTGCACAACTTTACAATTATGGAATTCCAAAACCCACCAGGGGAGACCCGCAGCAATGAGACCACCATTGAGCTCTCCTCCGACGGCGGTACGAGCTGGACAACGGTGATCGACAAACAATCCCTCAACCCCGGGTCCGGGCTGATGGGGATCACCGAGTTCGATCTCGGGGGCGCAGCCGGTTCCCTCATGCGGATCACCTTCCATCACACAATTGGAACCACCTCGAGCACCGCGACCATTCACGAAATCATCTGTTCCGGTTCAGTTGGGGCCCCGACCGACAAACAGGCTTTGCAGGAGGTTTTGTTCCAGGCGGATCAAATTGACACTTCCTCCTATGACCCTTCTGCGGTCAGCGCATTTGAGGACACCTACCAGCGCGCCGCACTGCTGTTCAACAACCCGGCCGCCGGGCAGGAACAGGTGGACAGCATCACCACAGAGCTTACCAACAGCATCAAAAACCTCAAACAGGTCAATGTGGCGTTTCAAAAACCGATCACAGCCAATCATGAGGCGATCGACCCCTTCTACGGGATTGACAAAATGGTGGATGGGGACCACGAGTCCCGCTATGCAGGCCCTGACATTTACACCGAGCTTGAGGTGGAGATCGACTTGCAGGGAAGCTATCTTGTCAACCGGGTCAACGTCGAGGAGTATCTCGACGGCGGCACCCGCGGCGGGGAGACGACGATACAGGTTTACAGCGGAACTGATTGGGTGACGGTCGTAGACAAGCAGCCTTTGAGCGGACAGCGGTTCTCGGTGCTCAGCTTTGACGAGACAGAGGGCAGCAGAATCAAAATTCAGTTTCAAAACACCCAGTCTCAGCGGCTGATCACGATTTATGAAATCGAGGTCATGGGACTGCCGAAGCTCGACCTCTCTGCGCTGGAGGCAAAAATACAGGAGGCGGAGGCAGTGGAACCGGCGTCCTGCACCTCGGAGAGCTATCAGAGGCTTTTGGAGGCCGTTGTCTCGGCGAAGGACGTGCTGCAAAACGCCGCTTCCCAGCAGCAGATCGACCAGGCTGTCCAGTCTCTCCAGTCCGCCATCGACGCGCTCGAGCCGGCTGCTCCGGCGGACAAGACCATTCTTCAAAAGGTGATCGGCAGAGCGGATGAACTGATCCAGGGGGTGGAATACGCCTCTGCGATTGAGAGCGTGCAGGCGAGCTTTGCCGCATCTCTTGCCGGAGCCAAAGAGGTCAACGCGGATAGGTTTGCCACACAGCAGCAGGTGGACAATGCCTGGATTGCCCTGATGACCGAAATCCACAAGCTCGGCTTCCAAAAGGGAGATCTGACCAGCCTGCGGACGCTCTGCGAATACGCAGCAGGGCTTCAACTCGACCGCTACGTCGACAATCAAGCCAAGGCGGACCTTCCCGGAGCGCTTGCAGCCGGGCGGGCGGTACTGGAAGACGGCGACGCGATGGCGGACACCATCGATCCCGCAGTCGACACCTTGCTCGGGGTTCTGACCAATCTCAGGCTCAAAGCGGACAAAACCTATTTGCAGCAGATGCTTGACCGAGCGCAGTCGATTGATTTAAATGGCTACTCTACGCAATTTATTGCTGTATTTCAACGTATGGTAAAATATGGAGAGAGCATCAACTGCAAAGATGACGCCACGCAGGAGGAAGTCGATGCTGCGGCGAAGCAGATCGATGCCGCAATCACTGCGATATCCCCTGTACAGCGCGCGGCAGGGGATAGCTTGCAGGAAGCACCCCAAACGCAGTCCTCACCCAGAACCGGGGAGAGGGGAATGCTGCCAGGACTTTCTGTTCTGCTGCTTGCCGCCGGATTGCTGTTCTTTGGAAAGCATAGACGCAAAGAATAGGAGGCTATACACATCATCCTAAAATAGCGGCTAAAAGAAACTCCGGTTGTATCGCACACCGTAATTGACGGGGGATCTGTTTTGGGTGTTGAAACAGTCGTTCATTCGCTTCGATCTATTCTCGGGGCGAATTTGGACGGGACGCCGCTGCCCAGAACAGCCGGTGTCAAGGACATCAAAAATCCACCTTCCAGGTTCGGAAGGTGGATTTTTTTGTACGCTTAAGATCGATAAAATCCATGGTTCTGCCGGGGGTGGGGGAAACGTTTTTGCAAAAGAAAACCTGCTGATGCAAAACAGGTAATGGCAAGTGAATTATGAAAAACAGCAGGAGATTTTTGATATGGGAAAAAGAACCGATATATTCCAATTGAAGACGCGAATATCACATCCCGTTTGTCCCGAAGTGCGAGAGATAGGAAACGGACAGCGGTCCTGGGGCAAACGCTGAGAAAACTGTGCATACAAAAGAGCGGGAACGACTCAAAGCACGAGTCTGCGCCAATCACATTCATATGGCAAGTGAATCAAAAGTGCAAAGATGAGAGCGGAGGCTTCTGAGCCAGCGGTCACTATGCGGATACAGCTTAAATGAACCTGATGAAGGAAATCGATCAGCTCGGTTTTGTGCGGGGCGATAAGACAGCTCTTGGGCTGCTCATCGAGGTTGCAGAAGGGCTACCGCGAAGATCGACGGTTACACACTGTCCACCGCAGAACCGTTCACCGCGCAGCTCACCTCTGCAAAAGTTACCCTCAAGGACGGCAGAGGGATGCTGCGAAACGAAGAGCGCGCTGTCTGTTCTCGCACTCGCCGGAGTTGGACTGCTCCAAAGCAATAAGATGGGATAAACCACATTCACCTCTTTATCCTATCTTTTGAAAAAGCTCGGCTGTTTTGCCTGGCTTTTTCTTGTCCCAGCAAAATCCCCGGCTGTACCGGGGTGATTCAAACAAGCTGTTGCGTTGTGCCAGAAATGCAGAGAATTAAAACGGCCAGCGTATACATGAAAAATAGGATAAAGGGGAACGAAAGTGCAGCAGGGAGCACACTCTGTTAAAGATTATGGAAAACTGACGATTTCATACGCAATGCTCAGTGTGCGCTTTTGGCTATGTCACCTGTACTATGCGACGGAGGCACTTGCCGGTAACTCAGCGCTTTGAACGATTCAGAAAACCCACCAACTGTGTTGGTGGGTTTTCATTTTAGAGTGTTCGGACGCATTGCGTATTGATCGTTTTGTAAGATTGTATCGCGGGCCGATGCAGGCTGTGCACACTGCAAGGGGATGAGAAATCGGTTGAAATAAAAAATGGCATGCTCCTACCCAGCGAGCTTCTTGCCTTGCTTTTCCAGTCTGGTCAGAGAGCCTGTTGCCGACCACCAATAATTGGTGGTAAGGCAATTCCGAAGCGGCACAGTTTAAACTTGCAGACACATACCCGTGTGTACAAGCTGTGGCAGAAATGCAGCAAACAGAGGAAAAATCCAGTTCGTCACACTTCCAGCGGCTCAGGCAGGCCGTGCTTGCGGTATTGCGACGGGGTGATGTGATAATTTTCCTTAAAGATCTTATAAAAATAGAATTCGTTTTTGTACCCAACTTTTTTGATGATTTCTGAAATGGGGAGATTGGTGTGCTTTAAGTAATACGTCGCTTTGTTGAGCCTGCATTCCAGCAGCAGCTGGGAAAAGCTTTTGCCCGACTTGCGCAACAGCTTGGAGAGATAACCCGGCGAATACTGCAAATGCTCCGCCAGCTGGTTTAAGGTGATGTCGCAGGAATTCGCGTTGATAAAGGTGACGATCTCATACATCATCCGGTTGCGGTCGTTTTCATACGCCGCAATCTTGTTTTCCTTTTGATAGTTGCGCGACAGTCTCGCAAATAGCGCAATCAGGCAGGATAGCACCATGCTGCCCGAGCTCGGCTCCCCGCTGAAATACTCCCGGATCATCAGTTCAACCGCTTCTTTGACGCCTGGGTCGTCGCTGTTTTGAAAATAGAGGTACCGCTCAATTTTGGTGTCGTGATAAAAATAGTCCGAAAAGAAGTAGGAAAACATCTGGTTATCCTCCAGAATATTGGCCAGATACTCTTGGAACAGCTTTTTCGAGATCATGATGTTAAAGACCAAATCATCCTCACTCCTGCGGAAAACCGAGTGCATGACATTGGGATTGAGCAGAAGAATGTCCCCTTGGTGCAGGGTGAACTGGTTGCTTGGCATCACATTTTCAAAGCTCCCACGAAACACATACACCAGTTCAAAATAATCGTGGTTGTGATAGGACTTTGGACGACAGGTTTCCGGCGGGATGCAGTGCAGCAAAATGTTGATGTTTTTATCCGGCGGCTGCTTTCCGGTTGACATCGTGTAATTTTCCCCTTTGATCTTTTTGTCCAGGCTGCTGTCCGCACCTGTTTCCCTTCTGCGGGTTAATTCCCGAAACTGCGCAAACACAAGATCAACGCATTGCTCAATGGTCAGCATCGATAGCCTCCTTGTCAAACTGGATAGGACCTCATTGGTATAGAAACAGGGCTTCCTGGTTGGATTGTCCGATTTATCTAATCGTACTATAATTTATCTTGTAAGTCAACACAACTCTGGAAAATATGTGAGACAGCCGGACAGTATCGATGAAAAACAGCCCCCTGAGGGGGAACTTCTCCTGTTCAGGCCGGCTGTTTTGGGACCCAAAATCCAGTGCACCTCATATCTCCGGCAACCTGTGCACGGGGGTTTGTCCATGGTTGTGATCCAATAGCAAGGGGGGATACGAGTTTAAAATCAACAGAAAACAATCCGTGATTTTAGAAAGAAAAGAGGAACTAGTATGAAAAAACGAGTGTTAGCATTGCTGCTGTCCTTTGCCGTTTTGCTGAGCACAGCTGCAGGCTCCATCGCCTCTGCACAGGAGATCGAGAGCAATCCGTCCGGGTCTTCGTCTTTCCAAACCGAGCTGGAGGGCCAATATCAGGATCCGGACAGAGTCTACAGCACCGACGTGCGCTGGTGGATCGGCGAGGCGGCGAATACCGACGAGGCGCTGCTCGATGAAATCCAGGCGCTGTACGACGCGGGCTTCCGCGGCGTGGAACTCTGCATGCAGAGCGACAATGGCGCAGACGATGCGACTTATGCCTACGGTTCGGAGATGTGGTCGCACAAATGGAAACTGATGATGAATAAGCTGCTCGACCTCGGCATGGGGGTATACCTGACTTCGGGTACCAACTGGGCCACTTCCAACGTCCCCGGATTGGACCCGGACAGCCAGGCTGCCATGCAGAATGTGTCGATGGGCACCACAACCGTTGAGGCTGGGCAAAACCTGACCGTTCTTCCTGCGCCCGACAAGTGCAGAGAGGTCGCGGGCTTTATCGGTGCCTACGCTTACCGGGAGACCGACACCAACGTAGTCGACTACAGCTCGATGATCGACCTGACCTCTCTGGTGACAGAGGGTTCAACGGTATGGGAGCAGAACCTGGACTGGACAGCCCCCAACGATGGAACCTACCGCATCTTTGCGCTGTGGACGCAGGGGACCGCTCAGTCCGCCAGCCCCTCCACTGTGCCCTCCTACGCCACAAACTACTTTGATTCCAGAGGCGTTGAGGCGCTCAAGGCATTTTGGGAGGAGCATTGCCAAGATTCAGGAGGGCGACGTGCAGCTCTTTATGGATTCCCTCGAGATCAACACCGGAAGCGGCTTCACCTGGTGGTCTGAGGACATGGCACAGGAATTCCAGAACAGAAAGGGATACGACATCCGCCCCTACCTCTTTTTGGTGAGCGGTGTGTCTGCCAACGTGCGCAATCCCTATCAGGAGCTCAAAGGTACCTATGAGCTCACCGACAACGAGGACCTGCGGCAGAAGATCACCAACGACTTCCTCGAGGTTCTGACCGACCTGTACCGGGAGAGAATGCTCACCCCCTTAAAAGAATGGCTCAACTCGGTCGGCATCAAAACCCGCGCGCAGATTTCCTACGGCAGAACCTTTGAAATTTCCGAGCCGATCATGGACGTTGACTACCCCGAGGCGGAAAACCTCAACCAGTACAACCAGGTGGATATCTTCCGTCTCTGGACGGGCGGCGCCAAGCTTGAAAACAAAGTGCTCTCGTCTGAGACAAGCGCAATGCGCCTGGCTTACAACTACTCCGATCAGATGCATCTCCGGGATGCCTATTCCGCCTATGCTGCGGGCTTCCAGCGCATTGTCTGGCATGTCTGGGCCGCGGATTACGGCTACGGCAACTACGCTTGGCCCGGTTTTGCCCCCGGCATGTTTGGTCTCGATTGGTTCCACTATTTTGGAACCCGCAACCCTGGATATCGGGATTACGATGAGTTTAACGCACACCTTGGCCGCGTCCAACAGCTCCTTCAGACCGGAAAGTCCCGCACCGACGTCGGCTTTATCCACAACAACTGGGCGCAGGGAATCCGGTTCGGCGGCGGAACCGGGAACGACCTCACCGAGATGAACTGGATGCTCGCGCATCAGGGCGTCTACTACCGCTCGACCGAGCTGCAGGACAACGGCTACACCTACGATTACTTCAGCCCGGATTTCCTCTATGACGACGACGTGTATTTCAATGAAGAAACCCAGACCATCGAACAGGCTGGGTACAAAGCTATTGTCCTCTACCAGGATTGGCTGGACGTCAAAGGCGCTGAAAAGATCCTGGAATGGGCCAAAAAGGGCCTGAAGGTTGTCATTCTCGACGGAGCCGCTCAGCGCACCCCGTTCAACGACAATTCGGATGCAGAGCTTGCGAACATCATCGCCGAGCTCAAAACACTGCCCACCGTCCGGACTGCGCCGATCTACGACGCTTCGGAGGACTTCAATTACGCTGATCCGGTTGCCGAAGGCTACAGCGACGGCGTCTATGAGGCGCTTCAGGAGCTGGGCGTCCGCCCCTACGCGGAGTTTGAAGAGGCCAACCATCAGCTCCTCACCCAGACAAGACAGGATGAGGACGGCAACCAGTATCTCTACGCGTACAACTACTGCTCCAACGACTACCATCAGAACAGCCATGTGGAAAGCGTCCAGAACGAAGACCACGGCACCAGCATCCAGACCGAAATCAAGATGGACGGCAAATTTATCCCCTATTCCATCGACGCCTGGACCGGAGAAGTGACCGAGCTCGGGGAATACCGCTATGAAAACGGCCAGACCATCTTCTCCATCGACCTCGACTACGACAACATTGCGCTGTATGCCTTTGAAGCTGTGGACGACGAAAAGGTTCACATCGAGTCCACAGACGCAGACTCTGCCTATGCGCAGGGAGATACACTCAACCTGCGTGCCACCGAGAGCGGAACCTACAACGCAGAGCTCAGCGACGGTAGGACCTACCAGTCCACCGTCACAGTGCCGGCCCCTTATGACATCACCAATTGGGATCTCACAGTGGAGTCCTGGACAGCCGGTACAGAAATTCTGGAGCAGACCGAGACCATCGGAGACGTGACAACAGTCAACCGCAAGACCGCGACCCAAAAGACAGACATCAACGTCCAGCTCGACCGGATCACCACCTGGAACAACATCCCCGAGGTAGGAAAGAGCGTTTCCGGCCTGGGCCACTACGAGGCCGCTTTTGAGTGGGATGCCAGCAGTGCGGACGGCGCATATCTCGACTTTGGGGACACGCTGGTTGAGAGCATGGAAGTGTGGATCAACGGCGTGAAGGTCGGCGGAACCGAGAGCGACAAAAAGCCTGGCTACACTGGAGGCGTTAGCTTCACAAAGCCAATTGCCGATATCTCCGACTACCTTGTGGATGGGGAAAACAAGATCGTCATCGAGTACAGCTCCACTCTCTCCAACGTTCAAATTGACCGGGGCGTGGTACCGATCACCCAAAACAGCGCCGGCTGGTGGGGCTACAACATGGACTATGTGGACTACGGCCCGGAACAGGCTGTGATCATCCCCTACGCCGACGTCACCCTGACCGACTCCAATGCAGATAAATCGATTCTCAACAAGGTCATCGCTTACGCGGAGCAGGCGATTGAAAACGGCGAGGTGGACGCTGCCATCGGCTCGGTGCAGGATTCCTTCTACGCAGCCTATGAAAACGCCACCCAGATCGCCGCACGCGGCGACGCGACCCAGCAGCAGGTGGATGCCGCCTGGATTTCCCTCATGAGCGAGATTCACAAGCTCGGTTTTGTCGCGGGTGACAAGACCAGCCTTGATAAACTCAT
>CBCSOX010000064.1:0-12397 GCA_965141735.1 uncultured Oscillospiraceae bacterium | reverse complement strand
CTCCCTGCCGCTTGTAATTTCCGGCCCGATCCTCCACTGTGCGGCAGCGGTTTGGATTTGCAGCAGCTTTGTCCTACAGCCGCGCCGTTAACCTGGATTTGATTTACTCCTGACGGGAAAGGCAGTTCCGGTGTGAGCCGGAACTGCCTTCTTTGTGTTTGCAACCGGATTTTTCCAGCAAATCGCCGCCGGAAACACCGCTCGCTGCGCTGAATTAAGCAATGGAGACTGAGAAAACCGCTGACGGTGAGGCGATTTAGAGCTGGGTAGATAAAAAGTGGCCCGCGCAGGTGGATGATGCCTGCGCGGGCCTTTTGGTTGGTAGTATGATAAAAAGGGAATAAGGATTTTCTGTTAAGGGGAATAACAGAAAATAGCGGATACAATCGAAAAAATCCTTGCGAATTTAAGTTAATTGTATTACCATTGATAGTATACAAGAAAGTAAAAGAAAAATCTATGGCAGAATATTCCTTTTTTCATTTTTTCTACTGCCGTTTCTGACTTTTGACAAGAACAGGGGGGTTCCAATGGATCCTTTTATGGCAAAAATCAACCGGATTATTGAAGAGGCGCGCAGCAATCCTTCCCATATGGAACGCCTCTACAAGCGCAGGCAGGGTTCACCGCGGGAACGCCGGCTTGACGAGAAATTTCCCTGTGAGGAGACAAGGCATTTCAGTGAGAGGCAGCTGTTTGATGAGGGGGAGGACATCGTTTTGTTTGTGGACTTCCGTCACGAGCTGTCGGAATACCACAATATCACCTTGGAATCGATCCGGGCGCATTCTGGAACAGGGCTGCACACCCACGAATACTTTGAGATCACCTATGTCTTTCGCGGAGAATGCTACTGCTATTTTGGCGGCGAAGAGTTTCACTTTAAGCAGGGGGATTTGTGGTTCCTCAACACCCAGGTCAGTCACAAGCTGCTGCTCCCGGGCGACGACTGCGTGGTATTTCACGTCTGCCTGCGCCAGACGAGTTTTTGTTCCGTACTGCTCGACAAAATCAAAAGCAACGAGCAGTTTGTGCATTTTTTCGTCAACTCGATCTTTGACGAGGATAACAGTCCCTGTCTGATGCAGTTTCACCTCAGAGAGCTGAGCGTGGCTCAGTATTATCTATTTAAAATGCTGGAGGAGTACTACGACCAAAAAATGCACAGCCAGGAGGTGATCGCCTATCTCTTCTGCTGCCTGCTCATCCAGCTCGAACGCAACTGCGAGGCAGAGGCAGTGGAACAGGAGGCGCACCGCAACGGAAGGCAGAAAAGTCTTGACATCTCGGAGGTCATCGCGTATTTGATGGAGCATCAGCAGTCGGTGACGCTTCAGCAGGCAGCCACCCATTTCCACTATGTGCCGGCCTATCTCTCCCGGTTTATTCAGCGGCACACCGGAAAGTCATTTTTGGAGTTTCTCAATGGGATTCGGCTCGAGCGGGCGGCGGAGATGCTGCGCAATACCACCCTGCCGATCAGCCAGATTTCCCTCATGGTCGGGTACAGCGACCGCAGTTCGTTTGACCGCTCGTTTAAGCGGCAGTACCACATGACGCCCCGCAGATACCGAGACAGCGGCCGGGAGAGCCAGAACGGGGAAGGATAGAGCTTCAAGCGCAAACAACATGAATACGCCCGCAAAATTCAATCAAAAATGGATTTTGCGGGCGTTCTTTTGTACTACGATGCAACCATTTTTCTTTCACATCCCCGCATCCCGCAATCGGATCCTCGCCGCGGCTGCGCACAGGCGGTCCCAATTTGGGAGGCAAAAGAGATGCTGATGTCCTCCTTACCTCAGCCTAATTCAGCAGGTGGGAATCCGGTGGGGTGTGGACGCAGGAGACTACGCATTTTGGCAGGCTGCTCGGGAAGTTTCAGCAATCCTGCGCAGATAGGAAAGTCAATCGATTTGCCGGTCAGGGATTGTGCCAGTTGTTTTGGATCTCTCGGTTAACATTCTTCTCCCTTTTGTTGCAAAATATGGTTGCTGATGCGTAGTGATTCACTGGGGATGTCCCCAAAATTCATTGAAAAGGGGCAGCCGATGCTGCCCCTTCTCTTTGCTGACTCAGTGGCCACAGAGGGCCTGTTTCAGTTTGCACAGTAGCAGCGAATGGCGTCGCTGAGAAACTGCGCCAAGCCATCGCCGTACTGGTTGATGTTTTTTGCAAACCGTTCGTCCGCCGTATACATCTCACCCAGTCCGGCGAGAATTTCGTCTGTACAGTCGTAGAAATTGCGGGAAATCAGATCCTGCCACTCCTTGACGAGCTGCTGCACAGCGGGGTCGCTTGCGGGTTTGTCCATCAGGGAGGCGAGCTCCCGATAAACCTGCTCAGTCTCCTCCGAGATGCGGGCCCAGTCCTCCTTGGCGTAACCGGCGGTTCGCTCGTGGCTCTGCTGGTAAGCGGCGGTGCCGCCCCACCTCTGAGCTGCTTCCTGCGCGTATTTCTGCTGCGCCTGTTCAATTTTAGTCGTGTCAAATTCTTGAAAACTCATCGTTTGTTCCCCTTTCAACAGTTGGTCTACCAGGCGGATGAGACCGTCCAGCCGCTCCCGTTTGAGGGAGAGCACTTCGCGGTGCTGCATCAGCGCCTCGTTGTGGTCATAGGAGGGGCTGTCGAGGATGGCGGCGATCTCTTTGAGCGAAAAATCAAGCTCCCGGAAAAAGAGAATCTGCTGCAGGCGGGCAAGCTCGCTGTCGCCGTACAGCCGGTAGCCGGCGTCGGTTGTCTCGGCGGGGCGGAGCAGCCCGATCTCGTCGTAATAGTGAAGTGTGCGCACGGTAATGCCGCAGAGCGCGGCAACCTGTTGAACTGTCTTCATCCTGCATTCCTCCTTTGACAATTCCATCTTACTCTATGACGCAGCGTCAGGGTCAAGGGGTTTTTCAAAATTATTTTTTTGGCCCCCGCGAAAGGGGCGGCGCGCCCCGGCGGATCGCGATGAGCTGTTTGACATCTTGTAAAACAGCCTCATCCCGCACCTCGATCATCAGCCACTTTTGGCCCATCCCGGTCTTGGTGTCCCGGTAGAGGGTTTGGAGATAGGGGGTGAGGGTGGGGAGGATCAACTCGGTCTCGGGCCGTTCCCGTTCCCCGATCACCACCAGTGCGGTGAAAAAACCCTCCATCGGATAGAGGGTGCAGAGACTTCGCCCTCCCTTTTTGTATTTTAGATTCCAGCCGGGCACGCAGCAGCGGCTGTATTCAAACAAAGGCTTTGCCCCGAACTGTTCCTCTGCAAAGCGGCACAGCGCATCCCACAGCGGGCTGCCCACCGATGCGCTGACTGTCTCGGGGGACGGGGTCTGGGTTTGATCGAGATGATTCCACATAGAATTCATCATCCTGCTCCTTTCAAAGTTGGGATTTCTGTTTCTAGTATTCTACCACAGAGAAGCTGACAACAGCGTGTCATATTTTGGGGAGGGACGGCTGCACCGGGGAAACTTTTTTCAATTTGTCTTTTCAGATCGGTGCAGACCATGGGGGCGGGCAGCGCGCGGTTTTTTATCGCACACGGGCCTTAGCTATCAATCAATGCGGGCGCCGGTCCACCCGGAAACAACGATGGGGAATCCTGTTAATACCGATTAGGGAGCAGAGGGAGAGAACAAGTCTCCCCCAATCGGTGGGCGCTGCTCTTTCAGGGAAGGGACTGACGCTCTCTGTCTATTTCAGTTG
This sequence comes from uncultured Oscillospiraceae bacterium, assembly GCA_965141735.1. Classification (GTDB taxonomy): domain Bacteria; phylum Bacillota; class Clostridia; order Oscillospirales; family Ruminococcaceae; genus Massilioclostridium. Next base: position 8,704 of record CBCSOX010000064.1, on the reverse strand, counting down.
ACGGTACAAAACACCGGCCCAGCTGGAACCATCTGCCCCGCATGGGCAAGCGGTTCCAGCTGGGCCGGTACGTCCTTAGTTCTTGGCTTTTTGTTTGATCAGGCCATCCCGATAGGCGTTGAGCAGCAGGGTGAGATCGTAGATTTTGTCGCTGAGCTCGTTGCCGATGTCAGTGTCCATGACCTGAATGCGGTCCTGAGTGGTTTCAAATACCGTGGAGGTGGATTCAATGTCAATGTTTTGGGTGATCGCCTTGATCACGCTCTCAAACGGCTTGTGGGACATCAGGCGCATCCCGTAGGAGTTGTAGATCAGAGTGTAGCCTGCGATCCCGGTGGTGGGCTGGTAGGCGCGGCAGAAGCCGCCGTCGATGACGATGAGCTTGCCGTTGGCGTGGATCGGACTCTCCCCGGCTGCCGCCTTGACCGGCACGTGGCCGTTGATGATGTGGGAGTTGCCCGTATTGAGCTCGAATTCCTCCAAAATGCGGGTGCAGGAGTCCTCGTCGTTGCAGAATTTATAGTAGCTGTTTTTGGACTCGGTCCAGGTCGACTTGTCCGCCACGAGCAGCCGCTCAAAGGTGGTCATCCGGCTGCGGCCGAAGAGAGGGGAGTTTTTGCCGCACCACAGGTACCACATGTAGTCCTGACAGGCGGTTTTATACTCAGTCTCATCGATGGGAAAATACGCCTGGCGGGCAGTGGCGTCCGAGATGTCCATCAGGGCTTTACCACTCGTGGCAGTGCCGTTGACGTTGACCTGAGTGAAGCTGCCATCCGGGTTCATTGGCACGCAGCCGTGGAAGAGCAGGTTTTGGTTGAACCGGCTGTACAGGCTGCCGTGGGAGTAGAGGAACCTCACGTGGCGGTTGAGCATCTCGCTTTCCTTAAACGCCCTTTTGAGGTCGTGCATGAGCTGGGCCTCCTCCGCCGAGAGGGCGTAGGGATCGCTTTGCTGGATGGTGGGGAAAAAGGTGTCGCTGAGCGGATAGTCCTTGCCGTCGATGCAGACGGTGCCGGTGCTCCAGTCGATTTTGTCGAGCAGCAGGCGGTCCTCCATCCCGTATTCGGGGTGGCGTTTTATCGTCTGACCCTCGAGCTTAAAGAGGATGATCGCAATCGCCTTGTGGATTTTGGCGATGAGCTTGAGGTCTTTGGCGGTTGAGTGCTCGGTCTGGATGGCGCGGGGCGCAAAGCACTCGCAGTTGAGATAGGTGTTTTCGGCAAACAGCGCAAGGGGGCGCAGGTTGATGCCATAGCCCTGTTCGAGCACCTCGAGGCGGTTGAAGGCGGCGCAGTTGTTGATGACCGACGCAATGCAGGTTTTGGAACCCGCTGCCGCGCCCATCCAGAGAATGTCGTGGTTGCCCCACTGGATGTCCACCGAGTGGTGGTTCATCAGCATGTCCATGATGATGTCCGGGCGGGGACCGCGGTCAAAGATGTCCCCGACGATGTGCAGCCGGTCGACTGCCAGCCGCTTGATCAGCGAGGCGAGCGCGATGATGAACTCGTCCGCATCGTGGAGGTTGACGATGGTGTCCATGATCTTGCGGTAGTACATCTCCTGGTTCTTTTCCCCGTACTCGGCGTGGAGCAGCTCGTCGATGATGTATTGGAAGTCGGGCGGCATCGCCTTCCTCACCTTGGAGCGGGTGTATTTGGAGCCGATTTTTTTGCAGATTGCAATCAGCCGCTGGAGGGTGACCTCGTACCACTCGTCGAGCTGGTCCCCCAGTTTTTTCTTGATCATCTTGAGCTTGCGCTCGGGGTAATAGATGAGGGTGCAGATTTCCGAACGGGTCTCCTCATCCAGAGTATCGGCAAAAAGCATGTCCACCTTTTCGCGGACAACGCCGGAGCAGTTGTTGAGAATATGGGTAAACGCCTCGTGCTCGCCGTGTAGATCGCTCATAAAGTGCTCGGTGCCCTTGGGCAGGTTGATGATTGCCCGCAGGTTGATGATTTCGGTACACACGCTCTGAATGGTCGGATATTCCTTTGAGAGCAGCTCGAGGTACTTGAGGTTGCTGTTGATTTCGTTTGTCAGGTAGTCCATGGTACATCCCCCTTGGATTTTGATGTATATAATTTTAGTTTACCTCAAAAATATGTCTTGCGTATAAACGGAACGGGGGGCATTGAGAAATTTTCCTAGAGAATTGAGGCGGATTCTCGGTTGATTTGTCTTTCATTGTTTGAAACCTATCGAGGTGCATTTGGAGAATCGTAGCGAAAGAACTTGATTGTTTTCGAGTGTTATGATGCAATTGTGTAAAACAAAGCAAGGGGTGTTTGGGAGATGAGAAAAAGGTTTTTTGTTACGCTGTTGGCAGCGGCACTTTGCGCGGCGCTGTTTGCCGGATGTGGGGAAAAAGGTGCAGGGCCTTCCGGAATCAGCAAAGAAGAATTTGGAAAGGTTTGGATGGGCATGAATAATTACGAACTTTTAAAGCTGATCGGTGGGAACGGTGACCGGATCGCAGAGGATGAGCAGAACTCGGTGTACACCTCAAGTACCCCGGTGAAAAAGGGGGCTACGCCATCATTGTAATGAGGGCGGATATGGGCGAGTCGCTTCTCAACATACCCGAGGTGGTCTCCAAAGAGGATCATGACCTTAAATAAACACAAAAGGGCGGCGGGAAATCGTATTCCAGCCGCCTTTTGTGCGCTAAGACCCATTTTCTCCGGTGTCTCCTGAGGGGGAAACCTCCGACGGCAGTCCTTCCATCAAACCGCAGAGCAGTCAGCTGATTCCCCGCGGAACCAGCGCGGGCAGGGCTGGGTGGAAGAAAGACTTTGTTTTTGCAAAGTATCGAAACAGGCGTTGGCTCTTCTAAGAGAATTTTCGGACGAAAATGGAAGAGGTGGGGACCAAACCACACTGGGGTACTTGCTGTGGACCAACGGAATTTTGTGCTGGGCGCTGTTTGCGGGCAGACGCCTTTCCCCTGTGCCGGCGGTTGAACCGGAGTGCACAGCAAAGAATGGAACGGGAAGCCTGTGCTGAACCGGCTCAGAGCAGATTTTCGAATCGCTCTGAGCGCAGCGGGTAGGTACCTGCCGTTTTTGTGTCCGCTTCATTGACTTTTGCACCGAAAAAAGCTATAATAAAAACGATATGGTTGTCCGCGGGGAAATCCCCCGTCCGGGCATGAAAAGGGAATGCGGTGACGAATCCGCAGCAGCCCCCGCTACTGTGAGAACGGATGAAAGCCGAACGCGCCACTGAGCAATCGGGAAGGCCGGCGAGTAAAGAGATGTTCAAGCCAGGAGACCTGCCATATCCGAAGAAAATGCACCTTTCGGTGGGAGAGGACGCTTACCATACGGGGAAGGTTGTCCCCGGTGATATGTGTAATCTCAGCGGACTCCGGCAAGGGCCCGCTTTCTATTTGCCAATGGGCTGCTTTACCGGCCCGGAACCTTTTATTGCAAAGGAGCGCAATTTTATGAAACATTTTTACACTGATTCCATCCCTGTCAGCCCGCGTATCCAAAAATTAAAGGACGATCTGTTCGCCCAGATGCCCCAGATGGAGGCCGACCGTGCAGTTCTGCTCACTGAGTCCTACAAACAGACCGAGGGCGAGCCGATCATCACCCGCCGTGCCAAGGCATTTGAGCATATAGTAAAGCACATTCCAATCGTGATCCGTGAAAATGAGCTCATTGTCGGTAGCAACACGGTTGCTCCGCGCAGCTCCCAGGCGTTCCCCGAGTTTTCGTTCGAATGGGTTGAGGACGAATTTGACACCATGGCGACCCGCACCGCCGACCCGTTTTACATCTCGGAGGAGACAAAAGCAAGACTGCACGAGGCGTTCAAATACTGGAAGGGCAAGACCACGAGTGAGCTCGCGACCTCCTACATGGCGCCCGAGACGCTCACCGCGATCGAGCACAACATCTTCACCCCCGGCAACTATTTTTACAACGGCGTTGGGCACGTCACCGTCTGCTACGGCAAGATTTTAGCAGTCGGGTATGAGGGAATTATCGAGGAGGCTGAGCAGGCGCTTGCAAAGCTCAAGGTGTCCGACGAGGACTATGCAAAACGCAGCCATTTCCTAAATGCTGTGATTCTCAGCTGCAAGGCGGTCATCGATTATGCCCACCGCTATGCCGAGCTCGCCATGGCGCAGGCCGAGGAGTGCAACGACCCAGAGCGCAAGCTCGAACTCGTCAAAATCGCCCGCAACTGCACCCAGGTGCCCGGCAAGCCCGCACGCAGTTTCTACGAGGCCTGTCAGTCGTTCTGGTTCATTCAGCAGCTGCTCCAGCTCGAGTCGAGCGGACACTCAATTTCGCCCGGCCGGTTTGACCAATACATGTACCCCTACTTTGAAAAAGATCTCAAAGAGGGAAAAATCACCCGTGAGAAGGCCCAGGAACTCATGGACTGCATCTGGGTCAAACTCAACGACCTCAACAAGGCGCGCGACGCAGCCTCCGCCGAGGGCTTTGCGGGCTACAGCCTGTTCCAGAACCTCTGTGCCGGCGGCCAGGATGAGGAGGGCAGGGACGTCACCAACGACCTCTCGTTCATGTGCGTCGAGGCCTCGATGCACGTCGGGCTTCCTCAGCCGTCGCTCTCGGCGCGGGTGTGGAACGGCACCCCCCACGAATTCCTCATCAAGTGCGCTGAGCTCACCCGCACCGGCATCGGCCTGCCCGCCTATTACAACGACGAGGTCATCATTCCCTCGCTCGTCAGCCGCGGCCTCACCATGGCGGACGCGCGGGATTACAACATCATCGGCTGTGTGGAACCGCAGAAATCCGCCAAAACCGAGGGCTGGCACGACGCGGCATTCTACAACATGTGCCGTCCGCTCGAGCTCGTCTTCTCCAACGGGATGGAAAACGGCGTACTGGTCGGCATTCCGACTGGCGACGTCACCCAGATGAAGACCTTTGAAGAATTCTTCGACGCCTATAAAAAACAGTCGGAATACCTCATCGGCCTGCTCGTCAACGCGGACAACGCCATTGACGTGGCGCACGCCGAGCGCTGCCCGCTGCCCTTCCTCTCCTCGATGATCGAGGACTGCATCGGCCGGGGCAAGAGCGTCCAGGAGGGAGGGGCGATCTACAACTTCACCGGTCCCCAGGGCTTTGGCATCGCCAACATGACCGACTCCCTCTGGGCTATCAAAACGCTCGTATACGACGAGAAAAAGGTCAGTATGGCGGAATTCAAGCGCGCGCTCGAGTGCAACTACGGCCAGGGCATCTCGGAAGAGGAGGCCAAAAACATCACCGCCGGCATTGTGCAGGGGCTGATCGAAAAGGGCGAGACCGTCACCGAGGCGCAGATCGGCACGGTGTACAACATGGTGGCGCAGCAGTGCTGCTCGCCGGAGGAAAAGCAGCGGTATGAGCAGCTGCTCCAGATGATCGACGAGGTGCCGAAATACGGCAACGACATCGAGGAGGTCGACACCTTCGCAAGGGAAGTCGCCTACACCTATTCCAAGCCCCTCGAGACCTTCAAAAACCCCCGCGGCGGCATCTTCCAGGCGGGCCTTTATCCGGTTTCCGCCAACGTGCCGCTCGGCGCGCAGACCGGAGCGACCCCGGACGGCAGACTTGCCCACACCCCGGTTGCGGACGGTGTCTCCCCGACCTCGGGCAAGGACACCCACGGCCCGACCGCGGCGTGCAACTCGGTCTCCCGTCTCGACCACTACATCGCTTCAAACGGAACCCTCTTTAACCAGAAATTCCACCCCTCCGCGCTGAGCGGGCGCAGGGGTCTCGATAACTTTGTCTCCCTCATCCGCGCCTATTTCGACCAGAAGGGGAGCCATGTGCAGTTCAACGTCGTCAGCCGTGAGACGCTGCTCGACGCCCAAAAGCACCCCGAGAACTACAAGACGCTCGTCGTCCGCGTCGCGGGCTACAGCGCGCTGTTCACCTCCCTCTCCAAGAGCCTGCAGGACGACATCATCAAGCGGACCCAGCACGTATTTCAATAATATCGGAGGTTCCCATGGAACAGAATTACTTACAGACCCGCGGCAGGATTTTTGACATCCAGCGCTTTTCGGTGCACGACGGCCCCGGCATCCGCACCATCATCTTTCTCAAGGGCTGTCCGCTGCGCTGCCGCTGGTGCTGCAACCCGGAGTCGCAGCACCATCAGGTCGAGGAAATGGTGGTGGACGGCAAGCCCAAGACCATGGGGCGGGATGTGACCGCCGCCGAGGTGCTGGACGAGGTCCTCAAAGACGCGAGTTATTACCGCAGGTCCGGAGGAGGGGTGACCCTCTCGGGCGGGGAGTGCCTGTTCCAGCCGGAATTTGCAGCGGCCATCCTGCGCGCCTGCCAGGAACACGGCGTCAACACGGCGATTGAGACGACGGCCTACACCAGCTGGGAAAAAATCGAGCTTGTGCTGCCCTATGTCGATTACGTGCTGATGGACATCAAGCAGGTGGACGACAAAAAACACCAGGAGTTTACGGGCAAGTCCAACCGGCTTATTTTGGAAAACGCGCGCAGGCTCGCTCAGTCAGGGGTGGATCTCACCATCCGCGTACCAGTGATTCCGACGTTTAACAACACCCCCCAGGAGATCTATGCAATCGCGAAATTTGCCGAGAGCCTGCCGGGAGTCACACGCCTGCACCTGCTCCCCTATCACCGCTTGGGGGAGGACAAGTACACCGGGCTTGGCCGGGATTACCGGCTCAAAGAGATCAAGCCGCAGAGCAACGAAGCGCTTGAGGAGTTGCTTGAAGTGGCGCGCCAGACCCGGCTGCACTGTCAGATCGGCGGATAGGATCGGCGCCCAACCGGTCAGGTGCTTCAGACTGTTGAGAAATCCCATTTGGGGCGAAAAAATGAGCAGTTCGGCGGTTACGCGTCGGATTGCTTGACCGCAGCTACCGGTTTTTCGGCAACTGCAGGGAAAAGTTGAGGAAGAGACTCTTTTCAAACGCATCGGATTTGTAGACACACAGGCACCTGGCCGGACGGCTGGGTGCCTGTTGTACATTGCACGCAGAGGAGGGAAATTGTGGAGCATTGCTTTACCAATCGTCACCAGAACGAAATTGGGCGCTCGCCGGTGCACATCTATCTCGCGCCCCATCCGCTGCTGCGCCCCTACATCGCACACTACACCATCACCCATCCGAACTTTGAGGCGCAGCTGCCCAGCCGCCTCGCCCTTATCCCCGACGCGAGCGGCTGTCTTGTCTTTACCCTGGACCAGCAGCTTTCGAGCATCCTCTACGGGGCGACGACCCAGGTGGTTGTGGTGGAAAGCGATTTTAACGAGGCGCCGGTGCGGCTGTTCGTGGAGTTCCTCCCAGGCGGGCTTTCCCGGTTTGTGGGGGATTGTCAGGACGAGCTCACCGACTGCAGGCTGACCGTGGAAGAGGTGAGCCCCTTCCTTTACGCCGGCGTGCGGGAGGCGGCAGAGGGGGCGAAAGACCTTGACGAGCTGGTAATGCGGGTGGACCGCCTGCTCCTGTCCCTGCTTCCGGACGAGGATACACGTCTGCTCGCCCACGCAGTCGCGCTGCTCAAGCAGCGGGGCGGCAGCCTCCCGGTGGCTGAGCTCTCCCGCCTGCTGTGCTACAGTGAACGGCAGATCAACCGGATGTTCAACGCCCGGGTCGGGATGGGAGTCAAAAAATTTTCCCGCCTGCTGCGGGTCAACGGCGCCATTCAGCGGATGAGCATCGGGGAGGGGAGCCTCACCGACCTTGCGCAGGACAGTGGTTTTTACGACCAACCGCACTTTATCCGGGATTTTAAAGAGGTGTGCGGCACCACCCCGCGGCAGTATCTTCTGAACATGTCCGGTTTTTACAATGAAACCCTCAAGTTTTCAGATATACTGAAGAAAACAGTCAAATAACCGGAGGTGCTGAACATGGCAGAATCAAGATGCGGCATTTTATGCAGCGAATGTACATACAAAGAACAGATGGGGTGCAAAGGGTGCACAAAAATTGACAAACCGTTTTGGGGGGAGGTTTGCCCGGTCAAGGCCTGTTGTGAAGGGCATGGACTGGAACACTGCGGGCAGTGCAGGGAATTCCCTTGCGGCCTGCTCAACCAGTTCGCCTACGACGAGCAGCAGGGGGACGAGGGCAAGCGCATCCGCCAGTGCAACGAGTGGGCCAAGCAGGAGGGAATCCACATGAAGTTTATGGGACCTCTGCTCGCGGTCAAGGATGTGGCAGTCTCCCGCAAATTTTATGAAGAGGTACTCGGGCAGAAGGTCGGGATGGATTTCGGTGAAAACGTCTCGTTTATTTCTGGATTCTCCATCCAGCTTAAACCGCATTACGCCAATATGATCCATCTCAAGGATGAGCAAGTCGTTCTCGGCTCCAACAGCACCGAGCTGTATTTTGAGGAGGACGACATCGAGGAGATTGCGGCGCGGCTCGCGGCCGATCCCTCGGTCGAGCTGCTCCACGGCATGGAGGAAGCGCCGTGGATGCAGCGCAGCATCCGCTTGTACGACCCCGACCGCACCATCATTGAGATCGGGGAGAGCATGGAAGCGGTTCTCCGCCGCTGTGCCAGAGAGGGCATGACCGCGGAGGAAATTGCCCAGCGGACGGGGTATCCCCTGCTCTATGTCCAGCAGATTGCAAAGGGATAGCTTTTCTGCTTATTTAAACACAGCAGCGGGCCTGCACGTATTGATTTTCATCAACACGTGCAGGCCCGCTGCT
>CBCSOX010000063.1:0-12450 GCA_965141735.1 uncultured Oscillospiraceae bacterium | reverse complement strand
TTTTGTTTATCCTGTCCTTCGTCGAATACTTTAAATACAAATCAAGCGGCGCGCACTTTGTCCTGTCCGACCTGTTTATGGCGGGCAACACCTCCCAGCTGATGAAATTCGCGGGGGTGCAGCTCAATGCGATTATGATTGTGGACATTTTGATTTTTCTCGCGTATTTTGCTGTGGTCTTTTGGTTCAATCCGCGCTTAGTCAACCCCATGAAGAACTACAAGCGGTTTTTAACAGCGATCTCCTGCCTGCTCATCGTAGCGGTGAGCGTTGCGACTCCGCTCTCCACCCTTATCTATTCAGTGTTTGCGGTGGACAACGAAGTGACGCCGAACAACTACGCGAGCAACGAGAAATTCTCCAGAAACAACCTTGTGGGATATCTCGCCCAGACGTCGACCGAGCAAATCCTCAATTCGATCGACGAACCGGAACAGTACAGTGAGCAGAGCATTCAGTCTGAGCTTTCGCCCGCCAGACAGGCGACCACCTCGGTCAAGCCCAATGTGGTGGTGATTATGTCGGAATCCTATGCCGACATGCGCAGACTCGGCCTTGCAGAGAATTTTGACAGTTATTACACCAATTTTGACCGCATCGCGCAGGAAGGGTTCCGGGGCAACGCGGTAGTTCCGACGTTTGGCAACACCACGGTGCGCACCGAATTCGAGCTGATGTTCGGGGTGCCGATGAAATCCCTCAACGATCCGACCACCCCGCAGAAAACCTTGGTGGAACGGGAACAGCAGCCGACATTCGCGCAGTATTATAAGCAAAACGGATATTCAACCGCCTATATCCATCCCTTCCTCAGCACCTTTTACGGGCGGGATGAGATCTACAGCAACTATGGATTTGACAAGATGCTGTTCCGGGACGACCTGACGGTGGAGGCGACGCAGTTCCGGGAGTACATCGACGACCGCACTGACTTTAACCAGGTATTGCAGGAGCTTGAGGACAGCGACGGGCCAAGCTATATTTACACCTCAACCATGCAAAACCACCAACCCTATAACCTGGATGAAAACCTGACAGAGTTCCAGTATTATATGGAGGGAATCAAACAGACCGATCAATCTCTCGGCGAGTTCTTTGACGCGCTCAAACAACTTGAGGAACCGACGGTCGTCCTGTTCGTAGGGGATCACTACCCCTATTTTGCCGATGGGGACGGGGTGTATGAGCAGGCGGGCATCAACCAGGCAAACGCTTACAAGCTCTATCAACAGCCCTATTTAATCTGGAACAACTACGGAGCCGGCTACTCGGTGCCGCAGGAGGATGTTTCAGCGTTCTATCTCCCCCATCTGCTCGTTGAGCTCACTGGGGCGGAGCAGACCCCCTTTATCGCAACGTTCCTCGACCAGATGAAAGTTACGCCGGTGTATTCGAGCAATTACAACAGGGAGATTGCCGGTAACAAGGCGCTCGATGAGCTGACTTATGACCGGGTGCTCGGCAGTGTATTTTCCGAATTGGACAAGGAGTGATGTTTTATGGCCACAACTGTGATTGGAAATCCGGATGAACAAATCTGGAAGCTTTTTTCCACCTTTGACAAAGCCCAAGACCGTGGCGATCACCCGAACAAAGACAAAAAGCAGACTCAGCAGCAACAAGAGGAAAAATAAAATTTCTGCAAATCAAAAAGAAGGCCTTCCACAGCAGGTGGAGGGCCTTTTGTCATCGTTGGGAATCTGTGCATATACTGGTTATAGACAAATACTGAGGAGGTTCGCAATGTTGATGATAAAATCAAACGACGGCGCCAAGATCGCAGTCTATGACCTGGGACCCAAAAACTGTTCCAAGGTCATTGTGCTGGTACACGGGTGGCCGCTGTCGCACAAAATGTTTGAATACCAGCTGCCCGCGCTGCTGCACGCAGGGTACCGAGTGGTTTCCCTCGACCTGCGTGGATTTGGGAACTCGGATGAAACTGCGGGCGGGTACTGTTACGACCGGTTTGCTGACGATCTGTTTACCGTGATCCGGGCACTTGGGCTGAGAAGGTTTGCCCTGCTCGGATTTTCCATGGGCGGCGCAATCGTCGTGCGGTACATGGCGCGTCACAGAGGCTATGGGGTAACGAAACTGTGTCTGCTGGACGCGGCAGTCCCTTCCTACTGCAAAACCCCCTGCAATCCGTATGGAAACTCAATCGAGGATACCAACAAGCTCATCCGGCTGGGCTGTCAGGATCGTCCGGCGCTCAACGAGTATTTTGGCAGCATCTTTTTTGCCCAGGAGCACTCCAAGCCGTTCAAGGCCTGGCTGCAGGGGATCAGCAACAGCGCCTCCGGGCTCGGGGAAATGCAGTCGCTGATTGCGTTGCGGGATGAGGACGTATTCGGCGACCTCAAAGCCATCCGGGTGCCGACAGGAATTTTTCACGGGAAACAGGACATGATCTGTCCCTTTGGCATGGCGGAAATCATGCACGCCCAGATTCGCGGATCCTGTCTGTTCCCGTTTGAAAAGGGAGGACATGGGACTTTTTACGACGACCTCGATTCGTTTAACAACTGCTTGGTCAGCTTCTTGGAGAAAACAAAATAAGCAGAAATGAAACAACGCTATGGCAGGCTGGTGTAGGAAGGGATCACCGGGGTTTAAGGTGTAATTCAAATTGGAATCAACAGACGTCCCGAAAAAGGCCTGTTACCGGTTGATCTCTCTTTGCAACCTGTGAACCAGCATTGCCCATAGCCGGCAGCTGCTGCCCAGTGAAACTCTTTGATCAGCGGAAAGTCTTGTTGCACTCTCGCCAATACCGGGGGCTCGAAACGCGCGAGCGACAGATTCAGAGAAAAGGCGGCGGAATTTCCGCCGCCTTTTCCGGTCTATGGGATATTCTTCAGCTTTGCAACTCCCCCATTCCTCAGCACAAGGCTATTTGGACGCTGAGAAAGCCACATCCCTGGGGACGACCGGGAAAAGCGGGTTTCCACCGTGGAATTGACCAGTTGCGGGGATTTGGGGTTCCCCTCTCTGCCTGTACCGCGGCGAATCCGGGATCATTACCCGCTGAGATAACCGGAGCAAGCCCTGCCGTTTGTTCCTTGGTCAATGCCTCCGGTTGGAGACTGCGCCGGCTGAACGGCAGTCTCTCTACACGCTCCATCCGGTGCAGGCAAAATTTTTGTCTGCGCACTTGGACGTGTTCAGTCGGCTCAAAGGGCAAACACCGCAGTATGAGCGGGTGAATATCTCCTGCAGATGGCCCTGATTTTTTTGCTGAGGCTTGTAAATGAAAAACGGATCGGTTACAATAGTTTTGTCTTTTAAAAACACAGTCCGGTTGGTAGTCCGGACGCAGCGGCGACGCTGTCAGTAACCTGCCTCCTAAGGTTGTCCGTTCTTTGCAGGAAACACATTTTAGGAGGAATCTGCCATGGAACAGATCATGAGCAGCCTGACCGTCTTTTTTGAATCCCCTTTCTGGGTCGGCGTTTACCAGCGCTGCACCGGCAACCGGATCGAGGCGGCGCGGGTCGTGTTCGGCGCGGAGCCGAAGGACGCAGAAGTATACGCCTATTTTCTTGAAAACTGGGGCAATCTCCGGTTCAGCCCAGCTGTGAAACAGGACAAACAGCCGGAAAAAGCAGTTAATCCCAAGCGGAGACAGCGCGAAGTGAACAGGCAGCTCGCCCAAATGGGTGCGGGGACCAAGGCTCAGCAGGCGCTCAAGCTGATGCGGGAGCAGGTAACTGCCGAGCGGAAATCGACACAGAGGGAACGCCGACAGCAGCGCAAACAGGAGCAGTTTGACCTTCGCCAGATCAAGAAAAAGGAAAAACACAAGGGCAGATGACAAAGAGGGCCGGGATTCACTCCCGGCCCTCTTTGCCGCAGGATGCAATGCTTTCGCCGTCTCTATATATCTCCCGCTGCCTTTCATACAGGGCTTGCGTTTCCGCTGGCGGGTGTGGGAGCAGCCAGTCGAAGAGGAGGATCCGGCAGGGATACGGAGCTGTCTTGCGTGCTACACCAGGGAGGCCAAGTCGAAGTCCTTGGTGCTGTAAGCATTGAAAGAAACACAAATTCTGTTTCTGTCCGATCTTGACCCCGTTGTCGTCTATCAGTGGTCCACCGGCTGCAAGCAGTATGTCGGCCGGTTGGAGTCCAAGTAGGCTCTCCAAAAGAAAAACAAAGGCCCCCGGTTCAGCGCGTTGTTTTAAGAAAACTTGGAGGGACGGCCGCCGCACCTCTAAAAAATTTCTTATTTCACCGCCTCATTTTCCGGGGGCTTTTTTATTTGTTGCCCTCAACACCTCACCCTCCAACTCCCCCTCTGGGTTATGCGGCAAATTAGGCCGCTGTGGCACGGCAACTTCTACAGGGAAAAGGGTTCTCGTCCAATGGCATGGAACACATCGAACACAATCAAAGGCCTGATTTACAACTTGCATCTTTTGTACTTGGCTGACGCAATTCCTGTGGGAGGAAAGAAAGCGCAGAAATAAGGCTGCTCGCGGTGAGTGCTTCGGTCCGCATTCCCTGTCGGATTAGGTCGTCAGCCGCCTTTCCGTGGGCGTAGACCGCGTTGATGATCGCCCTGCCCGGATCGTCGTAGTTGGGCAGATACGCGGCGATGATGCCGGTGAGGGCATCCCCCGAACCCCCTTTGGCGAGTCCTGCGTTGCCGCTGGTGTTGACGTATTGATCCCCTTCTGGAGTGGTGACGATGGTGTACGGGCCCTTGAGCACAAGATACACCCCGTGCTCCACCGCAAATTCCCGGGAAATAGAAAAGCGTTCCCGGCGCACCTGATCCACTGAACAGCCGCAGAGCTGGGCCATCTCCCCCATGTGTGGGGTGAGCACAGTGACCGCAGTCCTTTTATGGAGCAGTTCCAACTGCCCCTGCAAATGGTATAAACCGTCGGCGTCAATTACTGTGGGTATATTTTTGCTGAGAATATCCAAAAGAATGCCGGCGCAGCGGGGGTCTCTACTCAGCCCCATCCCCACTGCGGCAACCGAGGTCTGGGAGGGGAGCTCGAGGTGGGTGAGATAGCCGTCCTCTTCCACGCAGTCGAGATAGGTCGCTTCGAGGACGCATCCAGCCGCCGCGGGGCGGGAAGCCTTGGGGATCGCGAGGGTGAGCAACCCAATGCCCGAGCGGAGGCAGGCGGCGGCGGAGAGCAGCGGCGCGCCGAGCATCGTCGGGCACCCCCCTGCAATCAAGCCGCGCCCGCTGCTCCCCTTGTGCGCATCGGCATTCCGCCGCGGGAAGGAGGTGAGGAATTCGCGTTCAGTCCAAAGCAGGCGCTGATTGGTCAGGTGGTCGGACGCTTGGAGCGGGATGCCGATATCCACTACTTCCAGTTTGCCATAGCAGGAGGCGGCCGGGTAGAGAAACGCGCTGAGCTTGGGGTGCTGGATGGTAAAGGTCACATCCGCCTGCACAGCGAGGGAAATGTCCGCACCGTTCGCCGATACCCCGCTCGGGGTATCCACCGCATAAACCGTCGCGTCTGATTGGTTGACCGCCCGGATGACTTCATCGTAAGGGCTGCGCAGTTCTCCGCTCATCCCGATTCCGAGCAGCGCGTCAATGATCACGTCGGACTGTGCAATTCGGCTGTAGAGCTTTGCGTGGTACTGGTGAGAATGGTAGCCGCTCGCCTGGAAGCAGTTGAACGCGGACAGCGCCGCGCCCCGCAGATTTTCCAGCGGCGGGATCAGCCAGAGCTGGGCCTTGAAACCCAGATTTTTGAGCCGCCGGGCGATGACAAAACCGTCCCCGCCGTTGTTGCCCACTCCGGCAAGCACGGTGATTGCGTCGGTTTTGCGCAGCCGGGGAAGGAGCGCGGAGACAACCGCCTGCCCCGCGCACTCCATGAGCGTCTCCTCCCCCACGCCGACCTTGTCCATGGTGTAGCGGTCGGCTGCGTACATTTCCTCCATGCTTAAAATCCGCACAGGTCATCCCTCCGTTTTTACAATAGTTTGCCCAAAAGATCGGTTTGTACCAGCACCATATAAAGTGCAGTGCCGCCGAAAATGCTGAGAAATGAGTTTTTCCTCCACAGATAGAGCCCCGCGACGACCGCCCCGGCAATGAGCTCGGGCAGGCCAAAGGTGCCGCCGAAAAAGTTGACGTCCTTGACCGCGTAAATCACCAGCAGGGTGACCATGGCGGGGGGCAGATATTTTCCGAGATAGCTGATCACCTTGGGCGGCTTGCGGCGGGAGAAAAAGAGGAAGGGGATGGCGCGGGTCGCGAGGGTGACGAGCGCCATAATGGCGGTCGCGATGAGCGCGTCAGTCATGGACATTTGCATGTTCAATC
This sequence comes from uncultured Oscillospiraceae bacterium, assembly GCA_965141735.1. Taxonomy (GTDB): domain Bacteria; phylum Bacillota; class Clostridia; order Oscillospirales; family Ruminococcaceae; genus Massilioclostridium. The sequence goes on along the minus strand of CBCSOX010000063.1, from coordinate 6,149 downwards.
CTCCTTCTCAGCAGCAGCAGCGCGGCGGAGGCGAGCAGCACCGCGATGAGCAGCATGTTGGATTTGTCGATCACCATGGCAGCCACCCCTGCGATGAGCGCGATGGCGAACGGGAGCTTGCTGTCGGAATTTTTCCACTGTTCGATGAGCAGGACGATGAAGAGCGCGGTGAGGGCAAAGTCAATGCCCTTGGAGTCGAAGGGGATCAGGCTCCCGGCAAGCGCGCCGAGAACAGACCCGATGACCCAGTAGCAGTGATCGAAAACCGCGATAAAAAAGGTGTATTTTTCCCGGTTGATGCGGGGCGGGTATTGAATGGTGGTGAGCAGGGCATAGGTCTCGTCGGTGAGCGCAAAGATTACATACGGCTTAAACCGCCTTGCCCGGTTGACCTGATTGAACAGCGACAGCCCGTAGACGATGTGGCGGAAGTTGACCAAAAACGACATGATCGCGATTTCCACCATCGGGGTGGCACTCACGAGAAAGCTCACCGCCATGTATTCGAGCGCGCCCGCGTAGATGAAGATACTCATGATTGCGGCAAGATACCAGGGGTAACCGCTTGTCTCGAGCATGATGCCGAACGCGATGCCAATGGCGAGGTAGCCGAAGAGCACCGGGATAGTGACCTTGAACGCCTCGACAGCGGCGCGCGCCGTGGAGCTAGGTTTCATAGTTTGTCAGTCCTCTCGGTTGAGTGTGCTTCTTTATTATAGCAAATGGGAATCATTTTCTCAACCGTTTGAAACCTGGATACAAGATAAAAGTTTTGGTCGAGCTTTTTCAAAAGCTCGTGGTTTCCGAAGGCAACGCCTTTGGTCGTTTTCCGCAGAAAACGAAAACTTTTTGCCGTGCAAGAGCCTCTTTGAAGGTGAATTTTGCCGCGAGCGGCAAAACGGGAACTTTCTTGCGCTAGAAGAAAGTTCCCTGAAGGATACCATCGGCTTGAACCGCCTTACGCAGGTGCGGCGGTGTATTCGCAATTGTATTCGGAAACTGCCGCTATCTTCTCTTCTTTGTTTGCTTTATAATCAAACTGAGGTGAGCATCGATGTCTGTTTTTATCCCAAAGCAATACAAAAAAGAGCCGATCACGGTGCGGATGCGGTTTGATGAGCTGGAACAAATAGACCAGTTGGCGGCGCGGTTTGGGCTGAGTCGGAGCGAGCTGATCAACCAGTGCATTGTCTATGCGCTCGATCACATGCCGATTGCACAGGGTGAGGAATCCCCCGTCGCCTGGAGCAGCTGTCCGGAGCGGGAGACGGAGAAGTGAAAAGTGAAATCTGTTGTTTTACCGGCCACCGGGAGCTACCCCCAAGACCTGGAACAAATCCAAACGCGGGTCGAGCGGGAGATCAACCGTCTGCTTGCAATCGGAGTGCGCACCTTTCTCGCCGGCGGCGCGCTGGGGTTTGACACCCTCGCCGCCCAGACAGTTTTAAAGCTCAAGGAGGAGGATTCCCCGGTCCAACTCGTCCTCGTCCTCCCCTGCCGGGACCAGGCCACCCGCTGGGGAAATGACGACCGGGCGCTCTACGAGCAGATCAAACAGGGGGCGGACCAGGTGGTGTACACCGCTGAGCGCTATTTCCCCGGGTGCATGCACCCGCGCAACCGGTATTTGGCGGACCACAGCGGCTGGTGCCTCTGCTGGCTGACCCGGGAGACGGGCGGTACCGCCTACACCGTGCGCCGCTGCCGCGCACAAGGGGTGCGGGTGATCAATCTCGCCGGGGAATCTTTCAACAATTTGAGGTAGACATGTTGAAAATTTATTTGAAACGAAACAGGAGCAATCCGGCGACCTGCACGTCGGATTCTCCAACAACAAATATTTCGACATAACAGCAAAGAGGGCGAAACGCAACTTCCGTTTCGCCCTCTTTTGGACTGTTATTCGAACATATCTTTGAGCTTGTCAAAAAAGCTCTTTCTTTTGGCATAGTTTTTCTCTTCCAGCGTGGACTCGAACTTTTTGAGCGCATCGGTCTGCGCCTTGGAGAGGTTTTTCGGTACTTCAATTGTCACCGTGGCGAGCTGGTCGCCGCGGCCGCGGCCGTTGAGCCGCTGCACCCCTTTGCCCTTGAGGCGGAAGGTGGTGCCGGGCTGGGTGCCCTCCCCGATTTTATAGCGTACCTTGCCGTCAATCGTCGGCACAGTGATTTCGTCGCCCAACACTGCCTGCGCGTATGTAACAGGCACTTCGCAGAGGATGTCAAACCCACGCCGTTTAAAGAGCGGATCGGGGCGGACGGTGACTCCTACGTTGAGATCGCCGTTCGGGCCGCCGTTGACGCCGGCATTGCCGCCGCCCCGGATGCTCAGGGTCTGGCCGTCGTCGATGCCGGCCGGGATGTTGATTTTGATCTTTTTGTTGACGTTTTTGCGTCCGCTTCCATGGCAGGTGGGACAGGGGTTCTTAATGATCTTTCCCTTTCCGTTGCAGCGGGAGCAGGCGCGCGCCGTCGACACCACCCCGAACGGGGTGCGCTGCTGCACCTTGACCTGCCCGGCGCCGCGGCACTCGGGACAGGTTTCCGGACTCGAGCCGCTCGCGCAGCCGGAGCCGTGACAGCTGTCACAGGCGTCCATCCGGGTGACCGACAGCTCCTTTTCTACCCCTTTGCAGGCCTCGAGGAAGGAAATCGTCACACTGGTGTAGGCGTCCTCCCCCTTGCGGGGCGCGTTGGGGTTGGACCGGCGGGAACCGCCGAAGCCGCCGCCTCCAAAGAATCCCTCAAAGATGTCGCCGATGTCAAAGTCAAAGCCGCCCGGCCCGCCGTAGCCCCCGGCCCCTGCGCCGAAGTTCGGGTCCACCCCCGCGTGGCCGAATTGATCGTATTTCGAGCGTTTCTGGCTGTCCGACAGCACTTCGTAGGCTTCGTTGACCTCTTTGAACTTTGCTTCCGCTTCCTTGTCACCGGGGTTCAGGTCGGGGTGGTATTTTTTCGCCAATTTGCGGTAGGCCTTTTTGATCTCGTCCTCCGGACATCCCTTCTGAACGCCGAGGACTTCATAATAGTCGCGTTTTTCTGCCAAACTAAGTGCCACCTTTCCATCGATTCACTGTCTCAGTGACAGCACGATTGCGCCGAAAAGAATTTCGACGCAATCCACTGGTCTTGTTCAAACTTTATTTGTTGTCGTCGTCGACTTCTTTGTAATCCACATCCACGACGCCGTCATCGTTTGCCGCTGCGCCGCCCGCTGCTGCGTCAGGGCCTGCCGCGTTCGGATCGCCCTGCGGCTGGGTCTGCTGGTACAGCTTTGCCGAAAGGTCGTAGAGGACTTTCTGAAGCTCCTCCTGCTTAGTCTTGATCTCATCGGTGTTGCTGCCCTTGAGCGCCTCTTTCAGGGCGTCGATCTTGGCCTGCATGTCGGATTTTTCGCCGTCCGAAATCTTGTCGCCCATCTCTTTGAGGGTTTTTTCGCTCTGGTAGACCATCTGGTCGGCGTTGTTGCGGATTTCGATCTCCTCTTTGCGCTTCTTGTCTTCTTCCGCGAAACGCTCCGCCTCTTTGACCGCCTTGTCGATTTCATCCGAGTTCATGTTGGTCGAGGAGGTGATGGTGATGTTCTGCGCCTTGCCGGTGCCGAGGTCCTTCGCAGAAACGTGCACAATGCCGTTCGCGTCGATGTCAAAGGTGACTTCGATCTGCGGAACCCCACGCGGCGCCGCCGGGATGCCGTCGAGACGGAACATGCCGAGCTGCTTGTTGTCCTTGACAAAGTCGCGCTCGCCCTGGTAGATGCTCACGTCAACCGAGGTCTGGCCGTCGGCCGCTGTGGTGAAGATCTGGGTCTTTTTGGTCGGGATGGTGGTGTTGCGCTCAATCATCTTCGCCATGATGCCGCCCTGGGTCTCGAGGCCGAGGGTCAGCGGGGTGACGTCGAGCAGCAGCAGGCCTTTAACCTCGCCGCCGAGCACGCCGCCCTGGATTGCCGCGCCGATTGCAACGCACTCGTCCGGATTGATGCCCTTAAAGGGTTCCTTGCCGAGCTGTTTCTGCACCGCTTCGACAACCGCCGGGATACGGGTGGAGCCGCCGACCATCAGGATTTTGTGCAGGTCGCTGGAGGAGAGCCCTGCGTCGGACATCGCCTGGCGGACCGGGCCCATCGTCGCTTCGACGAGATCAGCGGTGAGCTCGTTGAATTTCGCGCGGGTGAGCGTGAGGTCAAGGTGTTTCGGGCCGGAGGCATCCGCGGTGATGAACGGCTGGTTGATCGAGGTCTGCATCATGCTCGAGAGCTCGATTTTCGCCTTTTCTGCCGCTTCTTTCAGGCGCTGCATCGCCATTTTATCGCCCTTGAGGTCAATGCCCTCTGCTTTTTTGAATTCGTCGACAATCCAGTCGATGACTCTCTGGTCAAAGTCGTCGCCGCCGAGCTTGTTGTTGCCCGCAGTCGCGAGAACTTCCTGCACGCCGTCGCCCATTTCGATGATCGAGACGTCGAAGGTTCCGCCGCCGAGGTCGTAAACCATAATTTTCTGGTCATTTTCTTTGTCCGCGCCATAGGCGAGTGCCGCTGCGGTCGGCTCGTTGATGATGCGCTTGACGTCAAGTCCGGCGATTTTGCCCGCGTCCTTGGTCGCCTGGCGCTGGCTGTCCGAGAAATAGGCTGGAACTGTGATGACCGCTTCGGTCACTGTCTCGCCGAGGTAGGCTTCGGCGTCTGCTTTGAGTTTCTGAAGAATCATCGCGGAGATTTCCTGCGGGGTGTAGTTTTTGCCGTCGATGTCCACTTTATAATTTGAGCCCATATGGCGTTTGATCGAGCTGACGGTTTTGTCCGGGTTGGTGATCGCCTGGCGTTTTGCCACCTGGCCGACCATTCTCTCGCCGGTTTTGGAAAACGCGACAACCGAAGGTGTGGTGCGCGCGCCCTCTGCGTTTGCAATGACGACTGCCTCGCCGCCTTCCATCACGGCGACGCACGAGTTTGTAGTACCTAAGTCAATACCAATAATTTTTCCCATGATAGCTTCCTCCTAATAATCCTTACAACAGTATAATGGTTTGTTATCAATAAACTGTGAGTAAAAAGTGAATTTTATGGATTGGCGACGACCACCATCGCGTGGCGGATCACCTTATCGCCCATCTTGTAGCCCTTTTGGAACACCTGGCAGATGGTATTTTCGCCGAAGTTTTCATCCTCCACCTGGTTGACCGCGTTGTGCACCAGTGGGTCAAAGACCTGGTTGAGCGCTTCAATTTCGTGGACGTCCTGCTTGGCAAGAACCTCCCGGAACTGCTTGACAATCATTTCAATGCCGCTTTTGAAGTCGTTGTCCTCAGCCGACGCTTCGAGGGCGCGCTCGAGGTTGTCGAGGACTGTGAGAAAGGGCAGGACGCAGTCGGCCGCCGCGTTTTTGTAGGTCTCCGCCTTTTCACGTTGGGTGCGTTTGCGGAAATTGTCAAACTCGGCAAATTGGCGCAGCTCTTTGTCCTTGAGCTGGGCCACCTGTTCCTCGAGCTCCTTCATCTTTGCGGTGAGGGCGTCGAGTTCGGTTTCGGCCTCAGCCGCCGCCTCTTCGGGCTGTGTGCTGTCAGACTGTGTGTCGACAGTCTCCTCTTGTGTTTCGGCCTCAGCCGCTTTGTTTTTCTTGTCGTTTTTTTCTTCCTTGGAAACCTTCTTATCTTTTCCCATCGGTCAGTTCCCCTTTCTTTCTATCTTCAATCATATCGTCAATCATGCGCGAAACGCTTTGAGAAAAATACTCGATGTAGGGGATGACCTTGGCGTAATCCAGCCGGATTGGCCCGATGATGCCGAGCGACCCCATGGTTTCGCCCATTCCGTACTTGGTGAGAATCATACTGGAATTGGTGATGGCAAATTTATCGGTTTCCTTGCCAAACACGATGTTGATGCCGTCAAATGCGCTGGTGAGGATTTTGTCAATTTCGTTTTTCGCGCTCATAAAGCGCATGAGCTCCCCTGCGTCAAAGTCGCCGCAGCGCAGCAGGTTTGTTTCCCCTTTGATGTCGACGTGGCGCTTGGCAATTTCATCCGAAAGCTCGTAGGCCGCGTAGAGGAGCGGGGAAAGGCTGAGCATGTAACTACCCATCGCCGCGGAGAGCTGCTGCATGACCGAGGGGCTGAAATCCTCCACCCGCAGGCCGAGCAGCTGCTGA
>CBCSOX010000062.1:0-12468 GCA_965141735.1 uncultured Oscillospiraceae bacterium | reverse complement strand
AATCAAACGCGTTGACCGGGTTCAGTAAGGGTTGGACAAACGCATTCAGAGAAAAGCCGTCGCCGGCTGCAAGCGGCTTATGCGTCCCAGTTTCCTGAAATTCCCCCGTGAGCGGTGCTGCTGAACGGTTCAGTAGGCGGCGACGGCCCCTCCGTTACAGGGATTGAGCGCCCGTATTGTGTTACGGGAACTAGGGTGGTAACGCGGAATGATGACTTCGTCCCTTTTGGGGGATCGAGGTCTTTTTTTATTGAAGGAATTAGGAGGAACTGCAGAATGAAACAGGCATTGGAACAGATCAAGCTCACTGCGGCAGATGCGCTGCACAAGTGCGGGGAGCTCAAGGAGCTCGACGCGCTGCGGGTCAAATTCCTGGGCAAAAAGGGGGAGCTCACGTCCATCCTCAAGCAGATGGGCAAGCTCTCTGCAGAGGAGCGTCCAGTCATCGGCCAGCTCGCCAACAAAATCCGAGAGGACATTGAGGGCGCGATTTCCGAGCGAATGAAGGAGATCAAAGCGGAGCAGCTCGAAAAACAGCTCCGGGCGGAGAAAATCGATGTCACCCTGCCCGGCGCTAAATTTCACCTCGGCAAAAAGCACCCCCTCACCGCGGTGCTCGACGAGGTCAAGGAGATCTTCCTCGGCATGGGCTTCAGCGTGGCTGAGGGCCCCGAGGTGGAGACCGACTATTACAATTTTGAGGCGCTCAACCTCCCCAAGGATCACCCGGCGCGGGATACCCAGGACACCTTCTATATTAATGAAAACATCCTGCTGCGCACCCAGACGTCCCCGGTTCAGATCCGCGTCATGGAGCAGCAGAAGCCCCCGATCCGGGTCATCTCCCCCGGCCGGGTCTACCGCGCCGATGCGGTGGACGCGACACACTCCCCCCTCTTCCACCAGATTGAGGGACTTGTGGTCGACAAAAACGTCACCATGGCCGACCTCAAGGGAACGCTGGAGATCTTTGTGAAAAAGCTGTATGGGGAGGACTCGGTCGTCCGTTTTCGCCCTCACCATTTCCCCTTCACCGAGCCGAGCGCCGAGCTCGACGTGCAGTGCTTTGCCTGCCACGGCGAGGGTTGCCGCCTCTGCAAAGGGGAGGGCTGGATTGAGATTCTCGGCTGCGGCATGGTGCATCCCAAAGTGCTTCAAAACTGCGGCATCGATCCGGAGGAGTATTCCGGCTTTGCATTCGGCATGGGCCTTGAGCGCATCGTCATGCGCCGCTACGGCATCGACGATCTGCGTTTGTTCTACGAAAACGACATGCGGTTCTTGAACCAGTTCTAAAAGGAGGTTAGCAAAATGAATTTATCCATGAAATGGCTCTCCGACTATGTGGACATCGATGTGACGCCCCGCGAATTCTCCGAGGCAATGACGATGTCCGGCTCCAAGGTCGAGGGCTATGAAATAGAGGGAAGCGAAATTTCCAAAGTGGTCACCGGCAAGGTGCTTTCCATTGAAAAGCACCCGGATGCCGACAAGCTCGTCGTCTGTCAGATGGACGTGGGGCGCGAGGACTCGATTCAAATCGTCACCGGCGCGACCAACCTGTTTGTCGGCGCGGTCGTCCCGGTCTGCCTTGACGGGGCAACTCTGCCCGGGGGCAAAACGATCAAAAAAGGCAAGTTGCGCGGCGTGGTCAGCGAGGGGATGATGTGCTCCCTCGGCGAGCTCGGGCTTACTGTCAACGATTTTCCCGGCGCGGTGGAGGATGGAATTTTCATCCTCCAGGAACCGTGCGGCCTCGGTCTTGACATCCGGGAGGTACTCGGCCTCAACGACACCTGCGTCGAGTTTGAGATCACCTCCAACCGGCCCGACTGCCTCTCGGTCGTCGGCCTTGCCCGCGAGGCGGCTGCGACCTTCCACGTTCCCCTCAAGCTCAAAGAGCCGGTTGTCCAAGGCAGCGGCGGCAACATTCACGATGAGCTCAAGGTCGAGGTGCGCAACACCGAGCTTTGCTTCCGCTATGTGGCAAAGCTTGTGAAAAACGTCACCATCAAGCCCTCCCCCCGCTGGATGCGGGAGCGGCTGCGGGCGAGCGGCGTGCGCCCGATCAACAACCTCGTCGACATCACCAACTACGTCATGCTCGAGTATGGTCAGCCAATGCACGCATTTGACCTGCGCTATGTGTCGGGCAACTCGATCTGCGTGCGCAGCGCCCAAAACGGCGAAAAAATCACCACCCTCGAGGGTGCGGAGCACGAACTCACCGACCGGATGCTCGTCATCGCAGACGCGGAAAAACCGATCGCAGTCGCGGGCGTGATGGGAGGCGAGTACAGCGGTATCATGGACGACACCGCAACCGTCGTGTTCGAATCGGCTTCCTTCCAGGGCAGCTCGGTGCGCACCACAGCTAAGGCGCTCGGCATCCGCACCGAATCCTCCGCCCGGTTTGAAAAAGGCCTTGACCCCCGCAACTGCTACGAGACGATCCTGCGCGCCTGTGAGCTCGTCGAGCTGCTCGGCGCGGGTGAGGTTGTCGACGGCATCATCGACGAGGCGCACTTTGACGCAGAGCCCAAGCGGGTCAAACTCGAACCCGAATGGACCAACAAGTTCCTCGGCATCAACGTCACCCGCGACTACATGGTTGAGGTGCTCGAGAGTCTTTCGTTCCAGGTGGAAGGGGATGACATCATTGTCCCCTCCTTCCGCATCGATATCGAACACAAGGCGGATATTGCGGAGGAAATTGCGCGCATCTACGGCTACAACAACATCCCCACCACTGTGATCCGCGGTGTTGCGGAGGCCTCCCTCACCCCGGAGCAGAAGTTTGAGACCTCCATTGGCAACACCATGCTCGCTCTTGGGTGCAGCGAGGTGGCGACCTACTCCTTCATCAGCCCCAAATACTATGACAAGCTCGGACTCCCGCAGGACAGTGTGCTGCGCCGCTCGGTCACAATTTCCAACCCGCTCGGCGAGGACACCAGCGTCATGCGCACCACCACCCTGCCCTCCATGCTCGAAGTCCTCTCCCGCAACTACAACAACCGCAACCCCAAGGCGTGGATGTACGAACTCGGCAAGGTGTACCTCCCCAAAGGAGAAGAGGAGCTGCCGGACGAGAACAACAAGCTCACTATCGGCCTGTACGGCGGCAATGCGGATTTTTACACCCTCAAGGGAATGGTGGAGACTCTGCTCGACCGCCTCAATGTCACCGGCTGGGATATCGCGGTGAGTCCTGATGTCATCCCGTTCCACAGCGGACGCTGCGCGACGATCAACAAGGACGGCGTCGAGCTCGGCGTGCTCGGCGAAGTGCACCCGGTCACCCTGGAAACCTACGGAATCGGCACCAAGGCGTATCTCGCCTGCTTTGACTTTGCCGCCCTCTATGAGGGGCAATCGGAGGAAAAATCCTACCACCCCCTGCCCAAGTTCCCCGCGAGCAACCGCGACCTGAGCGTGGTGTGCGACGAGGACCTGCCGGTCATTGAGATTGAAAAGACGATTCGGCAGTCAGTGGGCAAGATTCTCGAACGGGTGGAGTTCTTCGACATCTTCCGCGGCGACCAGATCGGGAAACACAAAAAGAGCGTCTCCTATTCGATCGTACTGCGGGCGCAGGATCGCACCCTCAACGACGAGGAAGCAGACAACGCCATTCAGAAAGTGCTTAAAAATCTTGAAGAGATCGGGGTTACCCTCCGGTAAACGGAATACAATACATGCAGAGACGTTTTCTCTGGCTCAAGCTGTCATTCAGAAAGAATGCGGGATTCGATGGTATGCGCGTCAGATTCCTCAACGGAAAATACCGGTTTTCCGGTGTTTGAGGCAAAAAGGTTGGGAAGGGGGGTGTCCCCATCCCCCAACCTGCCGATTTTGCCGATTCACTCAGACGGAGAGATTCTCTCCGTCTTTTTTATATGAAAGATTAACTATTAAAAGTCAATCCCCAAAATGAATTGTATGGGGCCATGGTTGGAACCTTTCATGAACCATCTTGTGGTAGGAGCGCGACACCAATCCACAGCATCCCTTACAGTGTAGCACAGCCCTTGGAGAGGGGCTCTAATAACTACTACTCTATAATAATACAAGGAAGCGATTGCAGTGAAACTCGAAAGAAACGACAACTGCTGGTGCGGAAGCGGAAAAAAATATAAGAAATGCCACCTGGAATTTGACGAGAAAATCGAGCAGGCACAACTGGAGGGGATGCTCGTCCCAGACCGCAAGCTGCTCAAAACTCCTGCCCAGGTGGAAAAAATCCGCCGGAGTGCCGAAATCAACACCGGTGTGCTCGACTATGTGGCAGAAAGAATCCAGCCCGGTATGACCACTGGCCAGATCGACAAGCTGGTGTACGAGTACACGGTGGGACACGGTGCAGTTCCCGCACCGCTCGGGTACCAGGGGTTTCCAAAAAGCGTCTGCACTTCGGTCAACAATGAGGTCTGCCACGGCATCCCGGACGAAGTGGTGGTATTAAAAGAAGGGGATATCGTGAATGTCGACGTCTCCACGATTCTCGACGGCTACTTTTCCGACGCCTCCCGCATGTTTTGCATCGGCGCGGTAAATGAGGAGGCGGCGCGCCTCGTGCGGGTGGCCAAGGAATGCGTGCAGCGGGGGATTGAGGCAATCCGCCCTTGGGGTTCGATGAACGAGATGGCAGAGGCGGTCAACGCCCACGCTCAGGCAAACGGGTATTCGGTGGTGGAGGAGATCGGAGGGCACGGCATCGGCCTCGCGTTCCACGAGGACCCCTATGTCTGTTACGTCCCCTGCGAGGAGAACGACATGCTGCTCGTTCCCGGGATGATGTTCACCGTGGAGCCGATGGTGAACCAGGGCGGGCGAGAGGTCTGGCAGGATCAAGAGAACGGCTGGACGATTCGCACAGTGGACGGAAAGCTCTCCGCCCAGTGGGAAACCATGCTGCTTGTCACCGAGGACGGCGTAGAAATCCTGACAGAATAAGACGATTTCAACAGATTGCCCCGGAACCAGTTGCAGATTAGCTAAAAAAAGCGGATAAAATTAGTGCAGAGTTACAATAATTCCCTTTTTCTCAAAAATGTGCAATTTTGGTATTGCAATAATTGACAACATATGGTAATATAATGTTGTCAGTAAAACAAAGAAACCGGAGGTAAACAAAATGAATCGTAAAATAAAAGTAGTAATTGGCGATGACAGCTTAGAGTTCGGCACATCCTTTGGCGATATCCTGCTCGACAAGGGGTTTGACGTTTCGATCACCCCAAAAGACGGCGCGGCAGTGCTTGATAAAATACAGTCCGACCGCCCCGACGTCGTGGTCATCGACACCTTTATGGCAAAGCTCGACGCACTCGGCGTGATGAAGTCGGTCATTGCAAGGGACCTCCCCAAGCCGATGTTTATCGTCACCACGGCTTATGAAAACGACTTCCTCGAAAAGGAGATCATGTCAAACGGCGCCTCTTACTTTGCACTCAAGCCGTTCGACATGAATATGATGGCGAGCATCATCGAGGATTTTGCATCCCATCGGGATGATGTACATAGTCAGCATGGAGGCCTGCTCGCATCCCCGGATCACCACGTCACCGACATCGAGGTGCTGGTGACCAACGTCATCCATCAAATCGGCGTTCCCGCGCACATCAAAGGGTATCACTATCTGCGGGAAGCAATTATTCTCTGCATTGGGGACAGCGAGATGATCAATTCGGTCACCAAACTCCTCTACCCCACTGTTGCGAAACGGTTTGACACCACCTCGTCTAGGGTCGAGCGCGCCATCCGCCACGCAATTGAGGTCGCTTGGGACCGCGGCGACGTGGACACCCTCAACTCCTATTTCGGCTATACCATCCACAACGGCAGAGGAAAGCCGACGAACTCGGAGTTCATCGCGATGATCGCGGATAAACTGCGGCTACAGCTCAAGACCCAGGAGCTTGCCAAATAAATTCCCACATCCCACACTTTTCCTACTTTTTAGATGCTGAAAAAGGAAACCCCGCCGGTCAGTTCGAGGCCGGCGGGGTTTTCCCCTATTTTATTTCATTTTGCGCTTGCGGGTGAGCACAGCCGCACAGCCCGCTGCGAGCAGGATGCCGGCCGCCGCTGTGGAGGCCTCGCCTGTTTTGGTGTTGGTGGTCTTGTTGTCGTCCTTTTTCTTGTCGTCATCTTTTTTATCCGGATCTTCTGGGGTGGGTTTCTCCTGGTCCGGATGTGCCTTTTTCCACGCCTCGATAGCGGCTTTGAGGTCCTCTGTCGCCTTGTCGACAACCGCCTGGTCCATGTTGGTCAGGGTTTTGTCGTCCAAAACCTTTTTGGCTTCTTCAATTGCCTTGTCAAGTTCATCCGTCTTGGGGGTGAGGGACTCAGCTTCTTTGATCGCCTCTTCGAGTTCGGATTTGTCCGCCTGTTTGTTGGCGGCCTTTGCGGCGTCGATCAGCCTCTGGGTGGCATCATCCACCTGCTGCTGGGTGGCGTCCGGGTCTGCCTGCACTTTTTTCGCCTCGCTGAGTGCAAAAATGAACTCTTTGTACGCCTCTGTTCCAGCGGCGGCAAAATCCTGGCTGGTGAGATTTTCCGCGTTTTTGATTGCCTCATCAAGTTTTGTCTTGTCCGCTTTTGCAACTAAACTGTCCTGAGCGGCTTTGAGCTCCTCGGCGGCTTTGTCCACCTCAGCCTGGGTGGCGTCCTCATTTGCCAGCACATCTTTTGCGGCCTCGAGTTTGTCGATAAACTCCTGCTTGCCGGTGCTGGTAAAGTCATCAGTATCGACTTTTTCCGCGTTTTGAATCGCCTCTTCGAGTTCTGTCTTGTCCGCTTTTGCAACCAAACTGTCCTGAGCGGCTTTGAGTTCCTCGGCGGCTTTGTCCACCTCAGCCTGAGTGGCATCCTCATTTGCCAGCACATCTTTTGCGGCCTCGAGTTTGTCGATAAACTCCTGCTTGCCGGTGCTGGTAAAGTCGTCAGTATCGACTTTTTCCGCGTTTTGAATTGCCTCTTCGAGTTCTGTCTTGTCCGCTTTTGCAACTAAGCTGTCCTGAGCGGCTTTGAGTTCCTCGGCAGCCTTGTCTACCTCAGCCTGGGTGGCGTCTGGGTTTTCAAAGACATCCTTTGCGTGGGCGAGGGCATCGGTAAACGCGTCCTGACCGGTGGAGATGTAGCCGTTTAGATCAACCGCTTCAGCGTCGCGAATTGCCTCTTGCAGCGCGGATTTGTCGACTTCCTGCTGCTTCTCGATCAGGGCATCCCGCGCGGATTCAAGCGCGGTTTTCGCGTCATCGACATCTTTTTGAATTGATTCTTCGCTCTCGAGGACGTCAAATGTGGTTTGGAGCGCAGCGATGAAATCGTCCTTCTCCTTTCCGTCAACATAGAGGTCAAGGTCTAAATCTTTGACTTCGTCGTAGTATGCTTGAAGCTCCGTCTTATCCCCTTTTACAAAATCAAACAGTTGGCAAACGGTGGACAGTTCTGTTGCCATTAGCGCCTTCTCAACGGCAGATGCGTTCGGGTCAGCCTCCATCGCTTGCGCTTTTTCCAATGTGGAATCGAATAACTGCCGAACCGATGGGATTAGGTTTTCATAATTCGGCGTTTTTTTCAGTTCAAGGGCATAGGTGATGGATTGCTGCAAAGGAGTTGGAGTATCTGTCAAATCCGTTGGTGCCGCCCCGGCTTTGGTTGTATCCGCCAAAACAATTGAGCTTGTTCCAGCCAGGGTTCCGCATGCAATGATAAATGCTAACAATGCTGCTAAAACTGATCTTTTCATCTTTTCTGATCTCCTTTCCTGTGACAAGCGGATGAATACGTCTAGCTTTATTATAGTAGCCTGAAAGAAAAGATTCAAGCAAAAATCAGGAAAGTTTGTTTCTGATCGTATTTTTTGTATAATATAACGAAAAATCAGCAAAAAAAATCCCCACCCAACCGGGGTGGGGATTGCCCAAGCAACGAGTGTTCTCTCAGTGGTAGAACGTTCACTGCCGAGATGCTTTCGGCCGCCTGCCGCCGCAGTGGAATGCTCTCAGCTATCCGCTGAAATGATCGCGTTTGAGCTGTTATTCCTCTGACAGATAACAGATGAGGGCCACATACAGCCCCGGTTCTGCTTCCCTATTTTCTTGCCAAAACAGAGAGGGGTTAGGACCAATCAGTCAATCAGCAGCCGATAGATTTCCGCCTTTTTATATCCGCTCAGCCGGGCGGCCTGCTTGGCGGCTTCACTCGGACGGTGGCCGCTCTCGACGAGCTCCCGGGCAAAGTCCGCCGCCTGCTCAAGGCTCATCTGCTCATCCGCCGCTTCCCGCTGCTGCGCCCCTTCCACCACGAGGACGAATTCCCCTTTCGGGGTGCGCGCGCCGTAGTAGTCGGCCGCTTCGCTGAGCGTGGTGCGCCGCACCTCCTCGTGAATCTTGGTCAGCTCCCGCACAACGGCGACCCTGCGGTCCCCTAGATTGTGATGGAGATCGGTCAGGGTAGTCACAAGCTTGTGCGGCGCCTCATAAAAGATCAGAGTGTGGGTGTCCTCCCGGATTTGTGCGAGATGGTTCAACCGGTTGCGGCGGTTGGTGCTCAAAAACCCCTCAAAGCTAAAACGGGATGTGATGAGCCCGCTGACGCACAGCGCTGAGATCACCGCGCTCGGCCCTGGAATGACGACTGTGCGGACCTCCCGTTCGGCGCACAGCCGCACAAGATCCTCTCCCGGGTCGGAGATACAGGGCATTCCCGCGTCTGAGACAACGGCGCAGTCCTCTCCCGCGAGTATCCGGCTGACAATCTGCTCGCCCCGTTCGCGCAGGTTGTGTTCATAGTAACTCACCATCGGTTTTTTGATTTCAAAGTGATTGAGCAGTTTGAGGGTCACTCGGGTATCCTCTGCGGCGATAAAATCGACGCAACGCAGCGTCTCAACCGCGCGGGGGGAAAAATCCGACAGATTGCCGATCGGGGTTCCGACCACATACAATATTCCGCTCATTCTGAAAGCTCCTCTCGCCATCCATAAATTTTCTGCATTTCCTCGGAAAATTCCTCCCCTTCGTAAACCGCCAAGGTGGGGAGAACCTGTAAAAACGGCCTGCTCCCCCGTTTCCCCTCCACGAGAAACAGCCAGGGAACGGCGTCGTACCTCTTGGACACCATCCGCAGCCGCTTGGGCTCGATTCCCGCCAAACGCATTGCGGTGAGCACATCCGCGAGCCGCTCCGGCCGCTGGCAAAGGCAGAAACGGCCGCCAAACCGCAGCAGCCGGGCGGCGGTTTGGCAGATGTCCTCAATGGTGCACATTGTTTCGTGCCGCGCGATCTGGTCAGGTGGGGTTTCGCTCAGAATCCCAGCGCCCGGCGCCTTGTAGGGGGGATTGCAGGTGATTACATCAAAACTTCCCGCAGGAAGATCTAATTTTTTGAGGTCAGAGCAGACCGGGAGCAGCCGCCCCTCAAGCTGGGATGCGGCAATCCCGCGCGCAAACTGTTCGATTGCCTGGGTCTGGATGTCCACCCCGGTGATCTGCTTGGGCTTAAAGTGCTTGTGCAGAATGAACGGGATGATACCGCACCCGGTGCCGAGATCCACCACCCTGTCCTTGCGCCGGGGGGCGGCAAAATCTGCGAGCAAAAAGGCGTCTGTCCCAAATTTATGCTGTGGGGAGACGCAGACTGAGATGGTAGGGCTGAGGGATTCAAAGGTGAAATCAGACACAATACTCCTCCGTGTGTGAGATGGCATGCGGTGCTGTTCCCTGCCGGGGATAGTTCCCGGTTGTAAGAGGACTTTCTGGATGCCCGAGGGTACAGCACAACGAGTGGCAAGCAGGTTCTGGGGCAGGCACTGTGAGCTCCCATGCAGTGCAGGCTACAAGGAAGCCTCAGGATACAACAGCGCAGGGGTCGGGTTGCGTTTGCAGTGCCCCTAGAGCCAGGTACAGAGAGCGGAGTGGGGATTCTGCTCGCCCTGTCTGTTCACACAGGCGTGTTGGGGATTGCGCTGCACGGGAACCATGTGAATCGGTTTTGCATACACCTGAACTGAGCGGCAAAAGAAAAAATCCGGCGAGCTGTGCGCCGGATCTCCTCATTCCGCCACCTGCGGCAGGAATGGCAGGGACGAATAACGCCTCTGTTTATTGTTTTGCGCGGTTTTTGGCGCGCAGCTGGTTGCTCAGAATACGCTTGCGAATGCGCAGAGACTGTGGGGTAACCTCGAGCAGCTCGTCCTGTGCGAGGAATTCGAGCGACGCCTCAAGGCTCATCACACGGGGGGGCACCAGGCGCAGCGCCTCGTCCGAACCGCTTGCCCGCATGTTGCTGACGTGTTTTTTCTTGCAGACATTGACAACCAGGTCCTCCGCTTTGGGGGAACAGCCGACGACCATACCCTCATAGACGGCGGTGCCAGGGCTGATGAACAGAGTTCCGCGTTCCTGCGCGTTGTAAAGGCCATAGGTGACCGCTTCCCCTGTTTCAAACGAGATCAGAGAGCCGTTTGCGCGGGTCGGGATCTCCCCTTTGTAGGGCTGATAGCCCGCGAAAATGGTGTTGAGGATGCCTTCCCCCTTGGTGTCGGTGAGGAACTCGCTGCGGTAACCAAATAGCCCGCGGGAGGGGATGAGGAACTTCACCCGCATCCGGCTGCCGACCGGCTCCATGTGGGTCATCTCCGCCTTGCGGGTGCCCATCTTCTCCATGACCGAGCCGAGGCTTTCCTCCGGCACATCGATGACGAGCTCTTCCATCGGCTCGCAGTTCACCCCGTCGATCTCTTTAAAGAGCACGCGGGGGGTGCTCACCGAGAATTCAAAGCCCTCGCGCCGCATCGTCTCGATGAGGATCGACAGGTGCATCTCGCCCCGCCCACTGACATTGAATTTTTCGCTCGAATCTGCGTCCTCCACCCGCAGGGATACGTCTTTTAACAGTTCCTTCATCAGGCGGTCGCGGATCTGGCGGGAGGTGACGAATTTGCCTTCTCTGCCCGCAAACGGGCTGTCGTTGACCGCAAAGGTCATTTCAACCGTGGGTTCGCTGATTTTGGAGAAGGCAATTGGCTCGGGCACTCCGTTTGCGCAGATGGTGTCGCCGATGGTGAGTTTGTCAATACCCGAGATGCAGACGATGTCGCCGACAGTCGCCTGCTCAATCGGGGAGCGGCCAAACGAATCGATCTGATAGAGGTTGACGATTTTGCCCTGATACGGCTCGTGGTTGCCGTGGAAATCACAGATGGTGACGGTCTCGCCCTGCTTGATGACGCCGCGCTCCACCTTGCCGATTGCGATGCGCCCGACATACTCGTTGTAGTCGATGGAGGACACGAGCATCTGAGTGGGGCCCTCCTCATCGCCGGAGGGCGGGTCAATGTATTCCATAATTGTTTCAAACAGCGGCTGCAGGTCGGTTCCCGCCTCGTACTGGGAGAAGGAGGCTGTGCCGGAACGGCCGGAGCAGAACAGCATCGGGCATTCGAGCTGCTCCTCCGACGCGTCGAGGTCGAGCAGCAGCTCGAGCACCTCATCGGGGATTTCGTCAAGGCGCGCGTCGGGGCGGTCAATTTTATTGACAACCACAATGATTTTGAGACCGAGTTCCAGCGCCTTTTGGGTGACAAAGCGGGTTTGGGGCATTGGACCCTCTGCCGCGTCGACGAGCAGAATGACGCCGTCCACCATTTTGAGCACCCGCTCCACCTCACCGCCGAAGTCGGCATGGCCGGGGGTATCGATCAGGTTGATCTTGGTATCCTTATAAGTAACCGCTGTATTTTTGGCGAGAATCGTAATGCCGCGCTCCCGTTCGAGGTCGTTCGAGTCCATGACCCGCTCCTCAATCACCTGGTTTTCACGATAGGCGCCGCCCTGCTTGAGCATCTCGTCAACGAGGGTGGTTTTGCCGTGGTCAACGTGCGCGACAATGGCGATATTTCTTAAATCGTTTCTAATCACAAAAAAGCCTCCGATATCTTTTGCCGCAAACAGTTTTTACGGCGTTTTCTGTTGTAAACCCTATAAACCTAGACTATCATAGCACAAAGTGTTGCAAGAATCAAGTTTGTTCTCTCACTCATCCTAGCCTGCCCGGTTTGGCACTTAACAATCAAAAGACAAGAATTTTACATATTTATAAAAAATTAAATCTTTCTTTCTTGAATGTAGGACAAAAACAACTATAATAATAACATGAGTAGTTCTATAAGTATAGTCTATAAAGGAGGGAAGAACTGTGCTGATTCACAATGTGAGGCAAAAGAGAAAAGAGAACGCACTGCGGTATGAGACGTTTGGCAAAGTGCTGTTGTTCACCTATCCCGTTTTTATCGTCCTGCTCAGCGAGTTCAACCATCTGCAGAGTTTACCCGACCTGATGAGTTTTTTGATCAACGATTTCTCTGTGTTTTTGTTTGATATTCTTTTAATGGGAGCAATTTTTGCCGCAATTCTATTTTTTGTGCGCAGCGGCTTTTGGGCGATGTTTTCGACTGGAC
>CBCSOX010000061.1:0-12558 GCA_965141735.1 uncultured Oscillospiraceae bacterium | reverse complement strand
AAAATAGAGGTTGTGCATCACAGCCAGGCGGTTGGCAAGCATCTCCTTGGATTTGAAGAGGTGGCGGATGTAGGCGCGGGAATGGCGGCGGCAGGTGGGGCAGTCACAGCTTGGGTCAATGGGGGAATCGTCCCGCTCATATTTGTTGTTCATCAGGTTGCGCACTCCCTCCCAGGTGTTGACGTGCCCATGGCGCGCATTGCGGCTGGGCATGACGCAGTCAAACAAGTCAACGCCCCGGTACACCG
The DNA here is from genome assembly GCA_965141735.1 of uncultured Oscillospiraceae bacterium. GTDB lineage: Bacteria > Bacillota > Clostridia > Oscillospirales > Ruminococcaceae > Massilioclostridium. The sequence goes on along the minus strand of CBCSOX010000061.1, from coordinate 12,310 downwards.
CTTCAATGATGTTGGTGGGTTTGCCCACCCCCATCAAATAGCGCGGCTTGTCCTGCGGCATATGAGGGGTCACCGCGCTGATGATGCGGTACATCTCCTCTTTTGGCTCACCCACTGCGAGTCCGCCGATCGCATAACCGTCGAGATCCAGCTTGCGGATTTCTTTCATGTGCCAGACGCGCAGGTCTTCGTAGGTGCAGCCCTGGTTGATGCCGAACAGCATCTGATGGGGGTTGATGGTGTCCGGCTGGGCGTTGAGACGCTCCATTTCCGCCTTGCAGCGGTACAACCAACGTGTGGTGCGTTCGCAGGAGTGCTGGGAATACTCGTGGGTCGACGGGTTTTCCACACACTCGTCAAACGCCATGGCAATTGTGGAACCGAGGTTGGACTGAATCCGCATGCTGTCCTCCGGCCCCATAAAGATGCGTTTTCCGTCCACGTGGGAGGCAAACAATACCCCTTCCTCCTGAATGGTGCGCAGCGAGGAGAGGGAAAACACCTGAAAGCCGCCGCTGTCAGTGAGAATCGGGCGGTCCCAGCCCATAAATTTGTGAAGTCCCCCCAGCTCTCGGATGACCTTGTCGCCCGGGCGGACGTGCAGATGATAGGTGTTGCACAGCTCGACCTGACATTTAAGATCAACCAAGTCATAGGAGGAAATTCCCCCTTTGATTGCGGCAGAGGTGCCGACATTCATGAAAGCAGGGGTCTGTACGGTGCCGTGGACGGTGTGGAACTCGCCGCGCCGGGCATCCCCCTCCTGTTTAATAAGTTTATACATGAAAACCTCCAGCATTGAGTCAAATAAAGAAATTATAGCTCGATTTTGCTCAGAAGTCAACCAGAGTTTTTCGGTTGCACCAAAAGGAAATCTGGTATATAATAGGTTAGCAAACACTAATTTCGCACATTTCAACAAGGAGCTGAAATAATTATGATCAAATCTCTCACCCGCAACGCGCGAAAGCCCAAGGGCCTTTGGGGGCGGCTGATGATCCGCAAGATGAACCATGGCCACGCCGCGATGACCAGTTGGGCGCTCTCTCTGCTTCCGTTGCGGCAGCAGGGGAAGGCGCTTGACATCGGCTGCGGAGGGGGAAAGGCGGTGCGCAGGCTGCTCAAAGGAATGGGCAGCGTCACTGGCGTCGACTATTCCGAACTCTCGGTGCAGCGGGCGAGCAGGGAAAACCGGAGGGCCATCCAAGAGGGCAGGGCGGAGATTTTTCGAGCCGATGCCGCGAACCTCCCGTTTGCGGAAAACACATTTGACCTTGCTACTGCAATTGAGACCATCTACTTCTGGCCCAACCCGGAGGCAGGGCTTCGCGAGGCGCTTCGGGTGTTGCGGCCCGGCGCCACCCTTGCGGTGATCTGTGAAATGGTTGCTGAAGAGGGAAAACCGCAGCAGTATGCCGAGGTCATCAAGCTGCTCAAGCTCCACATCCCCACCCAAAATGGCTTGGAAGAGCTACTGCGCCGCGCCGGGTTTCACAAGGTGCGTTCCCACCGCAAGGATGGCTGGCTCTGCGTCACTGGAGAAAAGCCAGCTCTTTAGCGGGCAATGAATTTCTGCACTTTGCGCACCTGTTCAATCCGCAACTCCCAAAATGTCGCCTGAATGGTTCGTCGACAGGGATCCCCGTAAAGAGAGGGGCGTTCCAAAAGGAAAGGTCGAAGATTTTCTGCCAGCTTTGCTCTGCTTGCTGCCTGAGCCGGCTGAGGGCAGGCGACTGCAAATCACCCAGTTGCAAGTCACTTTCCCGAATCCTTTCTTTGAAACACGCCTCTTCAAACATGCGCTCCTGCCGTTCGTCAGATGGTAAGAAGCAAAACATCAGGCAGAAGTGGAACAGGTCAAAATCAGACAGGACGACCTGGTCATTCGGCAGATCAATGGTCAGCTGTACCATCGGTGTGCCGGGAGCGGCATGTCCTTGCTGAGGAATACTGCGCGCTTTGCGCTTTCCCTCCCATTGAACCCATGCCCAGAGGGGAAACCGAACGCCGTAGGGAGGGCCCCTATGCGCTGCTCCATTTGTTCTGTCATCCAGCTGTAGGCGCGGATAAGGGGAAACTCCCCCTGCGGAACTATATACCGTTCGTCTGCACGCAGGACGCCTTGTTCGCAGAGAACCCGATAGGCGTTCTGGTGCTGGATGCTCCAAAGCCGCATGCAGCTAAAGAATGCACATCGCGTCGCCGAAGCTGAAAAAGCGGTAGCGTTCCTGTACAGCAATGCGATAGGCCTCCATCACCTGGTCATACCCTGCAAAGGCGGATACCAGCATGATCAGCGTGCTTTCGGGCAGGTGGAAGTTGGTGATCAGTCCGTCGAGTACTTTGAACGTATAGCCCGGGTAGATAAAGATGTCGGTGTACCCCTCCGCCTTTTGAATCCCACCGGTAAACGTCGCTACGCTTTCGAGGGTGCGGCAGCTCGTCGTGCCAACGGCGATGACTCGCTTTCCGTTTGCCTTGGTGCGGTTGATGAGGTCGGCGGTTTCCTGGGAAATCTCATAGTGTTCTGAGTGCATCTTGTGCTTGGTCACGTCGTCCACCTTGACGGGGCGGAAGGTCCCGAGACCGACATGCAGTGTGATCCGGGCAATCTGGATCCCCTTTTGCTCCAGCTTTTGGAGCAGTTCAGGGGTGAAGTGCAGCCCCGCGGTCGGCGCGGCGGCCGAGCCGAGCTCGTCGGCGTACACCGTCTGGTAGCGCTCCTTGTCCTCAAGCTTTTCGGTGATGTAGGGGGGAAGCGGCATCTGGCCGATCCGGTCGAGGATGTCAAAAAAACTGCCGTTGTAGGTAAACTTTGCGATGCGGTTGCCGTCGTCGCACACCTCGGTAATTTCTGCGTCAAGCAGTCCGCCAAAAGTAAACTTCGCGCCAACCTTCGCCTTTTTGCCCGGTTTGCAGAGGATCTCCCACACATCCTGCTGTTTCTGTTCGAGCAGGAGAAACTCAATGTCCGAGCCAGTTCCCTGTTTTTTCCCATACAGCCGCGCGGGCAGGACGCGGGAGTCGTTGATGACGAGGGTATCGCCCGGCTCCAGCAGATCGACGATATCGTAAAAATGCTTGTGCGCAAGTTTCCCTGTGTTGCGGTCAAGGCAGAGCATCCTGGAATGGTCACGCGGCTCGATTGGGGTCTGCGCAATCAGCTCCTTGGGCAGGTCAAAATAAAAATCACTTGTGTTCATAGCTTCCGCTCCATTTCTCCGCTGTTTGCGGGATGTTCAGAAAAGATAAAAATATCATAAAATGAATTGACATCACCTGGTTTAGGTGCTATGATAGAAACAGATATACAAATAAAAAACTGGTAGAGGATGCGACTTTCAAAAGTATGTGCGGGTGAGGCTCAGCCAGAGCCGACGGAACACGCGCAGAAAGGGGAAGCCGCCGAAGCTGAACGGGTGGCGCCCGCGATGCTGGGGGTACGTTTAAGAAATGTACAACTGTCATCATGCAATGTGATGGAGGGCTATCGACGAATTTACGTCAATGTTTCTATTATATTGCATTTTGGACCGGTTTTCAACCGGTTTTTTTCATGAACTGGGTTAATTTTTAATTTTGGAGGAAATAGATCATGAAAACGTACAATGTGGGCATCATCGGCGCAACCGGTATGGTCGGCCAGCGTTTTGCAACTCTGCTCGAAAACCATCCTTGGTTCAACGTCAAACTCCTCGCCGCTTCGTCGAGAAGCGCGGGCAAGACCTATGAGGAGGCGGTCAGCGCCAAATGGGCGATGACAAAACCGATCCCCGAAGCGATGAAGGACCTCGTCGTGCTCGACGCGGAAAAAGATATTGATAAAATTGCGGGTGAAGTGGACTTTGTGTTCTGCGCGGTCGACATGCCCAAGGATCAGATCCGCGCACTCGAAGAGGCGTATGCAAAGGCTGAGTGCCCGGTGATCTCCAACAACTCGGCGCACCGCCACACCCCCGACGTGCCGATGATCGTGCCCGAGATCAACCCGGAGCACGCGGAAATCATCCACGCACAGAGAAAGCGCCTCGGCACCAAACGCGGCTTTGTGGCAGTCAAATCCAACTGCTCCCTCCAGAGCTATGTCCCGGCGCTCCACCCGCTGATGGAGCAGTTCAAGGTCACCAAGGCGCTTGCCTGTACCTACCAGGCGATTTCCGGCGCGGGCAAAACCTTTAAGACCTGGACTGAAATGGTCGACAACGTCATCCCGTTCATCGGCGGCGAGGAGGAATAATCCGAGATCGAACCGCTCAAGATCTGGGGCAAAATCGAAGGGGATCAAATCGTGGACGCAACCGCCCCCTCGATCACAACCCAGTGCCTGCGCGTCCCGGTACAGGACGGCCACACCGCCGCGGTGTTTGTCAGCTTTGAGAAAAAGCCGTCCATCGACGAGATCAAACGCGCCTGGGCAGAGTTCAAGGGTGAGCCGCAGGACCTCAATCTTCCGAGCGCGCCCAAACAGTTTCTCCACTATTTTGAGGAAGACAACCGCCCCCAGGCAAAGCTTGACCGCGAACTCGAAGGCGGCATGGCAGTCTCGATGGGCCGTCTGCGGGAAGACAGCCAGTATGATTACAAATTCGTCTGTCTCTCCCACAACACGCTGCGCGGCGCGGCGGGCGGCGCTGTCCTCATGGCGGAACTGCTCACAGCAAAGGGCTTCATGGACTAACCATTTACATAGCTTTCGCCTTACCCACTAATTTTAGAAAGGGATTGGGATCACCATGAAAAAAAGAATTTTCACCGGCGCAGGCGTCGCCATCGTCACACCCATGCACGCAGACGGCTCGGTCAATTACGAAAAACTCAAAGAGCTGATCGACTTTCAGGTGGAAAACGGCACTGACGCGATCATCATCTGCGGCACCACCGGCGAATCCGCCACCCTCAATCACGAGGAACACCTCAATGTCATCCGCAAGGCGATCGAATTCACCAATCACCGTATCCCCGTTGTCGCGGGCGCGGGCAGCAACGACACAAGCTATTCGGTCGTCCTTGCCAAAGAGGCGGAGGCGATGGGTGCGGACGGCCTGCTCGTCGTCACCCCGTATTATAACAAAACCTCCCAGCGCGGGCTGATCGCACATTACAACCAGATTGCGGACAGTGTAAACATTCCCATCATCGCCTACAACGTCCCTTCACGGACTGGCACCAACATCCAGCCTGAGACCCTCAAAGAGATGGCAAAGCACCCGAATATCGTCGCTGTCAAAGAGGCGAGCGGCAACATCGGCGCTGTGGCCAAGATCAAGGCGCTCTGCGGCGATGAACTCGACATCTATTCCGGCAATGACGATCAGATCGTCCCCATCCTGTCGCTTGGCGGAGTCGGCGTCATCTCGGTGCTCTCCAACGTCATGCCGCGCCAGACCCACGACATCTGCCAGCTCTATCTCGATGGCAACGTCAAGGAGAGCGCGGCGCTCCAGCTCAGGCTTCTCGAGTTCATCAACGCCCTCTTTATGGACGTCAACCCAATTCCGGTCAAAGAGGCTTTGAACCTGATGGGCATGGAAGTCGGAGAATGCAGAATGCCGCTGTTCAAGATGAGCGAAGAGCAGATTGCAAAGCTTTCCGCTGTCATGAAATCGGTTGAGCTCATAAAATAAAGAGGACACCCATCAGCAAAGAAGTGTAAAGGAGGCCGCTATGGTCAACATTCTGTTAAGCGGAGCCAACGGCCACATGGGCCGGGTCATTGCAGACATCGTTGGGGGCAGAGAAGACTGCACCATCGTTGCCGGCATCGACATCAATACAGACCAATACGGGGCGTTTCCGATTTTCAAATGCCCGCAGGACTGCCGTGTGAAAGCCGATGTAATCATTGATTTCAGCCATCCTGCGGCGCTCGACGGACTGCTCAGCTACGCCTGGGAAACCAAAACCCCGCTTGTCGTTGCAACCACCGGCTACAGTTCAGAGCAGATCGCGCAAATCAAGGCGGCTGCCGACAATATCCCGGTATTTTTCACCTTTAATATGTCGCTTGGCATCAATCTGTTGGTCGAACTCGCGAAAAAGGCGACTGAAGTCCTTGACGGCCAGTTCGATATTGAAATTGTGGAAAAGCACCACAATCAAAAGATTGACGCGCCGAGCGGTACGGCGATTATGCTCGCCAATGCGATCAACGAGACGGCGGGTAACCAATATGAATATGTGTACGACCGCCATGCACAGAGGAAAAAGCGGGACAAAAAGGAGATCGGCATGCACGCAATCCGCGGCGGAACAATCGTCGGGGAGCATGAGGTGATCTTCGCGGGTCGCGATGAGATCATCACCCTGTCCCACAGCGCGCGCACCAAAGAGGTGTTCGCGGTTGGGGCGGTCAATGCGGCGGTGTTCCTCAAGGGAAAACCCGCTGGACTGTACGACATGAGCAAATTGATTTGAGCTTTAAAACCGCCGTCCGGCAAAGTATCCTGAATGATCCACCGGCAAAGCCAGTGGGTATCACACAAAACGCCTGTAAGGTTCTGCTGCAAGCAGCGCCTGCAGGCGTTTTTTGCAATGTGGCACTTGCGAAAGGAGTTTGACTCGCTCCATAGACAATAAACGTTAAAATAGATTGTAAAAATTGGGTCGATGTAGTATACTGGTTATCAAATAATGCAAAATGATATGGATCGCAGCGGAATTCACAGAATAAGGGGATGACCATATGATTTGCAGCAATGCCACAAGGTTCATGGTGCGAACCTCAAGTGAACACAAAACTCCGGAGGGGTTCGCACCTCCACAAAAAGAGGAAGAATAGACGGATTTTTGTGCAGAAGAACGCTTTTGAATACACAAGGAAGGGCGGTTCGCATTTTGAGCATTGTAAAGGCCCGAAAACACAGGGCTGCCAGACGCCGCTATCTCAATACACACCCGCAAGGGGACGGCAACTCTCATCGTGATTGTCTCCGTCAAGTTTACACGATCTCAATACACACCCGCAAGGGGACGGCAACCGCGCGCCGTCGGCTTTTGGCGGCTTCGAGGCAGATCTCAATACACACCCGTAAGGGGACGGCAACTCCATGTTTTTAAAACACAATATTGATTCTCGCATCTCAATACACACCCGTAAGGGGACGGCAACTGCCCTGCCTGTACGTGTTGTAGTATTTTGCAAGATCTCAATACACACCCGTAAGGGGGCGCCAAGCATTTTGCTATCTTTGTGCGAGGACGCAAAAAGAGCCGGGAATACACAAGTATTCCTGGCTCTTTTGCTTGCTGCTATTGCGGTTGCTGGACCTTTTTCGCGAGGATTCTGATTTCGGATTCTTCAGCGTTGGTTACGAGGCCAGCGGGCACAACGTTGTTGTCTATGCAGGCCCTCAAGTCGTCGATCTTTTGATTCGTCGTCTCGCTGGCAGTCGAGATTTTGTCGTCCAGCCGGTTGAATTTACTTCGGACCGTCCCCAGCTTTTGATCGAGTTTCCCACCAACCGTCCGGCCGATTGCTTGAAGAAGTTCATTGATTTCCGCGCTCCCCACCACCTTTTGATCAGTTTAGCGGCAGTTTCGAGGAACAGCAAGCGTTTACGAATTGGCGTTGACTGTTCATTCTCAAGACAATCCAAAAAGCACCCCGCATTCAGCGCCCCAATCGACTGAATAACGCGGCAAAAGCACACAGACTCTCAAAGAGTCTGTGTGCTTTTTGTAAGAAAATAAAAATTCTATTACTTCCTGAAACGGAAAAATAGACCTGATGACTCGCTTATTGAGAGGGCGAATTCCCGTAGAGATGTTCACAGACCGTTTTGCACAGCTCAACTACCTTTTCGGGATCCTGCGAATTGAGTAATCCAAGGTCAATTTCTACAATCCTGCCGTTTGCAACCGCGTCGAGCTGCTGGTACTCCTGATTCTGTACAATCGCGATGGACTCCCCTTTGGGCACAAACACATAGTCAGGTGCCTGCTGTGCAATCTCCTCAAAGCTGATTTGATAGCCCGAGGCATTTTGCGCCACATTGCAGCCGATGAGCCCGATGAGATTGCCTTCGGCTGTTTTCCCGGTCGCCACTTTGCTGCCGTCGGGGGAGAGGACGAACACGAAAGATACCGCTTCCCCCGACGCCGCCCGCTTTGCCATCCCTTTGAGCTGCTGTTCATAGGAGACAAACACCTCCTGCGCCCGGCTGTCTCCCGCTTCAATCCCCAAATCCTTGAACGCGGCTGGAACCGAGCCGTCAAACAGACAGAACAGCTCCTGGTACTGCGCTTCGATCTGGTAAAAATTCTGCGGAACCGGGAGGACGAGCGTTGTCGTACCCGCTTCCTTGAGCTGATTGATCTGCTTGGCGGGAATCGCCTGCTGGGTGAGGACCAGATCGGGTTTCAGGGCGAGAATGGCGTCCACATCGGGAGAATCCGCACTGCCCACCACCTGCTGGCCTTCTGCGGCCTGGTCCACCGAGACGCCGACAACCGCATCCGCGTGGCCTTGGGCGGAGAGCAGGGAAGTGAGCTGCGGGCAGAGCGACACCACCCTCTGAGGTGCCTCAGAGAATGAAATTCCGTTAATAGTCACCGGATAGAGCGCGATGTCCTCGGGCTGAACCGGTTCCTCTTTGGACATCTGGCAGCCGGTGAGCAGCAGCACTGCTGCCGTCACAGCGCAGATGAGTTTTTTGATCACAGCCATCCTCCTCACGGATCAGAGTATTTCCAGGTTGAGTTTCATGCGGGCTTCGAGATGGTCGATGTACTGCTTGGCGAGCCGGGGGGTCCTGCCGCCTTTTGCAAGGGCAAACCGCTCTGCCCCTGAGGTGAGCTTCTGTTCATCGATTTCGAGCCCCCGGTCAGCCGCGAGCTGGCGCACAATGGCGAGAAAGCTGTCCTTGTTGGGCTTTGTAAAGGTGACCATCAGGCCGAAGCGGTCGGAAAGGGAGAGGTTTTCGTCAATGGTGTCCGCCCGGTGCACCTCGTTGCCCTCCCGGGCGGAGAAGGTCTCCTTGATGAGGTGGCGGCGGTTGGTGGTCGCGTAGATTGCGACGTTATTCGGACGAGTGCTGAGGGAGCCTTCGAGCGCAGCCTTGAGGATGCCAAAATTGTCGTCGTTTTCGTTAAACGTCAGATCGTCGATGAAAAGGATGAATTTGAGCGGGATGTGCTGCACCGCTTGGATGAGCTTGTCGAGATCGGCGAGGCAGCGTTTGCTGATTTCAATCATCCGCAGCTTTTGGCCGCTGTATTCATTGAGCAGCGCCTTGACGGTGGAGGACTTGCCTGTCCCGCGGTCGCCGTAGAGCAAAACATTGTTGTAGGGATGGCCTTCGAGGAAGCCGAGGGTGTTGTCAATGATCTTCTGACGCTGCACCTCGTACTGCTTGAGGTCGCTGATGCGGATCGGATCGGTATTGTGCACCGGGAGGATGCCGCGATCGCTGTCGTAGAGAAAAGCTTTGTACTTTGCGTACATACCGGTTCCGTTTTCCCGGTAAAAGCGGGAGATGGTTTCGATGTTTTCCCCCCATTCGCTCCCCGCCGCATACTGCCTGTGGGAGATCGAATAGCCGGGCAGGATGTCGATGAGCTCGGGCATGTGGATAAATTTCTTTTTAAATGCCGCCTTGATCTGGCCGTCGGTCACGAGAGAGAGCTTGCACAGCGCCTCCAGATCGGTCGCTGCCGCGCTTTTAATCTCCTGGGGGAGCTTGTCGTACTCCCCGCGGGCGCAGGCGTTGGTGAAGACGTTGACGTCGTAGAGCACCAGGTCAAAGAGATAATCGGCGAGATTGCCGTTGTATTCGCTTTCATACAGCGCATTGCACATCGAGGTATACGCCTCCACCGCGCTGAGCTGGTCGTTCGCGTTCGCGGTGGTGTACAGCTTGAGAACGCAGTTGTAGAGTCCGGTCACGACCGGGTCGTTTCTCAGATTTTTGTACACCGAAAGGCTGTCAATGAGAAACGCAGTTGGGAGAAGTTCCATGTTGAAATCTTCCTTTCTTACTTGATCGCTGTCTCCTATTTTACCGCGTTTGGCAGAAAAATTCAATTGCTGGGGCGCAAATCGCCAATTCCCGCGTAAATCGGGCCAATCCCCCCTCTTTTTTATCCATTTTGACAGATTTCCATGAAAATGCAAAAACCTCCTGCCATTCTATTGACGAGTTCCACCTAAAAGATTTATAATAGAACTTATCTACCCGAAACAATTTTTTACAAAAATACGATGTAAGGAGGAGTGCAGAATGACTACAGCCGCACAGGCGATGGTAAAATGCCTAGAGGAGGAGGGGGTCAAGGTCGTCTTTGGATATCCGGGCGCGGCGATCTGTCCGTTTTACGATGCACTTGCCTCGTCGGATATACGGCACATCCTGGTCCGTCAGGAGCAAAACGGCGCGCACGCGGCCAACGGCTACGCCAGGATGAGCGGCCGCCCCGGCGTGTGCATTGCGACCTCTGGACCCGGTGCGACCAACCTGCTCACCGGCATCGCCACCGCGTACAGCGATTCCATCCCGATTGTCTGCATCACCGGACAGGTTTCCACCGAGCTTCTCGGGCGGGACGTCTTCCAGGAGGTCGACATCACAGGTGCAGTCGAGCCGTTTGTCAAGCACAGCTATTTGGTCAAAAAAGCGTCGGATATTCCACGCGTCTTCAAAGAGGCGTTTCACATCGCCGCCTCCGGCCGCCCCGGTCCGGTCCTCATCGACGTGCCAGTGGACGTTCAGCGGGTGGAATTCGATTACGCTTATCCCGAATCGGTCAACATCCGCGGCTACAAGCCGAGCGTCAAGGGCCATGTCGGCCAGATCAAAAAGGTAGCGGCCGCAATCAAAGAGGCCAAACGCCCGGTGATCTGCGCGGGCGGCGGCGTCATCGGTTCCCAGTCAACTGAGGAGCTCGTCGCACTCGCTGAGACGTGCAGCATCCCGGTGATCACCACCATGATGGGCATCAGCACCATCCCGAGCAACCACCCGCTCTACTACGGCATGCTCGGTATGCACGGGGTGCGGGTCGCCAACAGCGCTATCCTCGACTCCGACCTGCTCATCCTGATCGGCGCGAGGGTGTCCGACCGCGCGGTTGCCACCCCCGGCGTCCTCGAAAAACGCACCAAAATCATTCACATCGATGTGGACCCGGCGGAGATCGGCAAAAACGTCGGGGTGAGCATTCCAGTCGTCGGCGATGCTAAAGAGATTCTCAATCAGCTCAACGAGATCATTGAGCCCGCCGAGCACATCGACTGGATTCGCAAGCTCGACGAGATCCGGGCGGAGAGCGTCCGTCCGTTTGAAAAGCGGGAGGGGAGCGTCAACCCCAAGGAATTCATGACCCTGCTCTCCGAAAGCGCGCCGGAGGAGACCTATGTCGTGGCCGACGTGGGACAGAATCAGATTTGGACTGCAAACTATTTCCAGGTGAAAAAGGGCAAGTTCATGACCTCGGGCGGCATGGGCACCATGGGTTACTCGGTCCCGGCCGCTATGGGGGTGCAGCTCGCCTCAGACGGTCAGCCGGTGGTCGCGGTGTGCGGCGACGGGTCGTTCCAGATGCAGATGATGGAGCTTGCGACCATGTGCCAGCACGACATCCCAGTCAAAATCGTGGTGCTCAAAAACAACCGGCTCGGCATGGTCCGGGAGCTGCAGACCAAGGGCTTCGGGGACCGGCAGACCGCTGTCTTCCTCGACGGCAGCCCCAATTTCAGCATCCTCGCCTCCGCCTACGGCATTCCGGCGCAGACGATTGACAGCATCGACCAGGCAAAGGGTGCATTCCAAGACTTTTTTGCCGCGAAAACGCCTTACCTGCTCGAAGTCATCGTCGACAAAGACGAGCCGACACTGTAAGGGAGGGACAAAGCTATGAAAAAAACAATTTCCATTCTCGTTGAGAACCACCCCGGCGTGCTTTCCCGCGTGTCCGGTCTCTTCAGCCGCCGCGGCTTCAACATTGAAAGTCTCGCAGTCGGCGTCACCGAGGACACCACCATGTCCCGCATCACGATTGTCGTCGACGGCGACAATCGCACCAGCAAGTGGAGAAGCAGCTCAACAAACTCATCGACGTCATTAAGGTCAAAACCCAGGAGGCGCACGAGATCATCAGCCGGGAGCTGATGCTCGTCAAGGTGAGCACCACCCCGGCCCAGCGCGGTGAGATCATGAACATCGCTGAGATCATGGATGCGAAGGTGTGCGACATCACCCGCACCACGATGTCCCTCGAGGTGTCCGACACCACCGAGCGGCTTGAGACGATGATCGAACTCGTCAAGCCCTATGGAATCAAGGAGGTCATCCGCACCGGCACCATTGCTATTCAA
>CBCSOX010000060.1:0-12643 GCA_965141735.1 uncultured Oscillospiraceae bacterium | reverse complement strand
GCTTCCGCTGCGCTTCCGCTGCGCTTCCGCTGCGCCTTCACCTAAAACTGGAAACTGACGTCAAACGAAAAACACTTGACAACGCGAGAAAAAAGATGTATTATTGTATTAACTTAATAATACAATAATACAAAAGGAGGTGCTACCGTGCTTCAGCAAACGGATTACAACCCAAATGTGCCAATCTATTTGCAGATTATGAGTAAAATTCGAGTGAAAATTGTTTCAGGCCAATGGAAAGAGGGTGATCGCGTGCCGTCCGTCCGAGAATTATCCGCCGTCTTCGGCGTCAACCCCAACACCATGCAGCGCGCCTTGACCGAGCTCGAGCGAGAGCAGCTGCTCTACAGCGAACGGACCTCCGGGCGCTTTGTCACCAAGGACACCGCCCGCATTGCACAGGCCCGCGAAATGTTCGGCAAGGAGATCATCGGGCGCCTTCTTGAGGAATTGACCGCGCTGGGTTACACAAAAGAACAAATTGCACAACTCGTGATGGAGGGATAACAGTGAACAACTTAGTACAGATCAGCCACTTGAATAAAGCGTACGACCGCATTCCAGTGCTCAACGACTTCCAGCTGACCGTCGAGCCGGGCAAAATCGTCGGACTGCTCGGGCCCAACGGCTGCGGCAAGACCACCCTGATGAAAATCATGGCAGGGCTTATCAACGATTACCGGGGAGAAGTGCTCATCGACGGGCAGCGCCCGGGCATCCACACCAAATCAATCATTTCCTACCTGCCGGAAAAGACCTACCTCGCCGACTGGATGCGTGCAAACGACGCAATCGCCATGTTTGACGATTTCTATTCGGATTTCGATAAAGCCAAAGCGCTCGAGCTGCTCAGCCGTTTTCACCTCGAGCCCCGTCAGAAGCTCAAGGCGATGTCCAAAGGCATGCAGGAAAAACTCCAGCTCATCCTCGTGATGTCCCGCGCTGCCCGGCTGTACATCCTCGACGAACCGCTCAGCGGGGTCGATTCGGCGGCGCGCTCTTCGATTCTCGACATCATCCTCAAAAACTACAACGAGGACGCCTCGCTCATCCTCTCCACCCATCTGATCTACGATGTGGAACGGATTTTTGACGAGGTAGTCATGATGGGCTATGGCAAAATCATTTTACAGGACAGCGTCGACGGCATCCGAGAGAAAACAGGCAAATCGGTTGACGAAGTATTCAGGGAGGTATTCTCATGCTAGGTAAACTGTTAAAACACGAATTCAAGGCGACGTCCCGGATTCTCCCCTTTTCCTATCTCGCGTGCGCCGTCTTTTTCCTCGTCGCATTCATCGCGCGCAGCATTCTCCCCGATGTATCCGCCGCCTATCAGGTGCCCTCGGTGATCTTTCTCCTCAGCGGCATTGCGGTGATGATCCTCACCTATGTGCTGCTCATCATGCGGTTTCACAAAAGCATGTACGGAAACGAGGGATATCTCACCCAGACGCTCCCTGTGTCCAAAGGGCAGCTGCTCGCTTCAAAAATGATTCCCTGCGCGATCTGGATGATCGCTGGAACACTCGTATTTCTTTTCGTAATCCTGGGGTTTGCCTATCTGGTGACAGGGGACGCAAGCGTCTTCTTTGACATGGTCAAAGAGCTCTACGGCGCATCCCCGCTCTACACAAGCTATCTTCTCATCAGCCTTGTCACCCAATCCGCGCTGTTTGTCACCGAAGTGTTCTTTGCGCTTTCGCTGGCCAACACCTCGAAGTTTCTGCGCAACAACATCGCGTTTTCCATTGTGTTTTACATCCTCACCACCTTTGTGGTGAGCCTTCTCGACATCCTCGCCATGCTCTTTGTACCGTTGGGCATTCACACAGCGGCGGATGGCTCCTCCTCCTTTGTATTTGAAAATATGTTCGGCACCATGATGAACGAGATCAACAGCACTGCCACAGCGGCGGCGCCGATAACCATTGGCATCGGCTCGCTGATCCTCGACGTCATTCTGATCGTGGTGTTTGTGCTGCTGACCAACTATCTGCTCAAAAGGAAAATCAACGTCAAATAGACCGGAGGGAACGAGATGGCTACAATTGTATTGCTGGTTGCTGCAAGCCTGTTTTGTACCGCAGTCGACTGTCTGATTGTCCGCGCCCAGCGCCGGCAGGACCAACAACTGAAATAAGAAAACACCCCTTCACCGCATTTGCCGCAGTGAGGGGGCGCTTTTTATTCGCTTGACAATCAGTTCAACGATAGGGTACAATAAAAAAGATGTTAAAAAATAGAAATCGCTTCAGCAATTTTTTGAACTGCATGGGGAAGACATACAAAAGCCGCTGTGCAGTGGATGAACAGTCACCAGCTGGGTACGAATCAAAAACTGAAGAAATCTGGAGGGAATGACAGGATGGAGAACAAGCTGAGCATTAAAATGTATTCGTTTACAATGGACTGCAAAGACCCGCACGCATTAGCGAAATTCTATGCTGCACTGCTGAATTGGGAGATCGCATTTTACAATGAAGAATGGGCGTGCCTGGGCGCTCCGGGAGCGGGACAGGGGGAATACCCCGGGATCACGTTTCAGCGCAATCCCGCATACGAGCCGCCGGTGTGGCCGGAAGAGCCGCAAGCGCAGCAGCAGATGGCACATTTGGACTTCGCAGTCAATGATTTGGAACAAGCGGTCCAGTTTGCAATTGACTGTGGGGCGACGGTGGCAGAAAAGCAGTTCTCCGACGGGTGGAGGGTGCTGTTCGACCCAGCCGGACACCCTTTTTGCTTGTGCCAGATGAAAGAAATGATGGACGGGCCCCAGGTTGCGTTGCGGTAGAAATGGGTGGGCCCCTGTTTCTATCCCATTGGGCTGAGCAGTAGAAACAGATTGCTTAGGCCCCCCGGCAATACCCATACTGGGACAGCTGCGTTTTTTAAGGTTAAAAATGCAGCCAAACACATCTGTTTGATCCAATAACATTTTTGAGCTGTCAATCGAGTATCACAACCTGCCGATTCACATGGAAAGAGTAAGGAGAATCTATGGAGAAACTGAAAAAAACAATTGGGGAGTTTGCGAAAAAGTACAAGCACATCCTTTGGATCGCAGGGATTTTGCTTTTTCTGTTGTTTGCGGCTGTCTATGTCTATCAAAACGATGTGGGCCCTGCGAGCAGAGAGCCGTATCGGGTGATGGATCGGACTTCCCAAGACACAGATCTCGGGGTATTGCAGCAGGGGACAGTCAAACAGCAGTTTGTCTCCATACCGGAATCGATCGACCGGATCAGCCTCCAATTTCAAACGTTTGACTATGCCAATCAGGGCAGTGTGGATGTTTCGATTCAGGACACTGCGACCGGAACCGTTTATGTGGAACAATCTGTTGCAATGGGCGATATACCGGCACAAGGTGTGGTGGATTTCGTCTTTTCTCAAAAGGCCGAGGGGGTTGAACAGCACACCTTCCTCATTGAACTTGAGTTCAGGCACCAAAGCGATCAAAACAGGATCACGCTTTGGGCGTCAAATGCGCCGGCTGGTGGGAGTCATCTCGAAGTTGCAGGGCAGCCGGTTCAGAAGGAGCTTTCATTTCAGGCATATTCCGGGACAAACTCTTTTTTAAAACCTGTTTTCTTCGCTGCGCTCGCTTTTGTTTTGCTGTGCGCAGCTGCCCTATACCTTTTGATCTTTGTTTTTCGGGCAAAAATTCACCAGGTCTTTCTTGTTGTGGTCTTCATGGTCGCAATCCTGTATGGTTCGCTGCTCACCCCGTTCAGCGTGCCCGACGAAGGGAGCCACATCGACATGGCGTACCGGTATTCCAATGGGATGTTGTCCAAAGGGCACGGAATTCCGGACGAAAACATGCTCAAGCGGGGGGATGACATACAAAAGACACAATTTTTAAAAACAACGCCGGATGCTTCAATGTATAGAAGGATGGCCGAGGAATTCTTCGGACCGCTGCAAGACGAAACCCTGGTGGAAACCTCGGGCGAGAGTGTGGGTGCAGTGCCATGGCTCTACCTCCCCTCAGCGGCTGGTCTCACGATTGGGCGGCTGCTCCATCTGGGGACGTTCCCCATGCTCTACCTCGGGCGTCTCTTTAATCTCCTTACATTTGCTTTGTGTGTTTTTTTTGCGATTAAAAAAGCGCCGCTGGGCAAGATGATTTTCTTTGCCGCGGCGCTCCTGCCCATGACGGTGCAGCTTGCCTTTTCCTTCTCTTATGACGCCGTGATCAACGGTCTGGCGTTTTTGTTTGTTGCAAACTGTCTTTCCCTGGCGTATGGTACAGAGAGGATCAAACGCAGGGATATCATTTTACTCTGTGTGCTGGGCATCCTGCTGGCGCCCTGTAAAAATGGCGCATACCTGCCCATCTGCTTTTTCAGTTTGATCATTCCAAAAAGGAGATTTGAAGCTCCGAAGCAGTATTGGCTGTTCCCCGCCGCACTTCTTGCAACCTCTGTGCTCTCGTTCGGCATCCACTCTTTTTCCGCTGTTTTTGGGGTCGCATCTGCCGAAGGGGCGGGGCACATCATTCCTTGGGCTGGGAGTCCCGGCTACACAATCGGTTTTATCTTCTCGAATCCAATGACATTTCTCCGGCTGCTGATCAACACGCTGGTGCAAAAGGGTGATTTTTACGTTACCTCTTTGTTGGGGAAGGAACTCGGCTGGTTTGACATCCCGATTCATTTGACAGTTATCGTTGTGTTTTTGATTTTGCTCCTGCTCTCCTCTCTGAAAAAACAGGACGAGCCACAATCCATAAAGCTGAGCAGCAAATTGTGGATTGCACTGCTCTGTGTTGGAGTGTTCTTGATCGTTGAATTGGGGATGTTTACAGGATGGACCCCGCTGGGCTTTAGCACAATTGAAGGGGTACAGGGGAGGTATTTCCTCCCAATCCTCCCGCTGCTGCTGCTTTTGGTTAGGAATTCCAACCTGACACTTCAAAAGTCGATTGACAGGCCCATTATGTACGGTGTCTTTTTGACGCAGGTTTTTGCCGTGGGGAGCATCGCTCAGACCATTCTGTAAACTATGGTCTGAACACCTATTCGGTCGGAATCTCCCCTAGAGAACGGTCGGGGTCATTGAACCCTGAAATCATGTCGATTGATCTGCCTTCGAGAATCGGGTCGTCCTTGAGATCAAATAGGTACTCCGCTTCGTCTTGTGTCAGCTCAATTTCATATTCTTTGGCAAGCCGAAGAATTTCGTCCGGCGTCCTGCTCACAGCCACCCTGCCGAGCAGGTATTCCCGCTGATTTTCTGGTATTTTGACCAGAATAGACTGTAACATAGAGATTCCTCCTATCCATTGTATAGGAGTATCATAGCACGTTTTACAGCAAATGAAAAGCCGCTTTGTCGTTTCAGACAAAAGCGGCTTTTGCTATTGCAGTTTTTCAAAGGAAAATCCTTTTGCACGCACCTGGTCGATGAAATCGCCCAAGATCTGGGTGTTTGTTTCGGATACCGCGTGCAGCAGGTAGACGGCGCCGTTGTGCACCCTCTCCACCGTTTTTTTCAGTGCGGCCCCGGGTTCAGGCTGTTTTTTCGGGTCCCAGTCCGCATAGGCAAAACTCCAGAATACCGACTGGTAGCCGAGGTTTTGCGCAAGTGCAAGGGTGCGCTCAGAGTATTCTCCCATCGGCGGACGGAAGAGGGTCATCTCATAGCCAAAGGTGTCTTTAATATAGGCGTGGAGCTTGGAGATCTCCTCTTCCCCCTTTTCAAGGGAGACTGTGGGCATGGACGGGTGGTTGTAGCTGTGGTTGCCCACCACGTGGCCCTCGTCAATCATTCGTTTGATGAGGTCGGGGTTTTTGCTCGCGTAGTCGTAGGTGACAAAAAAGACTGCCGGGACGTTTTTTTCCTTAAGTGTGTCGAGTATTTTGGCGGTGTATCCGTTTTCGTAGCCTTCATCAAAGGTCAGATAGAGCTTTCCCTCTGCGTTTTCCTTGATGAAAACCGCGTCGTACTTCCCGAATTTCTCCTGAAACTCAAGACAGGAACCGGGGCGGTTTTGGTCGTCAAAGTTGGTGCCTTGGCCCCAGCCGTGCTTGGTGTTGTCGAGCTGGGAGATGTCGGTTGTCAGCGTCTCAACTGCGCTGCTCTCGTCGCTCACATTGGGGATGAGTTCGGGGTCAGGCTTTGAGACGGCAGAAGAACTCTCTGTTTGGGAACTCGGGATGTCAGAAGAAGATTGCCCATTGTCCCTGCTGCATGCGGTCAAGCCCAGCAGGCACAGGGCGGTGAGCAGTGCAATTGTCCGCTTCAAAGGCGTTTATCGGCTTGCGCCGTCGTCAAGGCCGCTCACTGCGCTTTCCACGCCGCTGGTCACCTTGCTGACTGCGTCCTCTGCCCCACTGACCGCGCCGCTGACCGCACCGCTGACCGCGTCTTTGGCATTGCTGACCGAGCTCTCTACATCGCTCACAGCATCGCTGACCGCGCTGTTTGAACTGCTGGTCATGTCACTCGAAGACGAGCTGGAAGGGGAACTGGAACTCGGGTTGCTCGAAGTGTCCGCGTCCCGGTTGCATCCGGCGAACAGCGAAATACAGAGCAAGGCGCTGAGCGAATAAATCGCTAATTTTTTCATAGAAATCCTCCATTCTGTATGATTTTAATTTGTTTTTGTCAGACAGGCTGTCGCATTTATTGTATGCCGCAGATGGTATAAAATTCAGTGATTTTGCGCACCCTAAGAGAAACGGAAGCTGTTACTCAAAGGAGGATATGAAATGGACACCATTCAATCAGTTATTGGACGGGAAATTATCGATTCGCGGGGCAATCCCACTGTGGAGGCAACCGTACTTCTCGAATCGGGCAAAATGGGGACCGCGAGCGTGCCGTCCGGCGCATCGACCGGAATCTACGAGGCGCACGAGCTGCGGGATGAGGACCCCGACCGCTACCTGGGCAAGGGCGTGCTCAAAGCTGTGCACAACATCAACACCAAAATCGACCGGGCACTCGAAGGGAAAAACTGCTTAAACCAGCGCACAGTCGACAACACCATGCTTGAGCTGGACAACTCGGAAAACAAGAGCAGGCTGGGTGCAAACGCCATGCTCGCCGTGTCGCTCGCAGCAGCCAAAGCAGCGGCAAATTCGGTGGAGCTTCCCCTCTACCGCTACATCGGCGGCATCAACGGGTGCACCCTCCCCGTGCCGATGATGAACATCCTCAACGGCGGCGCGCACGCAGCCAACAACATCGATATCCAGGAATTCATGATCATGCCGATTGGTTCCTGCAGCTTTTCCGCCGGTCTGCGCGCCTGTGTAGAGGTGTTTCACACCCTTGGCAAAATTCTCAAAAAGAACGGACTCGCCACCACTGTGGGCGACGAGGGCGGATTTGCCCCCAATCTCGACAAGGACGAACAGGCGATTGAGCTGATTTTGCAGGCCGTCGAGCAGGCCGGCTACCAGCCGGGCCGGGACATTGCGCTCGCCATGGATATCGCGTCGAGCGAATGGTACCAGGGCGGCGCCTACCTGCTTCCCAAAAAGGGCAAGTGCTACACGAGCGACGAGCTCATTGACTATTTTTCCGACTTGTGCAACAAATATCCCATCATTTCGCTTGAGGATCCGCTGGCGGAAGAGGATTTTGAGGGATTTGCCCAGATCACCAAGCGGCTCGACGGGGTGCAGATCGTCGGAGATGACCTGTTTGTCACCAATGTCAAACGGCTGCAGCAGGGGATTGAGAAACAGGCGGGCAACGCGATTCTCGTCAAGGTCAACCAGATCGGCACCCTGAGCGAGACCCTCGACGCCATCTGTCTCGCCAAACGCAATGGCTACAACACCATCATCTCCCACCGCAGCGGGGAGACAGAGGACACCACCATTGCCGACCTCGCCGTCGCCCTCAACGCAGGCCAAATCAAAACCGGCGCTCCCTCCCGCACCGACCGCGTCGCCAAATACAACCGCCTTCTCAAAATCGAACAGCACCTCGGCTCTGCCGGCGTGTACCCCAAGGGGATCTGGTAAAACTGCTGAGGCGCTGCCTCAGACTCCGTTTAAGGGGCTTCTTGAAAGAAGCCCCTTAAAAATCCCCAAGAACTTAAAATGGCGCCCATCTTTTAGGATGGGCGCCATTTTAAGTTTTAGAGGGTTCTTAGGGGCCTTTTTCAAAAGGCTCCTAAGCGGGGTATGGGGCGGAGCCCCATCCGTCTTACCGGATCCGCTCGAGAAGCACCTGCCAGGAGGCGAGGAGGCGGTCGAGGGAAAAGGAGGCGTTGGCTGGACTGGTGGAGGGGAGGTAGATGGCGGCGCGCCCGGTGCGGGGAAGACTGTGCTTGCGGTAGAGCTCGTCCGCCTTGCGGCCGTTGGTGTAGACCGCCTGAATCTGAGTGCGCGCAAAGAGGGGTTCAAAATCGTTGACCACAGGGGATTTGATCGAGCTGTCGGCGGAACCGTGGATTTCGCAGGAGGCGAGCACATCCCACAGGGCGATGTGATTGCGCAGTAGCATCTGCTTTTTCTGCCCGATAGTGGTGGGAAACTCCCACTCCAACAGGGAGGAGAGCACCTTCCAAAAGCGGTTTTGGGGGTGCATATAGTAAAACTGATGCTCCCGCGACTTGACCGACGGCATGGTGCCGAGGATGAGGATGCGGGAGTGCTCATCATAGACAGGATCAAATTGATGGGAGATGAATTCAGGCATACGCGTCTTCTCCATAGCCGCAGTCAATGGGGAGAGAGGCGGTGGCGTTGAGATCAAGCCCAGCCGTGACCCCGGCGAGAAACTCGTAATACCCCTGCGCGCCGACCATGGCGGCGTTGTCCCCACAGAGGTCGAGCGGGGGAAGATAGAGCTGGTAGCCGCGTTGTTCGCACTCTTTGGCGAGCCGGGTGCGCAGGCCGGAGTTGGCCGACACCCCACCCGCAACGACGATGCTGTTGTGGCCGAGCTCCCCGGCTGCTTTCATCAGCCGATCGCTGAGAATGTCGCACACCGCCTTTTGAAACGAGGCTGCGAGATCGTTGACCTCCACGCTTTCCCCCTTTTGTTTTGCGTTGTGAATGGTGTTGATCACAGCGGTTTTGAGGCCGGAAAAGCTGAAATCATAGGGGCATCCCTCTACTCTGGGACGGGGCAGCCTGTAGACGTCGGGATCGCCGAGCTGGGCGGCCCGGTCTATGTAGACGCCGCCGGGATAGGGAAAGCCCATCGAGCGGGCCGCCTTGTCGTAGGCCTCGCCTGCCGCATCGTCCCGGGTGCGGCCGATGACGCGGAACTTGGTGTAGTCCTGCACCTCGATAATGTGGCTGTGTCCGCCCGAAGCGACCAGACAGGTGAAGGGGGGCTTGAGCCCAGGATGGGCGATGTAGTTGGCGGCGATGTGGGAGCGGATGTGATGGGTGGGGATGAGCGGCTTGCCGCTCGCCATGGCGAGCCCTTTGGCGTAGTTGACCCCGACGAGCAACGCTCCGATCAGGCCGGGCGCATAGGTGACGGCGATTCCGTCGATTGAGTGAATCGTTTCCCCCGCGTCGGCGAGCGCCTTGTCCACCACGGCGGAGATGGCTTCACAATGACGGCGGGAGGCGATTTCGGGCACCACTCCGCCGTACTGCTTGTGCTCCTCCACCTGAGAGGCGATAACTGAGGACAGGACGGTTTTTCCGTCCTCCACCACGGCGGCAGCGGTTTCGTCACACGAGCTTTCAATGGCTAACAGTTTCATTCAGAGGACTCCTTTGCAAAGGTCAGGGTCATGAGCAGCGCGTCTTCGGTGGGGTGGGCGTAGAAATTTCTGCGCCTTCCCACCGGCTCAAACCCGAATTTTTGATATAGCGCAATGGCCGGGGCGTTGGACACCCGCACTTCGAGGGTGATAAATTCCGTCCTGTTCCGCAGTTCGGCGATCAGGGCTTTCAGAAGAAGGGAGGCGATTCCCCGCCGACGGTAGGCAGCGGAGACGCCGATGTTGTTGAGAAAGCACTCCCCGCAGATCAGATGAACATTGACAAATCCCGCGACAACATCCCCCTCCACTGCGGCAAGGGTGGTGGAGCGGGGATTGTCGAGCTCCTGGACAAACGCTTCGAGGGACCAGGGATCGGAAAAACAGGCCTCTTCCACCGCGTGGACGCCGGGACAGAGCGCGGGGGTCATTCGGACAATCTCAATCATAACCCCACCCTTTCAAAATATCGGACGAGATCACTGCAGCAGGCGCGGTGCGCCGCGAGGTCCAGACCGGTGGGATCCGAGGCTTCCACAACGCTGATTTTGGGGGCGAGCTCTGCCATTGTCGAGAGGATACCATCCCGTTCCCCCTTGGTCATCACAAAAATCCGCTCCGCTTGGTGCAGCTGTTCCGGCGTGACGCTGACAGCCTGGTGAGCGGCGATGTTGAGGCCCTGCTCCTCGGCGGCAGCTGCGGCCTGTTTGCTCACCGGTTCGCCGGGGGTTGCCCACAGCCCGGCGCTCTCAACGCGGTATTGAGCGGTTTTGCCCAGCTCCTTGACCCGCCGCTTGAGGATTGCGGCGGCGAGCGGGCTGCGGCAGGTGTTGCCGGTGCAGAGGACGAGCAGAAGTTTCTCGGTTGACATAAAGGACGTTCTCCTTTCTAAGCGCGGGTCAGTGTGTGGTTTTCCTGGTATATTTGTGAACTGGTTTTGCACAAGGTGCCGTGTTACCGGACAATCCAACTTCGGGCGCGAAAAAAGGCCTGTCACAAACTGCTGTGAAAGACATTCGTTCCAGGGAGGCGGCAGTCCCAGCCGCATCCCTTGCAACAAGTTTATTTTGTGCCGGTCGATCTGTCACTCTCTGCCTGTCGCACGAAAATTTGGCCCGCGGAAAAAACCATTACTGCACAAGGACAACGGGTTATCCCTTGGCGTCGTACCAGTTCTCTCCCTCCGAAACGTCGACCGAGAGCGGGACGCTGAGATCTGCCGCATGCTCCATCTCTTCCTTGAGGATTCCCTTGGCGCGGGGCGCGTCGGCTTTGGAGACCTCGATGAGCAGTTCATCGTGCACCTGCAAAATCAGCTGGGCGCTGAGTCCCTCCTCTTTGAGCCGCCTGTACACCTTGACCATCGCGATTTTGATGATATCCGCGGCAGTTCCCTGAATCGGGGTGTTGAGCGCGACACGCTCTCCAAACGCCTTGGTGTTGTGGTTGGAGGAGGTGATTTCGGGCAGATGGCGCACTCGTCCGAACATGGTTTTGACAAAGCCTGATTTGGCGGAGCTTTCGACGATGTCGTTCATGTACTGCCGCACCCCGCTGTAGGTGTGCAGGTAGTTTTCGATGTATTCCTTGGCCTCTGCCACGCTGACGTTGATGTCCTGCGAGAGGGAGTAGGCGCCGATGCCGTAGACGATGCCGAAGTTGATCGCCTTGGCGCGTCGGCGCAGCTCGGCAGGAAGCACCTCGGCCGGCACCCCGAACACCTGGGAGGCGGTGGCGGTGTGGATGTCCGCCCCCTCCCGGAACGCCGTAATCATCCGGCTGTCGTTTGAGATGTGTGCGAGGATGCGCAGCTCGATCTGGGAGTAGTCGGCGTCAAGCAGCACACAGTCCGGCTTTGCGACAAAGAATTTGCGCATCTGACTGCCGAGTTCGGTGCGGATCGGGATGTTCTGCATGTTGGGCTCGGTCGAACTGATCCGCCCGGTGCGGGTCTCGGTCTGCCGGAACACCGAGTGCACCCGCTGATCCGGTCCCGTCACCTTGAGCAGCCCGGTGACATAGGTGGAGCTGAGCTTGGTGAGCTTGCGGTATTCGAGGACCAGTTCCGCGATGGGGTGTTTCGGAATCAGCTTTTCGAGCACATCGACATTGGTCGAATACCCGGTCTTGGTCTTTTTGCCGGTCGGAAGGCCGAGTTTGTCGAACAGGATTGCCCCCAGTTCCCGGGTGGAGTTGATGTTGAACTCCTCCCCCGCGTAGCTGTAGATTTCCTGAGTCAGCCGCTCGATTTCAACTTGGAGCATTTCGCCGAACGCCCGGACCCCCGCGACGTCGACCTGAAAGCCTTTGTTTTCCATATTGGCGAGCACTTCGCTCAGCGGGAGTTCGATGTCGTGCAGCAGGCTTTCCATCTCCCACTCGGTGAGCTGCTTGTTCAGCGCGTCGCACAGGGCGGGGAAGGCCGCGATTTCTCTGTATCGCTCCTCCACATCGCAGTTGAAGTCGGGGAGGTATTTTTCGATCAAACCGCCGAGTGCATAGCCTTTTGCGAGCGCGTCGAGCAGGTAGGCGGCAAGGTCGGTGGAAAAGACGAGGTTTGTCAGCTGTTCGCCTTCTGCAAAGCAGCGCTTATACAGCTCCTTTGCCCCGTGGGTTCGTTTGGGGCGATCGTTTTGGAGGACAAGCGCCCGAAAGGCGGATTCCGCGTCAAAATTATACTCCACAATGGTGTCCCCGAGATTGAGCAGCAAAAGACCTTCGCTGTAGAGAAAGTCCACCGTATCTCCAAGCTGTTGCGCGATTTGCTCTGCGGGTGGATTTTGCAGGACGGTGAAGTGTCGTTCGGGCTGTTTTTCGGGTGCCGGAGCGGGCTCGCCCCCCGGCTGGAGATGGTAGCGCTCGAGAAACTTTTTGAGCTCGAGCTCGCTGAAAATGCGGTACAGGCCCGCGTCGTCCCGGGGGCCGACTGCGTAGTGGCTGAGGTCTCCGTCAATC
>CBCSOX010000059.1:0-12920 GCA_965141735.1 uncultured Oscillospiraceae bacterium | reverse complement strand
TGTAGTTCTCAATATAGGTGAACTCGTAGTTCTCAAGTTTTCTTCCAATCGTTGTTTCCTGAAATACCTTTTTCAGCTGGTCCACCCCGTCCGCCTCAATCAGGTCGCTTAGGATCCGCTTAGTGAGCTTGTAGCGGTAGGGAAAAATCCACTTGCGTATCTCATCGGGAGGGGACCGAAAGAAGAATTTAGCCCGTGTGATGGTGGAGATGTTGAGCAGCTCGATGCGCATGGTGAGCAGCTCGCCCAGCTCCCTGCGGGTGACGCCGGTGTAGTTTTTGCTGAGCATCTGGAACATCCGGTCAAAGTAAAATGAGTAAAATTCGTGTTCGCACGCGGCATAGTCAATCATCCTGGACGGCTCCGACGGGCGGAATCGCTTCATGATCCCCGCATAGGGGGTATCCCCAAGCACTGCCAAGAGGGAATCGAAATCCCGTACTTTGGCGAGTTCCACCAGCGGGATGTCCGCTCCTTGGATGAGGTAGCCGGGCAGCTCGACGATGTAATCCTGCGGATTGCCGGCGTTGAGCAGCTGCACCATGCGCAGGATTTCGTCGATCTCCTCCTCCATAATCACATAGTGGAAAAGGTTTTCACTGCGCACGTTGGTGTAGCGGTAAAGGCGGGAGTAGCTGTTGAACACTTCGCGCCGGAGCACATCCTCAAGCTGTCCGCGGTGGATGTTGCTTTCATTTATATTGGCCAGTGCTGCGGAAAAATGCGTGTTGGATTTGAGGTAGCCTGCGATCTCGCTGACCGAACGGCGCTTCACCAGCTCGTCATACTGTTCCTCGCTGATGCGGCGGCCGTACATGGCGCGGACCTTGGCGGTTACCGCGGGGTTTGAGTTTAATTCAAGCATAAGTCAAGGCTCCAATCTGAACAGTCTTGGGGGAACGTTTGCAGACAGCGGCAAAGATGCGCTGCGCACGTCTCCTGTTTCGGGGGCGCCGTTATTTTCCCAGCACCCGGTTAAAGAGCTCCTCCGTCCACTCGGCGTTGTGCTGATCAAACTGCTTTTGCAGCCGGTTGCAGTCGGAGAGCAGCCTCTTGTTGATCACTTGGATTTGTTCCCCTGCCGAGAGCTTTTCACTCTGTTCAAATGCCGCGAGTTTTTTATCCCCCCGCTCCGAAACCTCGTTCATGATCTCCCGCTTGCGCTGGTCGATCTGCTGAATTGCCTGCTCCTTTTGTTCCTGGGCCTGCTTGAGTTTTGTTTCCGCAGTGCGGTCAATCTCAATAATCTTGTTTACTAGATTTTCCATAGGAACCTCCATTCTGCCAATCAGAACCCCTTTGCGAGTTGTCGCACAGTCCCGACAAAGGTGAACAAATCATGACGATTACATTAGTAATATCATATACCTATCAGTTTCAAATCGCAAGTTCTTTCCCCGCCGAACAAAACAAATCTCTTTCCCGAATTTTAGTGATTTCACCGAACATGAGTTGATTTTATGGAAGATTCACCAAATACTTTCTACAAATATGATTTTACCCAACATGTAGTTGATAATGTTTAGTGATATACCGAAATAGTTTGGAAAAACAATGTTTACAATTCCGGCAAAAAAAACTCGGGCATCCTCCTCTTGTCAGGATGCCCGAGTAATAGACGATTTATGAAGCTGTTTTTAGTTTTTTAAACTTTGCAGCGGAGCCGGGATCTGGCCGCCGCGGGAGATGAACTTGCTTGGGGAGTTCAGGTTGACCTCCATAATCGGTCCAGTGCCGAGCAGGCCGCCGAACTCGAGCTCCTCGCCCGCCTGTTTGCCAATGGCGGGGATAAGGCGCACCGCGGTGGTCTTGGAGTTGACCATGCCGATCGCCGCCTCGTCGGCGATGATCGCTGCGATGGTGTCGGCGGTGGTGTCGCCGGGGATGACGATCATGTCCAGGCCCACCGAGCAGACCGCGGTCATCGCCTCGAGCTTTTCGAGCCGCAGGGCGCCGCAGCGTGCCGCCTCGATCATGCCCGCGTCCTCAGAAACTGGAATGAACGCGCCCGAGAGACCGCCCACCTGGGAGGACGCCATGACGCCGCCCTTTTTGACCGCGTCGTTGAGCAGCGCGAGCGTTGCGGTGGTGCCGTGGGTACCACATTTCTCCAGCCCGATCTCCTCGAGGATGTAGGCAACCGAATCGCCGACTTCGGGAGTCGGGGCGAGCGAGAGGTCGACGATGCCGAACGGCACGCCGAGCCGCTCCGAGGCCTCGGTTCCGACGAGCATCCCCATGCGGGTGATCTTAAACGCCGTCTTTTTGATGGTGTCCGCCACCTCGGTGATAGAGGCATCCGGCACCTTGGCGAGCGCCGCCCGCACAACGCCGGGCCCGGAGACGCCCACATTGATGATGCAGTCGGGCTCGCCGGGGCCGTGGAACGCGCCCGCCATGAACGGGTTATCCTCCGGCGCGTTGCAAAACACGACCAGCTTTGCCGCGCCGATGCAGTCCCGCTCTGCGGTTTCCTCCGCCGTCTTTTTGATGATCTCCCCCATCAGCTTGCAGGCGTCGAGGTTGATGCCTGTTTTGGTCGAGCCGACGTTGACCGAGGAACAGACATGGTCGGTCTCGGCGAGCGCGCGGGGAATCGAGTGAATGAGCTCGACGTCACCCGCGCTGAACCCCTTTTGCACCAGGGCCGAGTAGCCGCCGATAAAGTTGACCCCGCAGGTGTTGGCCGCCTTTTCGAGTGTGTGGGCGAATTTGACCGGGTCACCCTTGCTCGCTGCCGAAATCATGGCAATCGGGGTGACCGAGATGCGCTTGTTGATGATCGGGATGGAGTAGCGCCGCTCGATCTCTTCACAGACCGGGACGAGCTCCTTGGCGTGGCGGACGATTTTGTCATAGACCTTTTCGCATGCCCGGTCAATGTCCGGGTCAATGCAGTCGAGCAGCGAGATCCCCATCGTGACAGTGCGGATGTCAAGGTGCTCGTTTTGTATCATATTAATTGTTTCGAGTATATCGTGTGCGTTTATCATCTGGGCTCTTCCTCCGTTCGGTTAGATGCGGTGCATCGAGTTGAAAATGTCCTCGTGCATGACGTGGATCTGCAGGCCGAGCTCCTGAGCGAGCTGTTCCATGTCGTCCGAGAGCGCGCCGAGGTCGGATTTGAGATTTGTGATGTCAATGAGCATGATCATCGCAAACAGGTCGCTGAGCACCGACTGGGTCACCTCTGTGACGTTTGCGTTGTGCTGTGCGCACACGCCGCTCACCTTTGCCATCAGGCCGACCATGTCCTTGCCGATTACCGTAACAACTGCTTTCATTGTCTTCAACCTTTCCAAATTAAAATCGAATCTGTTTAGTTTCTCATTATAACATAATTTGCCGCATTGGTAAACAGGATTTTTCGACAGATGTAGGTGTGAAAAGGAAGAGTCGAATCGACATCAGACAGTCGCTGGTGCGAAATGGCGGAGGAATGAGATCCTATTTTGTAGCAGCAAAATTACAATAGGCGAACAAATCGGCACGCTTTTGAGTAAGAGAAAATTAGATAGCTGGAAGCAGTTAATGTACTATACTTGTAAGATAGCCTAAATATATAAAATATGTTGAAAATTAACCTATTTTCCAGTACAATAAATATAAATGTTTGGCTGAAAGGAGACGGAAAAATATGAAAAAACTGTTGTGCCTCGTTGTCATTGCGGCGATTGCCTTGGGGATGGCCACAGGATGCGAGTATTTTGACCATAAAACCCCTAGAAGAAATTATTTTTTAGGGGAGTGGATGGAAAAACTTTTTCCATGACGTATGAGGATTTCTTTGCCTCGTTCAACAGCAGGGTTGAACCTGCGTCAAAGGTTGGGGAAGTGGAGTACCAGGATCATGGAACGGAAATATCAAATGTAGTGTATTACTATCCCAATTCGGGAGGAAAATCCGGTTCTTCGTTTTGGCTCTATGTGAGTTCAGAATCCAAAAAGGATAGGATTTATTCAATTGATCATGCCCTCTGGCTGGGCCGTTCGGATGAAACGGAGCGTCAGCAGTGGGTGGAACGGGTCCGAGCGCTGATCCAGAGCATTGATCAGGATATGGACGAAAGGGAGCGCGAAAAGCTGATGAAAAAACTTGGCGTGTTCAAGTACGCAGATTTGGAAGATGGTTACGCGAAAGGTGTTGACCGATACGGTATCCATTATGCACTTCATTACGATTGGCGCCCCCAAGAGGTTTTCCTGCCGTCCGTCTTGGGATTAAATTCAGGTCAATTCATATGAACGTTTCGTGCCATGTCCTGCTGAAAGGAAACAGAAAAATATGAAAAAAGTGTTGCGCTTCATTGTCATCGCGGCCATTACATTGGGGATGGCCACAGGGTGCGAGAAGAATGGCCCGGAAAAAAATGTATTTTTTGAAACAGAGGTTGGAATCACTTTTTCTATGACGTATGAAGATTTCTTTGCCTCGTTCAACAGCAGGGTTGAGTCTGTATCAAAGGTCGGGGAAGTAGATTGCCAGGATCCATGGAGACCATTATCGACTATTGTTTATAATTATCCCGCTGCAGAAGGAGCGAACGCGTCGACGCTGCTCGTCCATGTATATATCACAACAAAAAATGTTTATAGCCTTGAACATGACCTTTGGCTGGATCTTTCAGATGAAACGGAGCGTCAGCAGTGGGTGGAACGAGTCCGAGCGCTGATCCTGAGCATTGATCTGGATATGGACGAAATGGGGTGTGAAAAGCTTATGGAAGAACTCGGTGTATTCGACTGTTCAGATCTGGAAGATGGTTATTTGAAATCCAACTTCCTACACGGCATCCGGTACACACTTCGCTATGATTTGTACGATCAGAAGGATGGCGGCGGAAGAGTTGAGTTTTCCTGCGCCACGTATAGGAACTAACCCCATCAAACTGCAGCTTTGTATGCGATCAAAGAAAAGGCTTTCGGATGGTCAAAAGTACATTCGAAAGCCTTTTTTCAATTCCGTTCCTCTCTTGAGCTGACTTTTGCCTTAGGCGGGTCCATCCCTCTTTACAACGCAGAGACAATCCTACAATTTTTCGCCAGAGTTCTTTACAAAAAGACCCGTCCTGTGCTAAAATGAGGAGGTATCCGCTACAAGGGAACCGGTCCTGCCCAGGCGCGGCGGCAGGGACCGGTTTGGAGGCCGCGCCGGAATGGAGGAACTGTATGAATAGACTGCTCAAGCTGCTCAGACAAAACGCACGCCTCACCAACGCCCAGCTCGCGGTCATGCTCGACCTGACTGAGGCCGAGGTGGAGCGCGAGATCGAAGAGCTCAAAAAAAGCGGCATCATCCGCGGTTCGAAGGTGCTGATTGATTTTGATAAGCTCGACGAGGAGAGCGTCATGGCGTTCATCGAAATCAAGGTCACCCCGAAATCCAACTACGGGTTTGACGAGATCGCCAAGTCGATCATGAAGTTCCACGAGGTCGACAGCGTTTATCTCATTTCGGGCGGCTACGACCTGTCGGTCACTGTCACCGGGAGGACGTTTAAGGACATCGCCATTTTTGTATCGAGCCGTCTCGCGCCGCTCGATTCGGTGGTTTCGACCCGGACCAATTTTGTGCTCACCTGCTACAAGGAAAGCGGGGTCATCATGTGCGACAGAGAGGTTGATGAGAGGAGCCACGCATTGAAATGATGGATTATAACAGCCTGTTGGCGAAGAAAATTACCGAGCTCAAGCCCTCAGGGATCCGGCGCTTTTTTGACATCGCAAACGAGGTCGAGGGGGTCATCTCCCTCGGCGTCGGCGAGCCGGATTTTAAAACCCCCTGGGTCATCCGGCGGGAAGGCATCCGTTCTTTGGAAAAGGGGAAGACCTGGTACTCCGCAAACGCCGGACTCATGGAGCTGCGCAGCGAGATCGCAAACTACCTCGAGCGACGCTTCAATCTCAGCTATCACCCGAAAGAGGAAATTTTTGTGTCGGTCGGCGGTTCTGAGGCGATTGATATGTGCATTCGTTCCTTTGTCGAGCCGGGCGACGAGGTGCTCGTCGTCGAGCCGTCGTTTGTCGCCTATGCCCCGATTGTGACGATGGCGGGCGGCGTGGTGGTGCCGATCCCCACCAAGGCGGAAAACCACTTTCGCCTGACTGCGCAGGAGTTGCGCGAGCACATCACGGACAAGACGAAAATGCTTGTGCTGCCTTTTCCCAACAACCCGACCGGTGGCGTGATGCGCCGGGAGCACCTCGAGGAGATCGCAGAGGTGCTGCGGGAGACCAACATCATCGTGCTCTCCGACGAAATCTACGCAGAGCTCACCTACGGCAGAGAGCGCCACGTCTCGATCGCTGAAATCGAGGGGATGTGGGAGCGCACCGTGGTGATCAACGGCTTTTCCAAGGCCTACGCCATGACCGGCTGGCGGCTCGGCTATGCGGCCGGCCCCGCGCCGATCATCAGCCAGATGCTCAAGCTGCACCAGTACGCGATCATGTGCGCCCCGACGACGAGCCAGTACGCGGCAATTCGCGCGGTGCGCGACTGCGATCAGGCGATTGAGGAGATGGCGGAGGAGTACAACACCCGTCGCCGCTTTGTGGTGGACAGCCTCAACAAAATGGGCCTGACCTGCTTTAACCCGGAGGGTGCGTTTTACTGCTTCCCCTGCATCCGCTCAACCGGCCTCGATTCCGAGGCCTTCTGCGAGCAGCTGCTCAATGAGCAGAAGGTTGCGGTTGTTCCGGGCAACGCCTTTGGGGAGAGCGGGGAAGGGTTTGTGCGGGTTTCTTACTGCTATTCCATCGACCACCTGGTTGAGGCGATGGACCGTATTGGCCGGTTTGTGCAGCAACGCGCAGAACAGATAAAAAACGAGGGGGTTGCGCATGAAGCGTCTGACCGTACCTGCGCCCGCAAAGCTTAACCTCTCTCTCGATATTGTCGGGGTGCAGGAGGACGGCTATCACCTGCTGCGCATGATCATGCAGACCATTGACCTGTATGATTTGGTAGAGCTCGAATTGGCGGACGAAATTTCCCTCACCTGCAGCCTGCCCGGGCTGCCCTGCGACGAACGCAACCTCGCGGTCAAAGCGGCGCACGCTTTTTTTGAGCGGACAGGCCTGCCCGGCGGGGTGCGGATGACGCTTGGCAAAGTCATCCCCCACGGCGCGGGCATGGGGGGCGGGAGCGCCGACGCGGCGGCTGTCCTCAAGGGGCTCAACGAGCTGTGCGGGGCTGGTCTCTCCCAACAGAAGTTGTGCGAGATTGGGCTGCGCCTCGGCGCGGACGTGCCGTTTTGCATTGTGGGCGGCACCCAGCTCGCCGAGGGGGTGGGGGAGCGGCTGACTCCGCTTCCCCCGCTGCCCGACTGCCTCCTGCTCATCGCCAAGCCGGAGCGGGGGGTGAGCACTCCCGAAGCTTACCGTGCCTATGACCGGCTCACCGGTGTGACGCACCCGGATACAGCGGAACTGACAAGACTGCTCTCGAGCGGGGATCTTCCCGGCTTCTGCGCCCGGATGGAAAACGTGCTCGAGGCGGCGGTGTCCCTGCCGGAGGTTCGGCAAATTCGGGAGGAGATGCTCGCAGCCGGCGCGTTGGGCAGCCGAATGACAGGGAGCGGCTCGGCGGTGTTCGGCGTGTTTACGCAGGAGAGCGCAGCGCTCGCCTGTAAAAAAGATTTGGAAAAGCGATTTTCTCAGGTATATTTGTGCCATCCCTGTAAAAACTAGTAAATCAATTGAATACAACGCAAAAATCCGTCCATACTCTCAGTACCCAGGAGAGAAAGGACGGATTTTTCAGATGAAAAAGTTTAAATTAGCCGTTGCGTTTGGTCTCATTTTTGCCATTTTATTTGGCTGCTACCAGTCGTTTGCAGCTGAATGTAACGATATCAGTGACAGGGTGCTCCGCCTCCACATCCTCGCCAACTCGGACACCGACGCGGACCAGGAACTCAAGCTCGCAGTGCGCGACCGGATTCTCGAGGAGACAAGCGGAATCTTCAACATCCAAGGGGACCTTCGGGCCGCCGAACAGAATGCGCTTGACAACCTTGAGTTTATCCGGCAGGTTGCCCAGGATGAGGTGAACGCCCGCGGTTACGACTACACCGTGCAGGCGGAGCTGACCAACATGCTGTTTGACACCCGCACCTATGGGGAGATCACCATGCCGTCGGGCAACTACGACGCAGTGCGCATCACAATCGGAAAGGCGGAGGGGCACAATTGGTGGTGCGTTCTCTATCCTCCGCTCTGCATCCCCGCCGCGCAGCCCAAGGAGGAGCTTTCCGACGTGCTCACCGAATCCGAAATGAAGGTGGTGCAGAGCAACCCAAAATACGAGGTGCGGTTTGCCATCGTCGAATTCTTCCAGTCGATCAAGGCTCAGCTGTTTGGGGACGGCGGGGGAACAACCGCCATTGAGGAGAGTTCGAGCAGCGAAGTGATTTCCTCCGAGGGCTGAAAGCTGCTGCCGAGCCCCTCGAGCAGGCCGTTGGACCGCTCGTAGCTGAGCGTAAAGGACACGCCGCTCGCATAGATGACGGTACAGGCGGGCTGCAGGGTTA
The DNA here is from genome assembly GCA_965141735.1 of uncultured Oscillospiraceae bacterium. GTDB lineage: Bacteria > Bacillota > Clostridia > Oscillospirales > Ruminococcaceae > Massilioclostridium. Next base: position 4,386 of record CBCSOX010000059.1, on the reverse strand, counting down.
CAACGTGGCAGACCGCCCCGTCGGAGATGCGGTCGGGCACCGAGTGGTCAAACAGCGGTTCGTCGCTGAAGGTGAGCTTGGAAAACGCGTCGGTGAATTGCTGAATCTGCTCCGGATCGTTGCGTTCGGTTTGCAGCCCGCTGCCCACCTGCAAAGAGGTGATGCCGCCGTTTCCTTCAAAAATAGAGAGAATCTGTTCGCCTGACGCGTGTCCCTCTGCGAGCCGGACAAACTGACAGAGGGTGTACGTTTCCCCCTGTTTGTGAACAACCGTCGCCTGGGAGGGCGCGGGTTTGTAGCGGTAGAGCGCGGAACCGTCTTGGTATTCGGTCAGCAGCTCGCCTGCGTCGGATGGGGACGCTTCTGGCTGCTGCGCGGGTTCGTAGAGCATCCCATTGTATTCATATTGTGGGATCTTTGCGAGCTCTTCCAGTGAGATTGCCGGTTCAGCCGTGTCCTGCTGCGGCTTGGGCAGGAGAAACCGGACCCCAACGGCGCAGGCGAATATCAGGACCGCAGCCGACGCTGTGGCTGCTGCAGCTCGCCACCGCCGCTTTGGGGCTTTTTGCTGCCGCTGGTTCCCCTTCGACGCGCGCACCATCCCATCCTCAATTTTTTCTCTCAACGCTTCATCTACCTGGATTTGTTCCACTGCCTTTCGGTATTGTTTTTCATCCATCTTCACAACCTCCCGTCAGCTGTTGTTTGAGTTTTGCCCGCCCGCGGTAGAGCCACGAGCAAACTGTGTTTTTGGACCGGCCCAATATCTGTGCGATTTCAGCGACTGAGTACCCCTGGTACACCTGCAAATAGATTGCGTTGCGGTAATGGACTGGGAGCTCGCACACCGCCCGCAGCAGCTCCCGCTGTTCCTCTTCCATGGGAAAGCAATCTTCGTCGAGCGCAGTGGTGCGGCGGTTCCACGCCGTTTTGAGGTGGTTTTTGCACAGGTTGATCGTCACCCGGATCAGCCACGCCTTTTGGTGCTCCTCTCCCGCAAACACGGGGGCTTTGGCGATGAGGCGGACAAACACCTCCTGTGCGATATCCTCCGCATCCGCCCTGTTTTTGACGTTGTGCAGGGCAATTTGCAGCACCATGTCAGCATACTGTTCCACAATCCTCCGGCAGTCCTGCTGTTCCATCCGACCGTCCCCTTTCAATTAGAATACAACCCAGCCCGGCCGCAGATTGCAGCCGGGATTCTTTTTTTGCAGAACTTTGCCGGCTGGGCGGCTGCGCCGCATCCTATTGCGGGGCTACTCCTCGAGAAATCTTCCGATAGGAATGCGGCGCAAACCCGCCAGAGGGGAATGCAATCAGCGGTTTGCTTCTTTAGTATACCACATCCACCCAGTTGACGAAACCGCAATTTTCAAGTAAAATTGTAACACAGAAAGGAGGCGGGAGGATGCTGCGATTTATATTCGGCCCGCATGGGAGCGGCAAGTCAACCGAACTCCTGCGGCGCATTCAGCAGACGGCTGAGGGCCGCAGGATTATGCTTGTAGTGCCGGAGCAGTTCTCATTTCAGACAGAGCGGGAGTGCAGTCGCCTGCTCGGCGCGGAGCTGGGGAACCGGGTGGAGGTCGTCAGCTTCACCCGCCTTGCCCGGCTCATTTTTCGCACCTATGGCGGACTGACCGGCAGCTACGCGGACAAGATCGCCAAAAATATCATGATGAACCTCGCGCTCGGGGAGGTGCAGGACGGCCTGGAGCACTATGGAAAGTCGGTGGAAAAATCCGGCTTTGCGGAGCTTATGCTCAAGACGGCGGACGAGCTCAAAAACTCGGCGATTTCCCCCGAAGCCTTTGAAAGCGCGGTCGCCCTGTTTCCCGAAGGGAACCTGCGGGACAAGTCGCGGGAGATTTCCCTCATTTATACCACCTACGACGGGCTGCTCAACAAGACCTACCGCGACCCCCTCGACGACCTCTCCCGCGCGGTGGAAAAGGTGCGGGGCACCGGCTTTTTTGAGGACTACGACATCTATTTTGACGAGTTTCTCTCCTTCACCGCGGTTCAGCGGGGGATGATCGAGGAGATGATGCAGGCGGCGGACCTGACCTTTGCCCTCTGTTGGGACCGGGAGGACGGCGGCCTGCTCTTTGAGCCCTGCCGCAAGACAACCCGTTCGCTGCTCAGCATGGCGCGGCGGCTCGGAGTGGGGGCGGAGCGCCCGGTCCACATGACCGAGAATAGGCTTTTTGTCCACCCGGAGCTCGCCCACCTCGAGCGCAACATCCTGCGCAACCGGATCGAGCCCTACCAGGGGGAGTGCGAACACGTCAAGGTGCTGCTCGCCCCCAACGAATACGGGGAGGTTGACGCAGTGCTCTCCGAGGTGTGGGAGCTCGTGCAGCGCCACGGCTACCGCTTCCGGGAGATCGCCCTGATCACCCGGGATCTCGAGAGCTACCAGGGGGTGCTCGAGAGCGCGCTGCGCAAATACGCGATTCCTTACTTTATGGATGAGACGGTGTCGGTGGAACACGACCCGCTCATCCGGTTTGCGAGTAGCCTGCTCGCGGCGGCGGACGGGGGAAAGGATGTTTCCCCAGTGCTCGCCCTGCTCAAATGCGGCCTGACCCGGTTTGACCTGACCCAGATTTCCTACTTTGAAAACTACCTCTACACCTGGAACATCACCAAGGACCAGCTCGCCCAGCCGTTTACCCACAATCCGCGCGGCTTTGTCGACCGCGAGACGGAGCAGGACAGCCAGGTGACTGCCCTGGCGGACGAGGTGCGCGCCGCCGTCGCGGAGGTGCTTTCCCTGCTGCGCGGCGCGGAGCAGACGGCGCGGGGATACGGCTCCGCCCTTTTTGAGGCGCTGCACCGGCTGGGTGCCGCGGAGGTGCTCAACCAGCGGGTAGAGCGGCTCAATGGGGAGGAGAAGTTCCCTGAGGCAGAGGAGCAAGCCCGGTTGTGGGATGTGCTCATCGACATCCTCGAGGTGCTCGCCCACTCGACGGGGGAGGTGCGGCTCACGCTGCGGCGCTACCGCGAATTGTTCGATCTCTCAGCAAAGGGCTACGACCTCGGCAGCATCCCGCAGAGCCTTGACGCGGTGATGATCGGCTCGGCGGAGCGGACGATCACCGGCAGCCCCCGGGCGGTGTTTGTGTTCGGCGCGGGGGAGGGGATTTTTCCGCTCAGCCCGCAGTTTGACGGGGTGTTCACCGACAGCGACCGGGAGGAGCTCAAAAAGCTCGGCATCGAGCTCTCCAAGCCGATTGGGGATCGGATTCTCGAGGAGCGGTTCAGCGCCTACAAAAGCCTCAGCTCCCCCCGGGAGCATCTGGTGGTGAGCGCGCGGCTCGCCGACATCGCGGGGTCCCCCCTCTACCCCTCCGAGGTGATCACCCAGATCACCAAGATGTTTGGCAGCGGCGTCGTCACCTACACGGCGGACCTCGGGCTCGCTGACTTTTGCCGCACCAAGGAGAGCGCGTTTTTGCAGCTCGCCTTTCATTACCGCTCCCGTGACGGGCAGGCCGAAGCGCTGCGCCGTTACTTCTCTCAGGATGAAGAGTACGGCGACCAGCTGCGCCGGCTCGACGCTGCTGCGCGCACCGGAGGCTTCCGCCTCTATGACCGGAAAAACGCGGAGCGGCTGTTTGGCCGCCAACTCGCCGTTTCGCCCACCCAGGTGGAGAACTACTACAAATGTGGCTTCCTCTTTTTCTGTGCCAACGGCATGAAGGCGTATCCCCGCGGCAAGGCAAACCTCAATCCGCTCTCCCTCGGCAAGGTGACCCACTACGTGCTTGAGCAGCTGCTCAGCGACCCCGATTTTTACCGCATGGAGCACGGGGAAATCGTCCAAGCCGTGGAACAGCTGCTCGACGGGTACATGGACCGGTTTATGGGCGGCAGGCAGGACAAGACCGCCCGGTTCCTGCGGCTCTACCGCAACACGGCGCGCAGCCTGGTGGAGCTCGCCCGAAACATTCAGAAGGAATTCGCCCACTGCCGGTTCCAGCCCGCGGCGTTTGAGCTCGAAATTGGGGACAGAGGGGAGGTCCAGCCGATCACCCTGCCGCTCTCCGATGGCTGCTCGGTCAAGCTGATCGGGGAGATCGACCGGGTGGACAGCTATCAAAAAGACGGAAAAACCTACATCCGTGTGGTGGACTACAAGTCGGGCGCGGGCAGGACGTTCGATCTCTCGGAAATTTATTACGGGCTCAATCTGCAGATGCTGCTCTATCTCTTCTCCCTCTGGGAACAGGGAAAGGCCAGGTTCGGCGAGACGGTGCCGGCCGGGGTGCTCTACCTCCCGGCAGGCGGCGCGTTCGGCTCGTTTGGCGTCACCAAGCGGGAAGGGGACGCGGAGGATGCGGCCAAGGAGATTCAAAAGGGGTTCCGGATGAACGGCCT
>CBCSOX010000058.1:0-13061 GCA_965141735.1 uncultured Oscillospiraceae bacterium | reverse complement strand
CTGACAGCTTGATTATTATATCACGCCTTCCTTCGACTGTCAAGTCCTTTTTTCACTTTTTTCTGTTTTTTTCTGCTTGAAATTTCCAGCACTCCTAGCATGCCCAAACGTGGGTGTTTTATACAACCAGAATCCATCTTTTTTGTTGCTATCCTCCATTTCATTTGTTATAATTTAGTATAACCTATTTATTCGTATAAAAACTGCAATGGAGGTTCCGCTATGCCGATTAATATACCCGGCAGTCTTCCTGCCGCTTCCGCGTTAGAAAATGAAAATATCTTTATTATGAAACAGGACCGTGCGGAAACCCAGGACATCCGCCCGCTCCGCATTCTCCTATTAAACCTAATGCCAAAAAAGAGCGAGACAGAAACCCAGATTCTGCGGCTGCTCAGTAATTCTCCCCTTCAGGTGGACATCGAGCTGCTCCAGACGGCGAGCCACGTCTCAAAAAACACCCCGCAGCAGCATATGATCAAGTTCTACAACAAGCTCGACGACATCCGCAACCAGAAATTCGACGGAATGATTGTCACCGGCGCACCGGTTGAAAACCTGGAGTTTGAGGATGTTGACTACTGGGATGAACTCTGTGAAATCTTTGACTGGGCCAAGTCCCATGTCTTTTCCACCCTTTATATCTGCTGGGGGGCAATCGCAGGTCTTTACTATCACTATGGGATCAAACGCAAACTGCAGGACGAAAAGATCTTTGGCATCTTTCCCCACAGTGTTCTTGTCCCGCGCAACAGCATTGTGCGCGGGTTCGATGAAACCTTTTATGTTCCCCACTCCCGTTACTTCTATCTTGACGCAGAAGAAATCGATAAGTGCAGCGACCTGACACTGCTCACTACCTCCTATCTATCGGGTGTGCATATGGTCGCCTCAAACAGCCGCCCCGACTTTTTTATCACCGGACACTCGGAGTACGACCGCGACACCCTTGCAAACGAGTATCAGCGGGATGTGGACAAGGGGCTTGACATCCAGATCCCTCACAACTATTTCCCAAACGACGACCCCAATGAGACGCCCCGCTTTATCTGGCGCAGCCACGCCAATCTGCTTTTTTCCAACTGGCTCAACTATGTCGTCTACCAAAATACTCCATACGACATCGATCAGATCGGCCATTAGAACCAAAAAGCCGTCACACTGTCGCTTGCTTTCCACAAATGTCTGTAAGAGTTCTGTTTTGATCAGATTCCTTACAGGCATTTTTATTTTGGTCCCTACTGCGCAAACACTGCCTGTTCCCCTGTTTCCGAATTCTTTGGCTGCCCTATGCGCCCGCTCCGCACGGCTGGTTTGTTGCGGGATGGCGTCACATCGAAATAAATGAATTCAGTGGATTTCTCCATCACCCGCCTATCTACAAGCTCCACGCCCTGCATTCCGGCAGATTGCGGGTATCCTTCAATCTCCCAAATGATGCAAATGTGCACAATAAAAAAGGCAGGAAACTAAATTCCTGCCTTTTTCTTGGTTCAATCAGCTTATTTGTTGCGTTTTCTGAGCAGCGAAACGCCTGCCAGCGAGAGCAGGGTCACTGCCGCAATTCCTGCAAACGGCGCGTCATCCCCTGTCTTGGGCTGGGCGGCATTTGCGGTGATCGAGGTGTCCCCCTGTGCCGGGGTGGTGGCTGCGGTGTTCTGGTTGTCCACGCTGGCCGCCTCGAGGGCTGCCAGAGCGTCCTGAAGGTTCTTGACAACGCTGTCCACAACCGCCTGTTCCTCTTGGCTCAGATCCTGGTCGTTGACGCTTGCAGCATCCGCTCTTGCAGCGAGGTAGCGTGCAACGCTCTCCTCACTGTAGAGGGAGAGGTCAATCTGATTCGTCTGTGCGAGGACGCTCTGAAGAAGCGTCTTGTCCGCTTTGAGACGGAGGTTGAGCAGGGCATCGAGCAGCTCTCCAGTTGCAATGCGGATCGCGGGCTGCATAGCCGTGTTGTCCTGCTGCACTTTGATCGCATTCTGGAGCGCTGCGTCGACTGCAGAGGCACTGCTCTCGGTGTAGTTGTCCAAGTTGAGGGAGGAAGCGTATTCAATGACCTTGTTGAGTTCGGTCTTGTCCTGACGGTACTGCAGTTTGACCATAGCGCCGAGCAGGGTGTCAACTGCATTCTTGACATCCTTGTTGGTCGCCTTGTCGTCGTTGTAAACAGCTTTGGCTTCTTTGAGAGCCTCCTGGAATTCCGGCCAGCCGGCGGGGAGGTAGTCCTCTTCAAGATAGGTGTCGGCATAGTCGATGAGTTTCTTGAGCTCAGTCTTGTCGACAACCGCGATGACGAGCTGTTCCTGTGCGAGCAGGAGCTCCTCTTTGGCGCGGTCGATTTCATTCTGGAGGGCGTCCTCGTCATCCAAAACAGTTTTTGCGTTTGCCAGGGCAAGGACAAAGTTATCCTTTGCGGGGCCGTCCTCATAGACGTCGAGGTCGAGAGCGGCGGCGGTGTCATAAGCGGTTTGCAGCTCAGACTTGTCGCCCTTCTGGAAGCCCAGCTTGTGAATCTCGTTCATAAGGGTGATCCAGGCGTTGTTCACCTCTTCCAAGGTCGCGTTGATGTTGGCATCCACTGCCTGTGCATCGGCGAGCGCCTGGTCAAAACTTGCCTGCACGCTGGGGATGGCGTTTTTATACTCATCGGTTGCTTTTGCCTCAACAGCGTAGTTGATGACATCTTTCAAAAGCTTGTGGGGGCGGATCATCTCGTCGCTCGGCAGACCGGTCCCGCCCACCATGTCAAACGAGTAGGTTGGGAGTTTGCCTTCGGTGAGATCAGTGGGCATGAAGACGCCCTCGTCACCGCTCGCGATAAACGCCTGCAGCTCTTTGAGCATTCCGTCTGCGTAGCCGAACGCTTCCTCGGCAACTGCTTTGCCGAGTTCAGTCGCCTTCTGCTCGGCGAGCTTGGTGTCATAGTCGTAGATCTTGTCCATCTGCTCACTGACCGCATTCTGCTGCTCAATCAGTTTTTCCTGATAAGCGGCCCAGAACTTGCGCACGTTGACGCCGTAGCGGTCGCGGTCGTTGTCGCAGGTGTCGGCGAGCTCACAGAACGCCCAGTAAAGGGAATCCTCCACATAGGAGAGCGACTCGCTGTGATACAGGTCGTTGGTCTCGGTAATCAGGCTTGCAAAGGTCGGGATGTAGAGGGAGAACTCGGCGCGGGACATGGCGAGCCACTGCACGCTGAGTTGGCTGGCGACGTCGGGGCGCATCTCAAAGATGTGGCACTCCGCCTGGTTGTTGTTTCCAACGGCGTAAATGCTCGAATCCTTGCTCGAGTCATAGGCTGAACCCTCGCCGCGGTAGCCGAGCAGCTGCATGGCCTCGAGCGCGGTGACCTTGTGGTCCGGGCTGAAGAGCAGGCCGATCGGACCAAAGGATTCGCCCTCTCCCGCATTGATGTTGAGGGTTTCGGCGAGCTTTTTGTTGAAGAAATACATGCCCTGGTAGTATCGGGTGAGCTGACCCGGGCCGTCGTTTTTCCAGTTGAGGCCGTTGCCGTAGGTCTTGGCCACGTCGATGTTGCCGTTTTCATCGGTCTGGAGGAATCCGTTTTCCTCCGCAAGGGAAACGAGGTTGGGGGAAGCGATGACGTTTTCGGTGTCGGTGACATCGATTGCGCCGAGCAGCGTCATGTTGGGCATGACGGCAACCTTGTCGTCAGGCATTTTGATCGCCGCGTACTGGTGGCCGGCGAGCTGCTCAAAATACCAGGTTTCGTTGGCGTCGGCAAAGAGCAGCGAGTTGCTCTCGTAGGAGCCGTAGGTGTCGATGATGTCTGCGAGCAGCTCCGCCGCATGGCGCGCGGAGGTCGCCTGGGACAGCAGAATGGTGCCGAGCGAAATTTCGCTGATGCCGGCCGAGCCGGTGCTCTCCTGCACTTTGCGGACATAGGGGTCCGCTTTTCTCGCGTTGGAATTGGCGTTGATGGTGACGGTTGCGGAGAGCGCGACGCCGTTTTCGTTCATGCCGGCCTCGGCAAAGGTCTCCTCATCGTTGGGCGGGCTGTTCTCCATGAGCGGCGTGTCCTTAGCCATGGTATAGCGGTAGGTGTGCGCCGGATAGGGCATGGTGAAGCCCTGCAGGGTGGGATACATGGAGCCGGGTTTGTGATCCTCCGCCGGATGCACGGTGAAAATTTTGTCGTAGCGCTTGCCGATGTCTTCCGAACGGCCGACATAGGCGTAGCCGGTCGCCGAAACGTCTTTGCCGACGTAGACACCGGTGCAGGCGGTCGCAGTGACCGAAGCCGTCATCAGCACTGCGGTCGCAGCCGCGACAGCGGAGAGGAACTTTTTCAATTTCATTGACATTCTCCCTTCTTGTTTACAGACTGTCCTGTGCAAACCGCCTCAAACGGTTACACCTAATTTTCATTTTATTCCCGTGTTTCAAAAAAGTCAAGAAATCCCTGCAAAAAATTTAATTTTTCGGCTAATTCTTCTATTTTTCACTCCAGTATTGCCCAGAAGCTTGTGCGATACAGCAATGAGGTCTAAGCGGCGCATTCCCCTCATATCTATGGACTAGCAGAATTTTTTTGAAAACGGGGGACGATTGATTTGAAGCTCATGGAAATTGTGAAACAGGATTACTCGGCCGGCCAGCCGCTGCCGCCAACCGGAAAGGGCGGGCTCACCGCCAAGCAGGCGCAGGAGCGGCTCGCTGCCGAAGGCCCCAACCAGCTCAAGGGCAAAAAAAAGGTCAGCGCGCTCAAGCTGTTCACCGACCAATTCAAGGATTTTCTCGTCATGATCCTGCTCGTCTCCACCGCGGCCTCTGTTTTTATGGGGGAAATCACCGAGGCGATTGCGATTGCAATCATCGTGCTCGCCAACGCGGTCATGGGGTTCGCGCAGGAATACAAGACGGAAAAGACGATTGAAGCGCTCAAAAATATGTCCGCTCCCACCGCCAAGGTCTACCGCGACGGCCAGCTCACCGAGCTCGACACCACCGGGCTTGTGCGGGGCGACCTCATCCTCGTGGAGGCGGGCGACCGGGTTCCCGCGGACGCAGTGCTGCTTGAATCAGTCTGTATGCAGGCGGACGAGGCGATTCTCACCGGGGAATCGGTGCCGGCGAGCAAGTTGGAGGATCCCTCCGCCAGCGAGACAAACGAACCGAACAAGCCGAACATCCTTTATATGGGCACCTCGATCACCAAAGGCCACGGCAAAGCGCGGGTCATTGCAACCGGGATGAACACCCAGATGGGCAAAATCGCCGACATGCTCGACGAAATTGAGGAGCAGCCCACCCCGCTGCAAAAACGGCTGGATGAACTCGGAAAATACATTGCAGTCGGCTGCCTTGCCATCGCTGCGATTATCATGATCGCCGGGCTGCTGCGAGGCGAACCGCTCATCCAGATGATCATCACCGGCGTCTCCCTCGCTGTAGCCGCTGTTCCAGAGGGGCTGGCTGCAATCGTCACCATTGCGCTCGCCCTCGCCGTCAAGCGAATGGTGCGCAGGAAAGCGCTCATCCGCAAACTGCACGCAGTCGAAACCCTGGGGTGCGCAAGCGTCATCTGCTCGGATAAAACCGGCACGCTGACTGAAAACAAGATGACCGTTAAACAGATCTTCACCTTAGACGACCGCCTTGAGGTCGAGGGCAACGGCTATCAAAAGGCGGGCTCGTTTCTCCTCGCAGGGGAACGGATCAACGTGAACCTCATGCCCGCAGTCAAAAGCCTGCTCGAGGTCGCGGTGGTGTGCAACAATGCCCAGTTGACTGGACCGACCAATCAGGATCTGCGCGACCGCACCCGAAACCGCTCCAAGGGGAGCTGGGGCGCGGTCGGCGAGCCCACCGAAATCGCCCTGCTCATCGCGGGGGCCAAGGCGGGGATGACTACCGATTTGCTCGCGGACGAATACACAAAGGTGGATGAGATTCCGTTTGACTCCACCCGCAAATGCATGTCGGTCATCGTCAAAAACCGCAGCGGCAGGAGGTTTATCTTCACCAAAGGCGCTTACGACGTGCTCATCAAAAAATGCGGCTATATCCACACCCACAGCGGAACAGCCAAACTCGGTGAACACCACATCCGCCAGATCGACCACGCAAACGAGGAGATGGCGGCAGGGGGCATGCGGGTGCTCGGTGTAGCGATGCGGGAACTGACAGGCGGCGATGCCAAGGAGAGCGACCTCGTTTTCCTCGGCCTGCTCGGCATGATCGACCCGCCCCGCAAACAGGCGAAAAAAGCGGTGCAGACCTGTCACCGCGCAGGGGTCAAAACGGTGATGATCACCGGCGACCACAAGCTCACCGCCTGCGCCGTCGCCAAACAGATCGGTATTTTCCGGGAGGGCAACCTCTGCATGACCGGCGCCGAAATTGACCGAATGAGCGACGACGAATTTGCCAAAATTGTCAACAAGGTCACCGTCTTTGCCCGGGTCAGCCCCAGCCACAAGCTCAAAATTGTCCGCGCGCTCAAGCGCAGAGGCCACATCGTGGCAATGACGGGGGATGGAGTCAACGACGCCCCCGCCATCAAGGAGGCGGACATCGGGGTCTCCATGGGGATCACCGGCAGCGACGTCACCAAACAGGCCGCCGACGTCATCCTCATGGACGACAATTTTGCAACCCTGGTGGCCGCAATCGAGGAAGGCAGGGTGATCTACAGCAACATCCGCAAATTCATCCGCTACCTGCTCTCCTGCAACATCGGTGAGGTGATGACAATGTTCGCCGGCATGATCATGGGGATGCCGGTCGTGCTGCTGCCCATGCAGATTTTGCTCATCAACCTCGTCACCGACGGGCTTCCAGCCATCGCACTCGGCCTCGAGCCTGCGGAGGACAACACCATGAAGCGCAAACCGCGCAGGGCGGATGAGAGTGTCTTTTCAGGGGGGCTGGTGCACACCATTGTCTTTCGCGGCGTGCTCATCGGGTTTACCACCCTCGCTGTGTTCATCCTCATCTTCCGCATGAGCCTGAGTGTCGATGCGGCGCGCACCGGGGCGTTTTTAACCCTCGTGCTCACCCAGCTCATCCATGTCTTTGAGTGCAAGAGCGAAACCAAATCGATCTTTACCATTCCGTACTTTAACAACATCAAGCTCATCCTCGCTGTGCTCTTCTCCGCCTGCGTCACCTTTGCGGGCATCTATTTTGCCCCGCTCAACGCAGTGCTGCGCACTGTCCCCCTCACCCAGCCCCAGCTGCTCACCGCAGTGGGCCTGAGCCTGCTCGTCCCGGTCATCAATGCGATATTCCTCGCGCTGAAACGGCGCAGGCCGCTTGGGGAACAGCGGTGAGCAGCGTCTGCACGCCCGACCTTTGTTACGCGGTGCCCTGCCCATCCTTTTGCCGGTCCTGTCACCCGCAACCGTTCCAAGACGCACTTTTGTTTTTTCCTTTTTTAAGAGATTTGATCGTTTTGTTTACCAAGTCGCTCCGCTGGTTCCGACTCAAGTGCGTAGCGGATTCCCGCACCTCTCCTGCGGGTTAAACGGAAAGAGGGCAAAGAGCAATAAAAAAGGCATCCGGCCTGACGAGTGGCCGGGTGCCTTTTTGAATTGGGTCGTACCCCCAGTTCGCTGCTCAAGACCAAGGATTGGGGTGGTCGGTTTTGTCCAGAATAAAGTCGGTGCTCGTCTGATAAAAACGGGCAAGCCGAAGCAGCGCAGCCGCTGTAAGATCTCGTTCTCCGGTTTCATATTTTGAGTAAGTCGCCTGACTAACGTGGAGAACTTCAGCCAGCCGTTTTTGTGTCAATCCTTTGCTGAGCCGCAGTTCCTTAATTCTGTGGTACATTTCCTCACCTCTTTGACTATTTTTTCACAATTTGGAGTACATTTTTGTACCATAAAAACAGGATAGCACAATATTGTACCGCTGTCAACATCACATTCCAATCTTGTATTATAATAGTAATATTGGAATAAAATTGTATTATTTAGTATTTTCTAGTAGTAAAGTAAGGATTGAGCATGTACCGTTATCAACGATTGAGGGATTTACGAGAGGACAAGGATTTGCTGCAACGGGATATCGCCCAGCTACTCGCAACGTCAGAACGGCAGTATAGCCGCTGGGAAACCGGTTTTTCAGAGATTCCGGCTCACCACCTCATCACACTGGCCGACTACTACAACACCTCAGTGGACTATATATTGGGACGAACCAACAGCAAATAGAGGATGAAGCACAAAGCGCCGCCTCCCCAGAAGGGGAGGCGGCGCTTTGTGCTGACCTGCTGACCTGCTGAAGCAGGAGGCCTGTTGCCGGGACAATCGGCCGGATCGACAACACTCCTGGCAATCGAATTGCCCCCAGCACCTTTCCTTTGTGACAATTTTACGGCCTGAACCGTTTTGTCCAATCCTTAGTTTTCTTTCCCGGTTCTACAGGAGGATTCTTTCCGAGCAGACTGTAAGAAAGATTCTCCCACAGGCGGGGAATTTCAGCTTCAGTCAAATCCCTTGTACTACCGCGTGCCCTGTATTATGTCCCAAAGGACCAGGCTCTGTGTGCTGCAATTTGTGACATCATTTTGCTCTGACATGGCAGCGTCCCCCTGATGTGTACTCTCTTTTCCGCTGTACGGCTCACAAACAGTTGCGCAGTTGAAAAGCCTTGTTTCATTTTTTGCTCTTTTCAAACACGCGACTAGCGCAGAAGCCTGATAAAAAATATCCGCCCCGTTGGAGAACAGGGCGGATATTTTATTAGATGGAGTCGTCGTTCGCTCCACAGCACTTTTTATATTTTTTGCCGCTGCCGCAGGGACAGGGATCGTTGCGGCCGACTTTTTTCTTGTTCTTGACCGGCTCTTTGCGCAGGGTGTCATCCCCGCCGCCCGACATCGCGGTCGGTTTCGCCACCTGTTCGCGTTTGGGCTCTTCTTCAGTGCGGATGCGGATGGTGAGCAGCATCCGGACGGTGTCCTCCTTGATCGAAGCGATCATCTCATCGAACATGTCAAAGCCTTCGAGGCGGTATTCGACGATCGGGTCACGCTGGCCGTAAGCACGCAGGTGCATGCCGCGGCGAAGTTCGTCCATCGCGTCGATGTGGTCCATCCACTTGGTGTCAACCACACGCAGCATGATGACGCGCTCGAGCTCCCGCATGTGCTCCGAACCGATAAGGGATTCTTTTTCGGCGTATTTTTCCACCGCCTTGTCGCGCAGAACCTGCTTGATCTCCTCTTTGTTGACTTCACTGAGTTCATGGGCGCTGTATTTGAGGTCATCCTCTGTGGTGAGGATGTTGAGGAAGTAGTCGCGCAGTCCGTCGATGTTCCAGTTGTCGTGTACCTCGTCGTCGTTGAGGTAACGGTCGACTGTCTCACCGACCCACTCGCTCATCATCTGGGCGATGTACTCCTTGAGATTCTCCCCGTTGAGCACCTTGCCGCGCTGGCCGTAGATGATCTCACGCTGGGCGTTCATGACGTCGTCGAACTGGAGGGTGTTCTTACGGATGCTGAAGTTGCGTCCCTCCACCTTACGCTGGGCGGATTCAATCGAATTCGAGAGCATCTTGTTCTCAATCGGCTGGTCCTCTTCGATTTTAAGCGCGTTCATAAGGTTTTGAATCCGCTCGCCGCCAAACAGGCGCATGAGGTCATCCTCGAGCGAGAGGTAAAACCGGCTCGCGCCCGGGTCGCCCTGACGGCCGGCACGTCCGCGCAGCTGGTTATCGATGCGGCGGGAGTCGTGGCGCTCGGTGCCCAAAATGAACAGGCCGCCCGCTTCCCGAACCTGCTCGGCCTCGGTCGCGATCTCTTTTTTATACTTTTCGTTGAGCTCTTTGTAGGTCTGGCGCGCTTCGAGGATTTCCTCATCCTCAGTTTCGCCGTAAGCGGTCGCCTCGTAGATCATCTCTTCGGAGTAACCCTTTTTGCGCATCTCGGCTTTTGCCATGAACTCGGCGTTACCGCCGAGCATGATATCGGTACCACGTCCGGCCATGTTGGTCGCGATGGTGACCGCGCCCCGCTTACCGGCCTGGGCGACGATCTCCGCCTCCCGCTCATGGTACTTCGCGTTGAGCACTGAGTGCTTAATGCCACGCTTTTTGAGCATCGAGCTGAGCAGCTCGGATTTTTCAATGCTGATGGTGCCGACGAGGACCGGCTGGCCCTTTTCGTGGCTCTCGATAATCTGCTCGATCACAGCGAGGAACTTGCCGTTTTCGGTTTTGTACACCGAGTCGTCATAGTCTTTTCTCTGAACCGGACGGTTGGTCGGGATCTCGACGACGTCGAGCTTGTAGATCTCGCGGAACTCACTCTCCTCGGTCATCGCAGTACCGGTCATACCGGACAGTTTGGTGTAAAGACGGAAGAAGTTCTGGAAGGTGATGGTCGCGAGGGTCTTGGACTCGCGCTCCACCTTAACGCCTTCCTTGGCCTCGATCGCCTGGTGCAGGCCCTCGTTGTAGCGGCGGCCGATCATCAGACGGCCGGTGAATTCGTCGACGATGAGCACCTCGCCGTCTTTGACGACGTAGTCTGTATCGCGGTGCATGATGCCATGCGCCTTGATCGCCTGGTTGATGTGGTGCAGCAGCGTCATGTTCTCCATATCGGTGAGGTTTTCGACGTTAAAATAGCTCTCCGCCTTTTTGACGCCAAACGGGGTCAGGGTTGCAGTCTTCGCCTTTTCATCGACGATGTAGTCGGCCTCAATGTCGTCGTGCTCCTCTTTTTCGTCCATCTCAGCGACTTTGTACATCGTTAAGGTTTTGGCAAAGCCGTCGGCGATGGTGTAGAGTTCGGTCGATTTATCCCCCTGGCCTGAAATGATCAGCGGGGTTCTCGCTTCATCGATGAGGATCGAGTCGACCTCGTCGACGATGGCGTAGTTAAATTCTCTCTGAACCTTCTGCTCTTTGTAGATGCACATGTTATCGCGCAGGTAGTCAAAGCCGAGTTCATTGTTGGTGCCGTAGGTGATGTCCGCGGCATAGGCCTTGCGACGGTCGTCGTTGTCGAGATCGTGGATGATCAGGCCGACGGTGAGCCCGAGATAGCGGTACACCTTGCCCATCCACTCGGAGTCGCGCTTTGCGAGGTAGTCGTTGACGGTGACGATGTGCACGCCTTTGCCGGTCAGGCCGTTTAAGTAGGCCGGGAGGGTCGCCACAAGGGTTTTACCTTCACCGGTTTTCATTTCGGCGATGCGCCCCTGGTGCAGGACGATGCCGCCGATGACCTGGACGGGGAAGTGGCGCATGCCGAGAACACGGTCGGATGCTTCGCGGCAGACGGCAAATGCGTCGGGGAGGATATCGTCGGTAGTCTCACCGTTTTTGAGGCGGTCCTTGAGGATGTTGGTCTGGTTTTTCAGTTCGCTTTCGCTCATCGCCTTGTATTTGGATTCGAGGTCGAGCACCCGCTGCATCAGCGGCTTAATGCGTTTAACCTCTTTATCGCTGTACGAGCCGAAGCTTTTGGTTATTAAGCCCATCTAAATTACTCCTTGCAAGATGCCCTGCGGCATCAACTGTTATGGTAGCGAGGCGGCTGGTAGCCGTCTGCGGGGCGGAGGCTGCCAGTCGCCTGACGAAACTCACCCATGCTAAAATGATATATTCCCTATTATATCGGCAAAGTACTATTTAATCAAGTACTTTTTTATGAATACCGGGCAGTTTTAGACAAAAAAACCGTTTGTTTCTACATCAAAACTTGAGCGAACAATCCGGAGCAGGCCTATACCAATGCCGCGATCAGTGAATCAGATGACCCGCTGGTGGCCGGATTCTTGTTTCAGGACAGGGAAAACGAATGGATTCTCACAAGAGAATGGGAGGATATCGCCCTTTTTGATGCGTTTTCCAAAATGCAAAAACCAATCTCCATGGTTTCCGAATGCTCTCAATTCAACCAAAAACCGGATTATTTATTTGTCATTTTATTTAAATATAAATTTCTAGAGCTATTACAATTTGGAATTTTCGTTGAAATACCCGTCAAAATATGCTATGATACGACAAAATGAGTGTGGTTTCTGTGAAAAAGATTTGTAGTTCTCTACTCGTGTTCTGCCTCTGCGTGACACTGGCCTCGGGGTGCACAAGGGACTTGGGGGACACCTCGTCCCCTCAATCCTCCCAGCCCTCCAGCGCGGCGAGTTCCCAGGCCGAGGCAATCAAAACATCCGACTATGACGAAGCGACGAACCAGCTCGAAGAACTCTTTGGCGTCAGCTATCAGGTCCCCGCCTCGTGGAAAAAAAGCCAGGACGGCGAACAGTCTCTGTTTTACAGTCCGGATTCAGGCGGAAAACTGCTCGTCGGAATGTACTCGGAAGAAAAAGACTTTGATCTGAGCAACAAACTGAATGCTTATGCCTGTGCAGATGCCATCGAAGAGGGTTTTGAGGGGACAGATGGTGTAGAGGGCCTCGAGCTGACATCAATCGGTGAAAATGCCGCGATCCGGTTTTCCTTCTCGACCACAGGGCTCGGTTTTCCCGCCCGAATGGACTGCCTGCTTGTCAATATCCCCACAGGGGTATTTGGTTGGGTCATGGCAACTCCTGACGATTGTGGGTACGATTACACAAATGATTTAAACCAGATACTAAAATCAGCTGAAATCGCTGAGGAGAAACCCCATACAATCGGGGAAGCAGTGGAAATTGTAGAGGATGGGGTGACAATCGGCACCCTGACAATCAACAGCGTGACCAGGACGGACAAACGCAACCGATTTGCCGAAGAAACACCCGCTGAGGTTGTCATCATCGATTACACCTATGAAAACACTGCCAGCGAGGATGACCTCTATCTGTTCAGCTCTTATTTCCAGGTCATTGACAGCGGCGGCAACGTCTGCACCACCCATCCCCTCACCGGCCTGACCCATGCGCAGAAGGCGCCGGTCGGCGCAAAATCCACTGCCCAGGAAGCTTACAATCTCACGGTGGAAAGCCCCTCAATTACCTTTATTTTTAAACCAAAGATATATGACAACAAAGAGGCCATCAAATTTGAGTTGCCCGTTCAATAAATTAAAACTCACTACACGGAAAAACTGCTCGGATCTGCCCGATCCCCCTGCTCCCCTG
>CBCSOX010000057.1:0-13323 GCA_965141735.1 uncultured Oscillospiraceae bacterium | reverse complement strand
CACACCATTGAATGCTACGTTGACCTCATCAACATGAAGGCCTACCGCTATGAGGGCAACTTCAAGCGCACCGAGGTGCCGATGCCCGACATGGCGCACCGTCTCGAGGGCCTGCTCGCCGCGATTAGCGAAGCTGTCGCTGAAACCGACGAGGAGATGTTTGAAA
Source organism: uncultured Oscillospiraceae bacterium (assembly GCA_965141735.1). Classification (GTDB taxonomy): domain Bacteria; phylum Bacillota; class Clostridia; order Oscillospirales; family Ruminococcaceae; genus Massilioclostridium. The sequence continues at coordinate 13,157 of CBCSOX010000057.1, read as the reverse complement.
AATACTTCTCGGGCGAACAGTTCACCCACGACGAGATTGTCAGCGGCGTCCACGCGGGCATCAAAAACGGCAGCATCTGCCCGGTGTTCTGCGGTTCCGCCGTCTCGCTCGAGGGCATCACCGTACTGCTCGAAGGGATCACCCAGCTCATGCCGAGCGCAAACGAGGCGGTGCAGCCGCTTCCCTGTGACCCCAACGGCCCGCTGTGCGCCTATGTGGTCAAAACCATTGCCGACCCGTTCTTCGGCAAGCTCTCCTTCTTTAAAGTGCTCTCCGGCAAGCTCTCCGCCGAGTCGGAGCCCATCAACATGTCGACTGGGGCACCTGAGCGCATCGGCAAGCTGATGTTCCTGCGGGGCAAAAAACAGGAGGACACCAAGGAGATCACCGCCGGCGACATCGGCGCGGCGACCAAGCTCAACGTCAACACCGGCGACACGCTGTGCAGCGGCACCGATGTCAAGATCGACCCGCCTGAGTTCCCCGAACCCTGCTATTCGATGGCTGTCCAGGCCAAGGGCAAAGGGGACGAGAGCAAGATTTCGGCCGCGATCACAAAACTCCTTCAGGAGGATCTCACCCTCTGGTACCACAACAACACCGAGACCAAGCAGCAGGTGCTCACCGGTCTCGGCGAACAGCACCTCGACGTGGCGGTGGCTAAGCTCAAGAGCAAATTCGGGGTCGACGTCGAACTCACCGACCTGCGGATTCCCTACCGCGAGACGATCCGCAAAAAAGTAAAGGTCGAGGGAAAACACAAAAAACAGACCGGCGGGCACGGCCAGTTCGGGCACGTCTGGATTGAATTTGAACCCTGCATGGAGGAGGACCTCGTCTTTGAGGAGCGCGTCTTTGGCGGCGCGGTCCCGAAGGGCTTCTTCCCGGCAGTCGAAAAGGGGCTGCGCGACAGTTCCCAGAAGGGCATCCTCGCCGGCTATCCGGTAGTCGGCCTCAAGGCGATCCTCGTCGACGGCTCCTACCACCCGGTCGACTCCTCCGAAATGGCGTTTAAGACTGCGGCGGGCATCGCCTACCGCGAGGGCATCCCCCAGGCGTCCCCTGTTATCCTCGAACCGATCTGCACCCTCAATGTCCTCGTGCCGGACAGTAACACCGGCGACATGATGGGCGAGCTCAACAAGCGCCGCGGCCGGGTGCTCGGCATGAGCCCGAGCGATGAGGAAGAGGGCATGACGGTCATCGAGGCAGAGGTTCCGATGGCGGAAATGCAGGACTTCACCATGCTGCTGCGCCAGATGACTCAGGGCTCGGGCAGCTTTAAAATGGAGTTTGCGCGCTACGAGCAGCTCCCCGACAGCCTGCAGGCAACGGTCATCAGCAAGGCCAACGCCATGAAGGCGGGCGAATAAATTTGACAATTTCGGTTTTCCCCGGCTCCTCCAACCGGGGACTTAGGCGGCGACACACCCAGGCAGGGCGGCTGGACCGCTGCTGCCGGGCCGTCCCGTTCTAACCGATGGAGAACCCTCTTACAACTGTTACCTGCGCACGGCTCACTGCGGTATTTTCCGCATGTGGGCCGTGCGTTGCTTTGTAAAATACCCGCCAGCCCGGAGAAAAAAACGGGCTGGGGCATTGACGCGACATCTCTTGCCACAACGACAGGAAGCCCTGTTGATTTGGAACCGGTCCAGGAAGGAAATGCGGGCTGTTTGACCGGGAAGAGAAATTGAATGCATCAGGCTGCTGAGTGATGCAGAGACAGCACCCTATTATCGAACCAAGAGACTCTACAGCTCGGATGCATAGCTTGCAGGCCTATCTCTGGTGTGTCAAACACCCGACAGGCCTGGGAAAAAACAGGATGGAGCATTGGCGCGGCAACTCTCCGCACATGGCAGGAAGCCTGTTGATCCGGAAATGGGTCGGGAAGGGAATGCGGGCTGTCTGCCTGGGAAGAGACGCTGAATGCATTAGGCTACCGAGTGATGTAGGGACGGCACAAGATCTTCAAGTGCACCTGCAACCCAGATTCGCAGCTTGCAGGCTGTGTGCTAATCTGTCAAACACCCGCCAGCCAGAGGAAAAAATGGGCCGGACTTTCACAGAGCAGTTCTCTGCGCAGAGATGGTAACGCTTTGCCAGTACAGACCGAGGAGCAATTTCAGCCAAAGTTACCGATCAGATGCCCGAGAACGGGGGAACAAATGCATCGAAACATTCTGTGCGGTTGATGCGGGAAACAGAGAGACACAGCCTACTGCATGATGAATTGTGCATGAAATACTGCTCTTGTACAGTACCGGATGCATTCCAGAAAGGCCTGACTGCCTGATCCGCCTGTCCCCGACAGGAGGGGGAGATCCAGCGGATTTATCAGGTTGTTTTTTGCTTTCTAACGAGTCGAACGTTTCTTCGGACAGTGAAAAACAGGCGGCAGGAAAACAAAACAGACAGTCCAAAACCCATTAATCAGGCAGGGAAAGGCAAACTAGATTCGTCAAACCGTACTATTTCGGCTACAGGGCGCATAGTAATGACTACAAGACTGTTAGGAAAAAGGGTGAGAGGTATGTTTGTACTGTCATTTAAAGCGTCCCGTCGGAAAATCGCAGCAGTGATCGGCGTGCTGGTTTTGGCGGTGGTGGTCGGTACCGCCGTTGTGATCGGGCAGGGGACGGCGGCTGCCTCCGCCAAGGCGGGGGCCTCCCTTGCCGCGTCCACCAATGAGGAGCGGGTGGCCTACCTGCAAAGCTTTGGCTGGGAAGTGGAGACCGAGCCTGCGGAAATTGTCGAGGTCGCGATTCCCACCGAATTCAACGAGGTCTACCAGAACTACAACAACATTCAAAAAAAGCAGGGATTTGACCTGACCGATTACCGCGGCAAAAAGTGCAAACGGTGGACTTACACCGTCACCAATTACCCCGACGGCCAGACAGGTGTGCGGGCAAATCTGCTGACCTGCAATGACAAGATCATCGGCGGGGATATCAGCTCCACCGAAATGGGAGGATTTATGCACGGATTTGAAAAGAGCTGAACGCCCCGCTCAAAAATGCATTTTCCCTCCATCAATTGACTTTGCGCCCCGGATTCGGTAGAATGGTACTGAATCCGGGGCTTTGCCCTGTTTGTGAAAAGGAGAACGAGTGTGAAAATCAGAATAGATAAATTCCTCTCCACCCAAGCGATCGCGACCCGCAGCCAGGCTAAGGAGATGCTGCGCGCAGGGCGGGTGCTCGTCAACGGAACTCCAGTCAAGGCCGCGGAGTTCAAGGTTGACCCGCAAGGGGATGAAATCCGGGTGGACGGGCGGGTGTACGGTTATCAGGAGCACCTTTATCTGATGCTCAACAAACCGCAGGGGGTGGTGAGTGCCACGGACGACAAGGTACACCGGACCGTGCTGGACCTTGTGCCCCCCGCGCTTCGGCGGCGGGGGTTGTTCCCGGCCGGGAGGCTCGACCGGGACACGGTTGGCTTCGTGCTCATCACCGACGACGGGGAATTTGCCCACAACATCCTCTCTCCCCGCCACCATGTGCCCAAGACTTATGAGGCAGGTCTGGACGGGCCGATCGGGGAGAATGAGCTCTCGGTCCTCGCCCAGGGTGTGGTGCTGGGCGACGGGACAAAATGCCGGCCCGCTGAACTAACCGTTTTACGAGCCGGCGAGCAGCCACTTGTTGAAATTGTAATTGTGGAGGGGAGATACCACCAGATCAAGCGGATGTTTGCAGCGGTGGGGTGCAAGGTGCTCACCCTCAAACGGACCAAAATCGGCGGCCTCGCGTTGGACCCCTCGCTCAAAGAGGGGGATTGCATTGCGATTTCCCCCAGTAATTTGGAGAAAATTCAGATGAAAACCAACAGTTTGACGGAGGGTGGTGAAGATTAGTCAAATTTTCTAATTTGAAAGTTAAAGTTTGTCCAATTGACCAGTTTCCTTTTTGAGGTAAGTTTGTTATAGTAGGAGATAAGAATGGAAAAAGAGAGTCTGTTTTACCCTTCGCAGGCCTTCCGGAAGAGTGGCGAAAAGCAGTGCGGCAAAACGTTCTCAATTTTATAAGCTCGTATTTTAGGAGGCTGCCATGGCAAATATTTCGTTAAAGAATGTTACAAAAAAATATGGCAATGCAATGACTGCAATCCAAAATTTTAACCTTGAAATCAATGACGGCGCGTTTATGGTGCTCACCGGGCCGGCTGACTGTGGAAAGTCCACCATTCTTCGGATGATCGCGGGGCTGGAGGACGTTTCGGAAGGGCAGATCTGCATTAACGGCAAATCGGTCGGCAATCTTGCGCCGCAGGAACGCAAAGTGGCGATGATTCTCGAAGACAGCACCCTGTATCCCAACATGACAGTTGCGGAAAACCTCACTTACCGGCTGCGCAAACAGCGCAGGCTGGACGCTGCCCAAATCGAGCGCCGCCTTGCCGAGACGGTGGACACGATGGGGATCAGCGAGTACATGGAACTCATGCCGCAGGAGCTCACCGAGTTTGAACAAAAGCGGGTGGCACTTGCCCGGGTCGTAATGGGCCGTCCCGAGCTGCTGCTGTTCGACGATGCGATGAGCAGCTCAGAGAGCGTTCTGAAAAAGCAGCTTCGCATTGAACTCGCGCGGATTCACGCGAAGCTCGGCATCACTGTGCTTTACGCGACGAGCAATGAGGAGGAGGTCACCGCCTTCCGCCGCCCGACGATTGTGATGAAGGATGGAAAATTGCAGCAGGTCGGCACGCCGGAGGAGCTGTACAACCATCCGGTCAACCTGTTTGTGGCGGGCTTTTTCGGTCGTCCCCCGATGAACACGGTGGAAGCGCACCTCGCAGAACGCAATGGGCAGTGCGGCGCTGTGTTCGGCAGCGGCGATGCCGAACAGTTCCTTCCAATTGTGCGGACAAAGCAGCTCCCCCAGGATTTTGTACTTGGAATCCGTCCGGAGCACATGTCCGATCGGATGGAGGACGTGGGGGAACCCTGCGGGATTCTCCATGCCCGGGTACAGAGTTCTGAAATCACCGACAGAGGGTGTTTTTTGCACCTGCTCTGCGGGGGCAAGGAGATCACCGCCAATGTTTCAGATGAGTGCAGCATCCGCTCAGGGGATGAGATGGACATCGCCGTTGGGCTCAATCAATTATATTTCTTTGACCGCAAAAGCGAACGCGCGATTTGATTGCTTTGAAAGAATACGGGCAGGAATTTTCCTGCCCGTTTTTTTGTCATTTTTCTTGCGCAACGGAGCGGAATAAGATACAATAAAATCAGATCTGAGGAGGGGACATGAGATGCTGTTACAATATTGGAAGAACTTTCACAAACGCAGCGCGGCTGTGATGAAGGAGTGCAGGGAGGATATTATCCAGAGCAACCTCTCGATGCTGCAAAAAATGAGTGTGGGCGCGCTGGTCCTGTTATTTGGGTATTCGGTTGTGACTGCATTTATGTTTCGGAACCAGCAGCTCTATCTGATTTACCAGGTGTTCTTACTCATACACGCGGTTTTTGTTCTGTTTGCCTTTTGGTATGCAAAACAAGGGCGGCACTCCCTTGCAGTGACCCAGGGAAGCTGCATCGCCTTCATCCTCTCCATCATGATGTTTATCACTCTCATCAGCGTTGTCCCCTATCGGCAACAGCCCGGTATTTTTTTCCCCATCCTCTACATCACGGTATACCTGCTGTATCTGTTCCCGTTTTGGGTCATCAATCTGGTGATGACAACGGTCTACGCTGTGTTTAGCATCGCGGTTCTCCTCCTCAAATCCCCTGAGGCAGTGAGCTATGACCTGTTTGGCGCAACCACAGTGTGGATTATTGGGATCTGTTTGTCGTTTTGGAACATTGATTTACGCCTGCGGGAGTACGAAAGCAAGCTGCAGCTAAAAAATGCGAGCAATTTGGACGAGATGACTGGGCTGCCCAACCGGCGCTGTTTCAACGATTTTATCGCCTATAAATTTAAAGAAAGCGCACGTAAGTCGCTGCCGTTTTCCGTTTTTATCTTTGACATTGACGATTTCAAAAACTACAACGATACTTACGGCCACCTTGCGGGGGACGAATGCCTCTCAAAAATCGGCCAGGTGATGCTCGACTACATGATGAACCATGACCTGTTTATCGCCCGCTTTGGCGGCGAGGAATTCATTGCTGTGCTGGCGGGGGAGGATGCGCGGGGTGCGCAGAAGCACGCGGAAAATCTGATTCAAAAGATTCGGCAGTGCCCGATGCCGGCTGCCTTTGGGGAGAACACCCACGTGACGGTGAGTGTCGGACTTGCCCAGGTGGAGCGAATCGAAGAGTTCTCCTCGTTTCAAGAGGTGGTCAAAAATGCTGATGTCGCGCTCTACCGCGCCAAGGCAAATGGAAAGGACCGAATCGAGCGCTACAGCTTGAGCAGGGTGGTACACACCTGCCCTGGCTCAACAAAATTGTAATCAAAAATCAAGAAATTGTTACAAATGAGGAGAGCGCGCGCTGTCCGGCGAAACCTGCCGGGCAGCGCCATTTTCGTGATTTTGCCAGTACCAGTTTGCTGTAGTCCACAAAAAAGAAGGGATGAAAAGAGAAAAATACCAGCAAATTGGCATTTAGTCTGTTGACAAAGTTTTTCAAAAGTGCTATTATGTCATTGTTGCACATAAATTTTCAGCTAATTTGAACATAATGACGGCATAATTTGGAGACATAACCAATTTGTAACTGAAACGTAACCAAATTTAACGAATTATTTCCGTCAGATTGTTTCATGCTCTAGCTGAATAGAGACGGCCCAACCGCCGAGGGAGCGCTAGATGCGGTTTTTTCGCAAAACCGTAAAGATTTTCGCGTTGTGATTTCATAATTTCTTAACATAACAGCAGGCGAAATATGTTACAATTTGTAATAGTTTAGCGCAACGCTCTTGTTAAAATTCTCTGCGGCGTTTGTCGATAGGTTCTGAAAACAAAAAAGCAGCGAAAATTTTTTTAACAAAGGAGAATCATTATGTCAAACAGACTTTTCCAGGGTGTTGTGCACCAAATGAGGGATACGATTGACCGCGTCATCGGCGTTGTGGACGATTCGGCAACGATTATCGCTTGCAGCGAGCTCTCCAAAATTGGGGCTTACAACGAGTTTATCTCACTCGATCTTGCGGATTCCCACGAGGTGTTTGTGCGGGACGGTTATACCTATAAGCCCTTCGGCTCTACCATGAAGCCGGACTATGCAGTTTTTGTGGAGGGCGTTGACGAAACTGCGTCCAAATATGCGCAGATCCTGGCGATTACCCTCTCCAGCATCAAACAGTATTACGACGAGAAATATGACCGCAACAACTTTATCAAAAATGTTGTGCTCGACAACATCCTTCCGGGCGACATTTATATCAAGGCGAGAGAGCTCCATTTCAACACCGACGTCAGCCGCGTTGCGCTGCTCATCCGCATCCTCTCGTCCAACGACGTCTCTGCTTACGACGTCATTCAAAACCTTTTCCCAGACAAACAAAAGGACTTTGTGTTTAACATCAGCGAGAACGACATCGTTTTGATCAAAGAAATCCGGGCGGGCATCGAGACAAAAGACCTGGAAAAACTCGCCCGTTCGATCGTTGACACCCTTTCAAGTGAATTTTACACCCGCGCTGTGGTCGGAATCGGCACAGCTGTTGTCGGCGTACGGGATCTCGCCCGCTCCTTTAAGGAAGCGCAGGTCGCTCTCGAGGTCGGCAAAGTGTTCGACACAGATAAGGTCATCATCAGCTACGACAACCTCGGGATCGCGCGCCTGATCTACCAACTGCCGACAACACTCTGCGAAACCTTCTTAAGAGAGGTCTTCAAACGGGGTTCCATAGAATCGCTCGACCAGGAAACCCTGTTTACCATACAAAAATTCTTTGAAAACAATCTGAACGTCTCCGAAACGTCGCGCAAGCTTTTTGTCCACCGCAACACGCTTGTGTACCGCCTGGAGAAAATTAAAAAACTCACCGGCCTTGATTTAAGGGAGTTTGACCACGCAATTGTCTTTAAAATTGCACTGATGGTTAAGAAATACCTGACCGCCAATCCTGCGAAACTCTAATTTGAATCAAGAACATTTGGGTTGAGAATAGGGAAAGTGTTTACGGCGCGCTTGGGTTGTTTCGGGCGCGCCATAATAAATGCTTGTGAGGGAGTTACCCATATGATAGACTTGAATAACGTGTCGTTTGCCTACACAAACGGCAATCCAGCGCTACATAACATCACCCTGCATATTGACAAAGGGGAATTTGTCTTTGTTGTGGGCCACTCGGGGGCGGGCAAAAGTTCGCTTTTGAAGCTGCTCACCCGGGAAAACGTCGCCACTTCCGGCACGGTGATTGTCAACGGCTACAACCTGAGCCGGCTGCGCAAGAACCAGGTGCCGTATTTTCGCCGTTCGCTCGGCATGGTGTTTCAGGATTTCCGCCTGATTCCCAACATGAATGTGTTCGACAATGTGGCGTTTGTGCTGCGGGTCACCAACCATTCCAACAAATTTATCCGCAACCGCGTCCCCTATGTCCTGAACCTCGTGGATCTCGGAGACAAGGCGAAGTCCCTGCCCAGCCAGCTCTCAGGCGGAGAGCAGCAGAGGGTGGCGATCGCCCGCGCGCTTGCGACCGATCCGCCTTTTATCATTGCAGACGAACCGACCGGTAACATTGACCCCGGTCTTTCGCTGCAGATTGTCGAGCTGCTCAAGGATATCAACAAATACTGCGGTACGACGATCATGATGGTTACACATGAACACGAGCTTGTCCGCCACGTCGGGGGCAGGGTCGTCAGCATCGAAAACGGCGCAATCGCCTTCGATGAGGTGATAGGAGGATTCGATGAGGGGCAGTAGTCTGAAATATCTATCCAAGGAGGGGCTCAAAAACGTCTGGACCAACCGGCTGATGTCGTTTGCATCGATTGGCGTTTTGACTGCCTGCCTATTGTTAGTGGGATTTGCGGTGCTTTTTACCGCGAATATAGACAGCATGATCGGCTTTGTGGAACAGCAGAGCGACATCGTGATTTTCATCAAAGATGACGCAACGGATGAGCAGATTCAGCAAATGCGCGATGCACTCGAGGGGATGGACCAGGTGCAGTCAGTGGACTACATAGACAAGGAGCAGGCGCTCGCCGAGTACAAACAGCAGCTCGGCGACCCGGCCCTTCTTGAGGGGATCGCCGACGACAATTTCCTGCCCGCCTCCTTCCGCGTCTCTGCAAACGATCTGGGAGGCATCGACCAGGTGCTTGACACTGCGAAGAATTTCAGCATCTTCGAAAGCTGTAAAGCGCCCACCAACGTCGCCGACACCATTCACAGCCTGAAAAACACGGTGACCGCGTTTGGCATCGGCTGTACCCTGGTGCTGGTTGTTGTTTCACTCGTCATCATTGCCAACACCATCCGTGCGACTGTTTTTTCCCGCCGAACCGAAATCGGTATTATGAAGCAGGTGGGAGCGACAAACAATTTTATCCGAGTTCCCTTTCTATTTGAAGGGATGATTTTAGGCCTGATTTCAGCAGTCATCGCCTTTGTGGTCATCTGGCTCGGATACGCTTCGGTACTCAATGCGCTAATGGGAAATGCCTCTGTCTTTTTGCAGTCGATGTATCAGAGCATTATTCCATTCAAAAATGTTGCGTTCAGGCTCGCCATCTGGTTTGTCCTCGCGGGGATCGCCACCGGCGCCGCAGGCAGTGTACTCAGCCTGCGCCAGCACCTGAAAGTGTAGGAAAGTCGCTCGTAGGAGGAAGTAATGGATTTCAAAAAAAGGGGAAATAAACTGGTTGCCGCCGCGCTCTGCGCCGCGCTCGTGTTCACGATGAGCGGTGCGTTGCCGGTTGGAGCAGCCAAAACAACGGACGAAAGAAAACTTGAAGATCAAATTGCGAATTATGAAAAGATACTGAATGAAAAAGCCAACGACATCAGCCAGAAAGAGGAATACAACAAAACGCTCGACGCACAGATCGCTGTGATGAATGAAAAGATTGACGCCGATCAGGCAAAGATCAACGTACTCAACAACGAAATCAGTGCAAAAACCGCCCAAATTGCAGAACTCGAGGCACAGATCAACGCCAAACAGGTGGATATTGATGCGAAAAACGCCGACATCGCCTGCAAGGAGGAGGAAAAACAAAAAACAGTTGACCAGCTCAAGGAGCGCATTCGCGCCTCCTACATGGCGGGTCAGGCCTCCACACTGGAAATGCTTCTGAGCTCAGAGGACTTTGGAAAATTCCTCTCCAATTACGAGTACATGAAGCGGATCACTACACACGACCGCAAGCTTGCCGAGACCTATATGAGCCAGGTGCAGGAACTCGAAGCGGCGCGCGCTGAAGTGGAACAGGCAAAGAGCGAGCAGGAGGGCGAAAAGGCCTCGATGCAGCAGTCGATCCAGGAGGTCGAGGCAAAAAAGGCGGAGCTGACGGAAACACAGCAGGGCCAGCAGGCCACCCGGAGCAGTCTGCAGCAAAAGCTCAAGGACAACAACCGCGAACTCGGGCAGATGAACCAGGAGTACGAGGCCTCGCTGGAAGAACTCAAATCAATGCAGGCGGATTTGGAGCAGATGTCCAGGGAAAGCATGAACTCAACGCCCCCTGCAAGCAGTTCCTCCAAACCGAATTCCGGCGGGAATACGGGTGGAAATTCCTCGAACAACTCCTCAGGCGGAAACAACTCGAACGGCAACAACAATAACACCAGCAGCCAGCCGTCGGGCGGAGGAAACAATGGGAATAACAACGCGGGCAATTCCAACAGCTATGGTTTTGTCTGGCCGGTTCCGGGCCACACCTACATCAGTCAGGGCTACAAAGGGCTGGCGCACACCGGAATCGACATTCCCGCTCCGGTCAACACCCCCATTGTCGCGGTGAAAGCTGGCGTTGTCAAAGAAGCTTATCCCAACGGCAGAACAGACGGAAACGGCTGGTGGACCTACGGCAAATACCTGATTATTGACCACGGCAACGGCGAGCTTTCGCTGTACGCCCACTGCAACAGCCTCAATGTCAGTGTGGGCCAGCAGGTCTCACAGGGGCAGAAGATCGCCGGCGTGGGCAACACAGGCAATTCATTCGGCAATCACCTTCATATTGAACTGTACCGCAACGGCGGACGGGTAGATCCTCAGAGTTATCTTCGTTAATCTGTTAAGATTTTCGGGAGGATACATCCAATGGGACATAGACAAAATCGCAGCCGCGTCCTTGCAGCGCTGCTCTCACTTTCAATGGTGGCAGCTATTGTGCTTCCATGCAAGGCTGGAGCAGAAAAGCTTTCTCCAGAGGAGCTGCAACAAAAAATAGATCGGTACGAATCACAACTGCGCGACAAACAAAATAACTTAGACGAAAAAGAGGAATATCAAAAGACCCTCGACGCACAGATCGAAACGATGAATGAAAAAATCGATGCGGACCAAACGGAGATCGATTCGCTCAACGATGAAATCAGTGACAAAGAGACGGAAATCGCTCAGCTCGAAACCCAGATGAACCAAAAACAGGGTGAAATTGACGCAAAAGGCGCCGAACTCGAGCAAAAGAGGCGGAAAAGCAAGAGACATCCCGCCTGCTCAAGGAGCGGATGCGCGCATCCTACATGTCAGGCCAGACGACAACCCTCGAGCTGCTGCTCAGCGCGGATTCCTTTGGGAATTTTCTCACCGTCTACGAGTACGCGCAGCGTGTCGCCACGCACGATCGCGAACTGGTCGATACCCTTGTCCGGCAGATGGAAGAGATCGATGCGGTGCGCGCTGATCTTGACCGGAGCAAACAGGAGCTGCTGCAGAAAAAAGAGGCGCAGCAAGTCTCTGTGGAGCTGACCAAGAAAAAGCGCGCCGAACTCACGGCTGCGCTCAACAGCCAGCAGGAAACGGTGAATATGGTCAAAGAAAAGCTCGAACAGAACAACCGGGATATTTCTGAGATCAGTCAGCAGTATACAGAAAGCCAACAGGAGCTCGAGCAGCTGAGGCAGGCTCAGGCGGAACTCGACCGCAAGTCCCAGGAGCATCAGGATCAGGTCAACAACGGAGGCGGCGGAGCACCAAATCCGGGCGATTCCGACATCTCCTCAAGTGGGTTCCTCTGGCCGCTGCCCGGTCACACCCATCTGAGCACGTATTTTGGGCAAAACGGTCACACCGGTATCGACATCCCCGCACCCGAGGGGACTTCAATCGTTGCCACGAAATCGGGCAGGGTGGAAGCCTGGCCTGATGGCCGGGGTGGAAGCTATTGGAGCTACGGCAAATACCTCATGATCTACCACGACGACGGCTCCACCTCTCTGTATGCCCACTGTTCCAGCGTGGATGTGCCCAACGGGTCTTATGTCACCCAGGGACAGCACATCGCACAGGTGGGGCACACCGGCCGGGTATTCGGAAACCCGGGCAACCATCTTCACTTTGAATTGAGAGTGGGAAGGCTAGTGAATCCCCTCGATTACCTTTCCAGATAAGCCCACGCAATACCAGGAGGTGTTTGGGATGCGAAAACGCGCAGCAATCCGGCTGTTGAGCGCCGCCCTTGCGGTGGCTTTGAGTCTGGCTGTCTGTTTGCCCGCTTCTGCGCGGACAACGGCAGAGGATTATCAGCAGCGGCTCAACGAGCTCAATGAAAAGCTCGACAGCCTGCAACAGCAACAGGGCAAAGAGGCAGAGGTTCAAAAGCTATTGGATCAACAGATTGCGGAGCTCAACGAGGATTTGGCCTCTTATCAGGGGCAGATTAGCTCTCTTAACACCGAAATCAGCGACGGCAATGCTCAGATTGCACAGCTTGACAACCAGATACTGACCACACAGGACAGTATCGAAGCCAAAACAATCGAAATCGAGCAAAAAGTTTCCCAAAAAGAGGATACCACTTCGTTATTAAAAAAGCGTATTCGGGCATCCTATATGGCAGGGCAGACATCCACCCTTGACGTCCTGCTCAGCTCAAAGAGCTTTGGGGACTTTCTCTCCAACCTGGAATACATCAAACGGATCACCTCACACGACCAGGATTTGATCGACACCTTGCAGCGGCAGACCGAAGAAATCACTGCGGCGCGCACCGAGCTTGAAAAAGCCAAAGCACAAATCGAGCAGGACAAAACCGACAAGGAAGTTTCGATCCAGCAGGTCGAG
>CBCSOX010000056.1:0-13585 GCA_965141735.1 uncultured Oscillospiraceae bacterium | reverse complement strand
AGAGCCCCAACACACCGAATCAATCACGTTTTGGAGGAACAAAGAATGAAAAAATTGCTTTTGGGCAACGAAGCGGTTGCCAGAGGGCTGTATGAAGCCGGGGTAGGGGTTGTATCGAGTTATCCGGGCACCCCGAGTACCGAGATCACCGAATACGCAGCGAAATATGACGAACTCTACTGCGAGTGGGCGTCCAACGAAAAGGTGGCGCTTGAAGTGGCGATCGGCGCATCGGTGGCGGGCAAGCGCTCGTTCACCGCAATGAAGCACGTCGGCCTCAATGTGGCGGCTGACCCGCTGTACACCCTGTCCTACATTGGCGTCAACGCCGGTCTTGTGATTGCGGTGGCGGACGATCCCGGCATGCACTCGTCTCAGAATGAGCAGGACAGCCGCAACCACGCAAAGGGCTCCAAAGTCCCGATGCTCGAGCCGTCCAACTCAGCCGAATGCCTGCTGTTCACTAAGCTTGCCTTTGAGATCTCCGAGCGGTTTGACACCCCGGTCATCCTGCGGCTTTCCACCCGCGTCTCCCACTCCCGCAGCCTCTGCTCCCTGAGCGAACGGCTCGAAGTGGCGGATAGACCGTATGAGAAGAACATCCCCAAGAATGTCATGATGCCGGCCATGGCGGTTAAGCGGCATGTGGTGGTGGAACAGCGGCTGCTCGACCTCACCGAATTCGCCGAGACGACCGATCTCAACCGGGTGGAGGACAACGGCTCCAAAATTGGTGTCATCACCTCGGGTACATCTTACAACTATGCCAAGGAGGCGCTGGGCGACAACGTCAATATTCTCAAGCTCGGCTTGGCCTATCCGATGCCGGTCAACCTCCTCAAGGAGTTTGCCGCCAACTGTGAAAAGGTGTTCGTCTTTGAGGAGCTCGATGACTTCATCGAAACCCACTGTAAAAAACACGGCATAAACGTCATCGGCAAAGAGACGTTTTCGTTCTGTGGAGAGTACTCCCAGACCATTATCAAAGAAAAAATCCTCGGCATCTCCCCAGACACCTACACACTCGATGAGCCAATCCCCGGCCGTCCTCCCGTCATGTGCGCGGGCTGCCCCCATCGCGGAGTGTTCTACTCCCTCAAAAAGCTCGGCGTTTACGTCAGCGGCGACATCGGCTGCTACACCCTTGGCGCGGCGGCTCCTCTCCAGGCGATCGACCTGTGCGTCTGCATGGGCGCGTCAATCTCCGGCGTGCACGGCTACAACAAGGGAGCGGGCGTTGAAAAGGGCAAGAAGGCGGTTGCGGTCATCGGCGACTCAACTTTCATCCACTCGGGGATTACCGGCCTTATTGACATCGCCTACAACCAAGGCAACGCGGTTGTCATCATTATGGACAACTCGATTACCGGCATGACCGGGCACCAGGAAAACCCGACGACCGGCTACACCATCAAGGGCGACCCGACCTCCGCGGTCGACCTCGAGGCGCTTGTGAGGGCGGTCGGCATCAAACGGGTTAAAGTGGTTGACCCCTATGACATCGACGCCACCTATGCGGGCATCAAAGAAGAGCTCGAGACCGAGGAGCCTTCGGTTATCATCTCCCGCCGCGCCTGCGCGCTGCTGAAACGAGTCAAACACAACCCGCCGCTGCACATTGACCAGGAGACCTGCAAGAAGTGCAAAATGTGTCTCAAAATCGGCTGTCCGGCAATCAGCGTCCGGGCGGGCAGCATCCTGATCGATGAGACCCAGTGCGTCGGCTGCGGACAGTGTGAGTGCATGTGTAAATTTGGCGCGATCAAATCCAAGGAGGAGAAGTAATTATGTCGAATACAACAAGCCCCTTCGGTTTGGGTGCGGATTATGAAAACAAGAGCGACGTCAAGAGCATCATGATCGTCGGCGTCGGAGGACAGGGCACCCTGCTCGCCTCCCGCCTGCTCGGCAACGTCATCCAGCAAAACGGCTTCGACGTCAAGGTCAGCGAAGTGCACGGCATGAGCCAGCGCGGCGGCTCGGTCGTCACCTATGTAAAATTTGGTTCTGAGGTCTACTCCCCGGTTATTGAGAAGGGGGAGGCAGACACCATCCTCGCGTTTGAAACCCTTGAGGCGGCGCGCTACCTGCCCTATCTTAAAAAGGGCGGCAAGCTCATTGTCAACACACAGCAGATCGATCCCATGCCGGTGATCACCGGCGCGGCGAGCTATCCCGAAGACCTCATAGAAAAACTCAAAGGTACTGGCGCGGACGTCATTGACTTTGACGCGTTTTCCGTCGCAGAGGAGGCGGGCAGCGTCAAAGCCGTCAACGTCGTGCTCATCGGTAAACTCGCCAAGAACTCCCAGTTCCCCAAGGAGCAGTGGGAGAAGGCGATCGTGGAGACAGTGCCGGAAAAATTCCGGGAACTCAACTTAAAAGCATTTGAGCTTTCATACAATCAATAGGAGGAGATCCCCATGGGCAAGTATTTCAACCCGGCCATTGAATGCGCTGACCGCGAAACCATGGTCGCCATTCAAAATGAAAAATTCGTTCAGATGGTTGCAAGCTGCTACAACAACATCCCGCTCTACAAAGAGCGGATGGATGAACTCGGGGTCAAACCGGAGGACATCAAATCCATCGAAGACCTGCACAAGCTGCCGTTTACTTACAAGCAGGACCTGCGGGACAACTATCCCTATGGCATGCTCGCCGTGCCCCGCACCGAGGTGGCCCGCATCCAGGCGACCTCGGGTACAACCGGAAAGGCGACGGTTGTCGGTTACACCCAAAAGGATGTGGACAGCTGGGCGGAGTGTGTCGCACGCGCCCTGACTGCGGCGGGCGCGACCCCGGACGACGTGATTCATGTCTCTTACGGCTACGGCCTGTTCACCGGCGGCATGGGCCTGCACTACGGCGCGGAAAAGCTCGGCGCCACCGTTATCCCGGTTTCCTCCGGAAACACCAAGCGCCAAATTGACATCCTGCGCGATTTGCAGTCGGATTACCTCTGCTGTACCCCCTCCTACGCGATGTACATCGGTGAGACGTTGCACGAGATGGGCTACACTGGAGACGACATCAAGCTGCGCGGCGGCCTCTTCGGCGCGGAGCCCTGGACACCCCAGATGCGCAAAGAGATCGAGCGGCTGCTCGGCATTAAGGCGCAGGACATCTACGGCCTGTGCGAGGTGCTCGGCCCAGGCGTCGCGTTTGACTGCTGCGAGCAGGACGGCCTGCACATCAACGAAGACCACTTCATCGCGGAGATCATTGACCCGGATACAGGAGAAGTCCTTCCCGAGGGAACACCGGGCGAGCTGGTGTTCACCTGCATCCAAAAAGAGGCGATGCCGCTCATCCGCTACCGCACCCGCGATATCGCGACGCTTACCCGGAAGAAATGTTCCTGCGGGCGGACGCTCGTCAAGATGACCAAGCCCGCCGGGCGCACCGATGACATGCTTATTGTGCGCGGCGTCAACGTCTTCCCATCCCAGATTGAAAAGGTACTGCTCGACCTCAAGATGACCTCCCCCAACTACCTCATCGTTGTGGACCGGGTCAACAACATGGATAAAATGGAGGTTCAGGTCGAGATCAACCAGCAGATGTTCTCCGACACTGTGCGCAACCTGGAGCAGTTTGAGCAGGAAATCAAGGAAGCGCTGCGCGCAACCCTCAACATTTCCGCTAAGGTCCGTTTGGTCGAGCCCAAGACAATCGCCCGCAGCGAGGGCAAGGCAAAGCGCGTCATCGACAACCGCAAACTGCACGAATAAAGGAGGGGTATTTATGTTTATTAAGCAACTTTCTGTTTTTCTCGAAAATAAACGGGGCCGTCTGGTGGAGATCACCGAGCTGATCGCCCAGGCGGGCATTGACCTGCGCGCCGTCTCACTCGCCGACACGAGTGATTTCGGCATCCTCCGCGTCATCGTCGACAAGCCGGACGAAGCGGAAAAAGTCCTGCGCGCAGCGGGGCACACCGTCGCGCTCACCGACGTCATCGCTGTTGGGCTCAAGGATGACCCCGGCCAGTTCTCCAAGGCGATCCAGGTCCTCGCAAAAAATGACATTGGTGTGGAGTACATGTACGCCTTCACCGGCAACCACCAAGGCACTGCCTACGTGATTATGAAGCTCGACGACCTCGACGCGGGGATCAAGGCGCTCAACCAGAGCGGAGCGACCATCCTCACCACCGACGATGTCTATAATATGTAAGATATGGCTCCATTGGGGGAAGGAATGATCCTTCCCCTATTTTTATGCATCAAAGTTTGTCCTAATTGAGAGGGCAGCAGAGAGTGAGCTGTCTGTCCGCTGGGCTTAATGTGCATTGCTGATGAAATGGCTGGTTTTGTGGCAGTATAAGTATGATGAGACCATCTGCGCTACTGAGGAGAACACCTCACGGCGAATGGGGAGCAGAACATATGAAATCTGCATGAGAATGAGGACTCACATCTGGAAGGGGAAGGGCAGCGAAATCCAGCGACTGAATTTTGGCAGTTCTATAGAAATAAATGGTTTGAATCAACAGAATTAAGATCTGATATTACAAAAAACTATTCAGCAATACAGTTCTTGCTTAAATTTGGGGTTTGATGTAGAACCGGTTGTGTTCTTTTCCTATATGTGCTATACTTTAATACAATCTTCACAGCAAAAGCGAAAAAATGAATCAAATCTTTACACCGGCGCTGAGGGGAAAACCCGTTTTGCAGCGCAGCAAAACGGCCGGTGTGATACACGAAATTGGAGTGAACTGAGTTGGTTGATCTAGCGGAACACAGGCGGGCGCGGCATGCCACCGCGCCGGTTCGGGTCATCTGTTTTAGCTTTTTGGCAATTATCATCGGCGGTGCGCTGCTGCTCACCCTGCCGATCTCGTCAAAGACAGGGGAATTTACCCCGTTGCTGCACGCTTTGTTTACTGCGACCTCTGCGACCTGTGTCACTGGGCTGGTGATTTACGACACCTTTACCCACTGGACGATTTTCGGGCAGTCTGTCATTTTGATGCTCATCCAGCTCGGCGGGCTCGGCCTTGTGAGCTTCACCACCTTTTTTACCATGCGGGTGCGGGGAAAGCTCGGCCTGCGCGACCTGCGCTTGGCCGGAGAGCACATGAATTTCGGAAACGTCGTCGGCATTCAGCAGATGCTGCGGCTCATCATCAAGGTGACGTTTATCTCCGAGGCGGTGGGCGCGCTGATTCTTGCAACTCGATTTATCCCGATGTTTGGGGCGCGGGGTATTTTTATTTCGGTGTTCACCGCAGTTTCCGCCTACTGCAACGCCGGGTTTGACATACTCGGTTTTGTCAGCCCCTACACCAGCATGACGGCGTTTACCGGGGACTGGGTGATTATGCTCACTGTCTGCGGACTGATCATCTGCGGCGGTCTCGGCTTCATCGTGTTTAACGACGTGCTCACCTCCCGCAAGCGGTGGAAGCGGGTGCACAGTCTGATGTTGCACTCCAAGATCGTTCTGATCACCACAGCTGGGCTGATTGTCGGCGGCGCCATCATCATCTTTTTGCTCGAACACGACCACACCCTGAACGGCCAGCCGTTTGACAAGCAGCTGCTCGCCTCTGTGTTCAGCTCGGTGACTCCCCGCACGGCTGGATTTAACGCCATTGATTACGCCCAGTCCACCGACCTGACTAGGCTGTTTACCATCCTGCTCATGTTTATCGGCGCCTCCCCCGGCTCCACTGGAGGCGGCGTCAAGACCTCGACTGTGATGGTGCTGATTATGACGGTGTACAGCGTGGTCAAAGGCTACGACGACACAATCATTTTTCAGCGCAGGGTGGACAAGTCGACCGTTTACAAGTCGATTGCCCTTGTCTCAGCCTCTTTTCTGCTGCTGGTGGTGGCGATCGTCATGCTCGCAATCTTTGAGCCGGATCTGCCGCTGCTCAACCTTGCGTTTGAAGCGGTGTCCGCTTTCAGCACCACCGGACTCTCAGCCATTGGGTCGGGTGAACTCACCTCCGCCTCCCAGGCGCTGCTGATTCTGCTGATGTACATCGGCAGGGTAGGGCCGATCTCCTTCATCCTCACCATGACGGTGCGGTACGGCATACGCGGAAGGGATACCACCCGGCCTGAGGGAAAAATTATGGTTGGTTAATCCTGAAAGATTTGGCTAACTTTTTCAGCATCCTCAGCGGTTAATTGGTGGGATTATGCATTGCTTTTTCGACCTATTTATACTATAATCTTTAAGGACGAAATACACCGAGTTACACAAAAGGATGGTGGCTATGCAAGAACTGAACGATATTGTTGAAATTAAAAGCCAGGTGCTCTATGAAACGGCCAGGCACGCCTTTAAAGGGGATTTGGAAACCAGCTGGTTCGACATCCCGTACGAGATGATCAAAGGCGGTAAGCCGAATTTTAGGTGCTGCGTCTACCGCGAGCGTGCAATTATCCGCCAGAGGGTAAAGATGGCTATGGGAAAGCTCCCGCACGATACCGATCAGGAGAACGTGGACAGTGATCAGATTGTCTATGTCATTTCGAGCGCGTGCGAAGGCTGTCCGATCACCAAGATCACCGTGACGCAGAACTGCCGCGGCTGTCTTGCAAAAAAATGCATCAAGGCGTGCCCGTTCGGAGCGATCTCCACTTCCGACGGCCACGCGGTGATTGATAAAAAGAAATGCCGCGAGTGCGGCAAGTGTGTTGCGGCCTGCCCCTACAACGCAATCGTCGACATTGAGCGCCCCTGCAAGAATTCCTGCGCAGTCGGCGCCATCAGCATGGATGAAAACGATGTGGCGACAATCGACCCGAACAAATGCATCAACTGTGGTTCCTGCGTCATTGGCTGCCCGTTCGGAGCGATTTCCGATCTGTCAATGATGACCGATGTGATCAAGGCGCTCAACAACAAGGAGCGTAAGATCTACGCCATGGTCGCCCCGGCGATTGAAGGACAGTTTGGGGATGTCCGCCTGCCCGAGATCAAGGCTGCGATCAAAAAGCTCGGGTTTGATGGGGTGTACGAGGTCGCACTCGGCGCGGACATCGTCGCCTACAACGAGGCCCAGGAACTTGTCGAGCGGACACAGGAAGGCAAAAAGATGACCTCCTCCTGCTGTCCCGCGTTTGTCAACCTCATCAACAAGCACTACCCAGAGCTTTCGGAAAACGTCTCGACCACCGTCTCCCCGATGGTTGCAATCGAGCGTTACATAAAAGCGAGTGAGCCCGACGCGATGGTGGTGTTCATCGGGCCCTGCATTGCCAAGAAAAACGAAGTCGTCCGCCTGTATCAGGACGAAATTGAGTTTGCCCTCACCTTTGAGGAACTCAACGCCATGCTCGCAGCGAAAGAGATCAAATTTGAGGATGTCATCCCCTATGACGACAAGGCGACCCGTTACGGCAAAGGCTTTGCCATGTCGGGCGGCGTCTCTCAGGCAGTCGGCGAAGTGCTGCGTGAGCGGGAGATCGAGGACATCATCGAAACCACCAAGTGCAGCGGTGCAGCCGAGTGTAAAAAGACGCTCACCATGTTTAAGGTGGGACGCCTGAAGGAAGACTTTGTTGAGGGAATGTACTGCGAGGGCGGTTGTATCGCCGGCCCTGCAACGCTGATGGAGCTCAACAAATCGAGAAGGCTGTTTGAAAAATTCCGCAACGACAACAAGAAAGAAAATATCACGAAGAACTTTGAACGGCAGGAGCTCGGCAAGGCAAATCCCCACAGACCGCAGTAAGCGCTGCCCGACGAAGGCGTATACAGAAAACAAACTCCCACCGGTATCGTACCGGTGGGAGTTTGTTGCAGAAAAGGTCTGATTCTTAGTCCTGTTGGATCAAACTGCGGAATCGATGCAGCGCAGGATAAAGTCGGATTTTCCGGCCCCCTGTGGGTGCGCCTGCTATGATGGAATCCTTGCTTCAAAACAGTATCTGTGGGGTGCCGCCAGCGCAGAGGCGAGATAACAGGACAAGTTCAATCCAGAGCAGACGTGGGGATTGGATGATGAATAAAATATTTTAATCCGCGACACCCGTGGAGGCACCCCCAATTCCCGGCGACGTGACGCATGATCTGGTCACCATTTCAATCCACGGCACCCGTAGAGGTGCCGACGACAGCACTGCTGTCAAGTAGTTCAGCCAGCACAGATTTTAATACATGGCATTTTTCAGGGTACCGACGCACTGTAACCCAATAAGTCATTTCAATCCACGGCATCACATAGAGGTGTTGACATCGGCAGTAGTAATCCCTTATTTCTAAATCTACAGCCTTCGTGTGGGCACCGACTTTGGTTGTTGCGCCGTCCCGCATGTTCAGTCCACAGCGCCTGTGGGTGGCGAGTTGCGACACGCCACTGTTGTGTCCTAAAGTGCTTCAATTTACAGCATCCCAAGCGTGGGAAAGGGACGGACGGTTCCCTGTACAGCATCATTTTCAGGCTTTGCATGCGCTTCTCCACATGCAGGATGCCGGATGAAGATGTGCTGCATCAATTGATTGGAAGCTGTGTAAAATATAGGAAGAGTTTTCCTTTGGGTTGACGGATGAAGCAATTTCCGGTATAATAAGGTTCATATTGAACAGCTCGAGTCGCCCCAGTGCGGCTTGTTTTTTGTAATGTGCAGAATAGGGAGGCAGCTATGGACTACTATCAACCCCCATACCAATACAACAACGGTTACGAGTATCCCGGTGGAGGGTACCAGCCCAAACCCTCTCCCACTCCGTTGTCTGTGGCTTCTCTTGTGCTCGGTATTATTTCGGATTCGTTGCTTTTAATCACCTGCTGCATGTTTTCCTGGATTTCCATAGTCGGGGCCTTAATCGGGCTGATCCTCGGCGTGATCGGCAACCGTCAGGCGAAGACGGGGGTAGGGACCGCGGGGATTATCACCTGTACAGTCGGGCTCATCCTGTCTGCTGTGATGATCATTGTCTTGGTCTGCCTTGCCCTCTATGGAATGAGCGACACCTCGGTGTTCAGCGGGTATTACTACACATAAAAGAAGGAAAGATAAAATGGTGTGTTGCGCAGTGCGGTAAAGAGCAACAGAGTGACAAGAAATACAACTGCGTACCAGATGCGCGGCCGTGGAAACAAAGGCCCTGTGTACCCCTTGCGCAGTGCGTTCAGGGTAAAGCACACCGCATAGCAGAGCAGCAACGCCGTGATCACAAAAAAATACGGATTATAGAGACACGCCGCGGCGATGTCCAACCGGATGAAACTGTCGAGCATTCGGGTCAGCCCGCAGGACCAGCAGGAAAAGCCGGTCGCCTGCTTGATGATGCATCCGTCCGCTAGCCCAAAAGCTCCGAGCGGGGAAAACTGAACTGCGTGGAGCAGTCCCCACCCGCCGAGTACAACTGCCCAGAACACGGCAGCAAGGATTTGATTGCCCCTCTGCGTCTGCCATAACTTTCGCAAATACATCCCTCCAGAGATTAGAATTTGAGGTGTTCGTTTGAAACAGTTGAGTAAAAGAGAAACTACCTACCGCACCTTGAGCAGGTGGTTCGGCGCTGTGTATGCGCTCATCGGCATTGTGACCGGAATTTACAACATCTTTGCATCAACACCGTATTACGTGATGCTCGCATTTGCGTCCATCCTGTTTTTGTTTTTACCCGCTCTGTTTTATAAGCTGCTTCGGCTCGAGCCGATTTACGCGCTGAACTTCGCAGTGTACCTGTTCTGTTTTATCGCCTTTATGATCGGCATGGTGTTCAACGCCTATCATCTGGTCCCGTATTACGACAAGTTTGCCCACACCCTTTCAGGCGTCTTTTTTGGCCTGCTGGGCATTGTGTTTTATTATCTACTCAAACCGCGCAAGCAGATTGAAAAAGCGGATTGCGGGGCAGCGGCCTACAGCGCCGTGACCTTTGCGCTATTCACTGCGGTGATCTGGGAAATCATCGAATACGCCCTGAGCTATCTGCTCGGCAACGACTGCCAAAATGTGCTGACAACCGGTGTCAACGATACGATGCAGGATATGATCGTCTGCTTGGTCGGAGCGCTGGTGTTTCTCATTCCGCTGCTGCTGTACTATCTCAAGGGGAGGAGAGGCCTTTTGATGGGAATCTTTGAGGAGTTTTTTAACCGCAACTTGAAAAAATAACACCTGACTGCTCGCCTTTTTGGCGGGCTTTTTTTATTGTGTGCTCAAAAGCAATGATCTCATTTATAGCAGGCTTTCCGCAAGTGAGGCCAAGTCTGCTGTCGAGACATTCCCCTGTAAAACGACCCCCTTCTTCTGTGGAGCGGGGAGTCTTTGCTGCATTTTACAGGAGAGGGGCAGGCGGTTTGACGCGATGGACCCTGTTCTAAAACATCTGCCGGCTGAGACTGGCTTGCTCTGTATTTTCACCAGTTTTGGCGGAATCACCCTTGCGGATGAAGGGGATTGCCCGTCCCCCTGCCTGTGGCAAGGGGAGGGACAAATCGCAGATTTGGCTCCTGTACGATCTTCGGCGCGCTCTTTTCCAGACGCGGGCGGTTCTGAACTGCACTGGGCTTCAATATATATAGAGTACCGGTCCCGACGGCCTGCCCTGTCCGCGGGGCAAACCCGATTGATTTGGAGTGGTGCAGTTGAAGAGAAAAAATTGGATTCTGGGCGGAGTCTGCCTCCTGCTCGTGGCGGCAATTGCGGCAAACTTTTTTGTGTTTGCAAATGCGACATGCACCAAGGCAATGCTTGAAAGCTGCGTCGGCGACAAATACATCAAATGGGTGGAATTTGACCCTCCCTACTCTGCACTCGAAAAGGCACTCAAGCTCGACATTGATACCTATGAAAAAGAACCCCACATCAGTTGGATTGATGTCCTCGCCTATCTATCCGCGAGTTATTGGGGGGAATGGTCCCGCTACAAGGGAAAGGATATGGACGCGCTGGCAGAAAAGCTTGCAAACGGCGAGCAGATTGAACAACTCGCGGAAAAATACGAATATTTCAATTATTACCGGGAAGCGTACACCGCAGTGCTCGGCGGTCTGGTGGGGGAGTATCAGATCGCAACCGAGGAGAGCCTCTCCCAGCCCGAGCCGGTTTACTAGACCAAATACGGCCTGAAGGGGTATTCCCCTATCGCGTACGGTTACAGCTTCAGCCACTACAAGGATTTCGGCGCCTCCCGCTCCTACGGCTATGGCCGGCCCCACCTAGGAAACGATCTGATGAGCAACGTGGGCTCGCCCGTCATGGCGGTGGAGAGCGGCATCATCACCAACCTGGGCTGGAACCAGTACGGCGGCTGGCGGGTGGGCATCCGCAGCCTCGACGGGAAACGGTATTACTATTACGCCCATCTGCGCAAAGACCATCCCTATGCCGAGGGGATCACAGAGGGGAAACTGGTCAACGCCGGGGACATCATCGGCTATGTCGGGATGACGGGCTACAGCACCACCGAAAATGTCAACGGCATGAAGGCGCCCCATCTGCACTTTGGATTGCAGCTGGTGTTTGACGAAAGCCAGCTCGAAGGGGAAAATGAAATCTGGGTGGACGTTTACAGTCTAGTCAGCCTTTTGGAAAAACACAAATCCCCTGTTCTCCGCGACGAAGGGGAAAAGGATTATCGGAGAAAATACCCCTTTATTGACCCCTGTGTGGAGGAATACCTCCAGCAACACGCAGAGGTCGAACCGGGTGAGGATTCTACAAGTCAGCCCGAAACCGAGGCGGAGACTGGAACAGACTGACAGGGTTGCCGCCAAATGATGATTTCATTCTGTCTACAGAAAAGACGATTCCAGAGCGGGCGTTCCGAAGCCGGTCGGCGCGCAAGCCGAGTCAGTGCAGAAATTGGCGACAAAACTGCACTGGCTGCCCACAGATGTTAGCAGCGAGCGCAGTGACGGCTCAGGCCGGAACAGACGAAAGGAGGGGGGCGGCGGGAAGTTTCAGGACCGAGTTGGGCTGCAACCCTGGGTTGGGGAGTCTTGGATGTCCTCAGCCGATCGGTGAAATTCATTTCGCTCGCCAGCCAAAAAAAGTGGATTTGCCTCTTGTGAACATGTGCCTAGACAGTGTTGAGCATTCCGAAAGCAATGAGGAATTAGCACGACACAAGCCCGGCGATCAAAATACGCAGAAACAGCATCGCCATGATAGGAGGGCGGAAGGCCTGCCGTCATTCTCCAACTTGTCTGACAACTTTTTCCCGCTTGGCTTTGATGACATTGCACCCTCCAATTGCGCTAGACATAGCCCCACAGGCCGCGCACCGACGCTTCCCCGTGGTCGATCAGTGTCTGTTTGCCGTCCACCGAGCAGATCAGCCGGCCGTCAGCGGCAATTCCCTCGGCAAACGCCGTCTGTTCTCTCCCCTCAGTGAGAACACGCACCTGCTTGTGCAGCGTGACGCAGTGCTCCTCATACCGTCGCTTGAGCTGGTCAAATCCCGTTGACAGATATTCTTCGTAGAGGGCTTCGAATTTGTTGAGCAGCGCGTTGATCACCGAATCGAGTGCCAGCAGCCTGCCGGTTTCCGAGAGAATGGAGCCTGCGTAGGGGAGGCCGCTCTGAGCAAACTGCTGCTGAGTTTGCTGCACGTTGACGCCGATCCCGCACACCACGTCAACCCTTCCCCCAAAGATCACGCTCTCGCACAGAATTCCGGAGATTTTTTTCCCGTTTAGCACGATATCATTTGGCCATTTGATGCCCGCTTCGACGCCAAATTCACGCAGCGCTTCTACCTCGGCGAGTCCGCAGAGGAGGGGAAGAAGAGTGAGGGACTCCATACGAATCCCTTTGAGGACGAATGAGAGAAAGACCGCCTGCCCCGGCTGGTTTGCCCACTGCCTCCCCTTGGTCCCCTTGCCGCTGTACTGCGCCCGTGCGGTGATTGCGGCGCCGTGGGGAAGGCTCTCGATCTGTTCCTTGCAGGTGTCGTTGGTGCTGGGCAGGCTGTCAAACGCCTGAAAGGTGCGGCCCAGCCAGCGGGTTTTGAGTTCAATGGAGGGCAAAACGCTTCACCTCCACTACATTTGTCAAGATCCCGCTCTCTGTGATGTCGATGATTCCATAGCTCGGCATGCGGTTGCGCGGTTTTGTGGGGCTGCCCGGGTTCATGATGTGAAGTCCTTCCTCATATCCAGTAAAGTTTTGGTGGGTATGGCCATATAATACTATGTGGGCATGATTTTGGCGGGCGGCTTGCTTGAGACGGTCGAGCCCTCCCTTGACGCCGTAAAGATGGCCGTGGGTAGCGAGGATTGTTTTTCCTCCGGCTTTGGTGAGCTGCGTGCAGGGGGCATCGGAGTTTGGGTCACAGTTTCCCCGAATTCCCAGACAGCGCAGCTGTGGGTAGAGCATCTGAATATCTTCCAGCTCTCTGTTGCCGTCGCCCAGGTGAATCAAGAGCCCTGCGTCCTCCAAGTGCTTGTCAACAATCGCTTTCAGTTTAAAAAAGTCACCGTGCGTGTCCGACACAACGACAATTCTCATGCGAATCCCTCCCCGTGTAATAGGTTCATTTTATCACAAATCCTACATAATGAAAAGAGGTAATGCATATGAACGATAAGGCCAAAAAAGATCAGTTTGACGATGTGCTCAAACAGGCGGGCAAAAAGCTTGGGACCTCTCCGGAAAAGCTG
>CBCSOX010000055.1:0-13740 GCA_965141735.1 uncultured Oscillospiraceae bacterium | reverse complement strand
AGTTTTATCTGCGTTTTTTGAGGACGATTGCAGAACCTGCGAGGAGGAGAGCTGCCATCGCCATGGCGATCGGCGTGGCTTCACCAGTCTTGGCGGAACCGCTGCCTCCTGTGATGCTGCCGTCTCCGTTTACGCTCAGGTTCGCCGAGCTTCCGTCTGCCTTCTTGAGGTTGCTCACCGCATTGCTCAGACGGTTCACCGCTTCGGTCACCTGGTTCTGTTCGTCGACTGACAGGCTCTCATCCGCTGCTGTCGCTTTCGCTTCGTTGAGCGCTGCCTCAAATGCTTCAACGCTCGCTTTGGTGTATCCGCTCAGGTCGAGCGCTTCCGCCGCTGCGATCACACTGTTGAGCAGGCTCTTGTCCGCTTTCAGCCGGAGGTTCAGCATTGCTTCGATCAGTGCGTCGGTCGCTGCATCCACTTCTTCCTGGGTGGCGTTCGGGTTTTCGAGCACTACATTTGCTGCGTCTCTTGCCGCTGCGAACTCTGCCCAGCCCTTGGCATAATGGTCTTCCACATAGCTTGCTGTGGAATCCACCACGCTCTGCAGGGTGGTCTTGTCGCCGCGTTTGACGAGCGCCTGCGCCGCTGCGACGAGTGCGTCGTCTGCCGCGTCCACTTCGCTCTGGACAGCGTCGTTGTTCTTGAGCATTACCTTGGCCGCTTCGAGGGCTGCCACAAAGTTGTCCTTTGCGTCGCCGTCGAGGTAGAGGTCAAGGTCGAGCTTGCTGTACAGATCGTAGTGCATCTGAAGGGATTCTTTGTTGCCCTGCTGGAGGCCGAGCTTGTGAATTTCAGTCATGAGGCTGACCCATGCCGCGTCCACCTGCTCCTGGGAAGAAGCTGGGCTGTTGTAAATCTTGACCGCTTCGCTCAGCGCCGCGTCAAAGCTCTTTTGAACGCTTTCGATTGCGCCCAGGTATTCCTCGCCGCCCTTGAGAGCGTTGGCCTTGTCAATGACCTTCTCAAGGATGGTTTTGTTCGCTTCCACAGCGTTCACGATCTCGATCGGGATGCGATCCATCACCGGCAGGCCGTTGGTGAAGCGCGCTACCACATAAGCGGTGCCAGCAAACTGCGGGAGAAGCGACGGGGTGTTGGTGTTGGTGCCGATGAGTTCTGCGATGTCGGCGACAAAGCCGTTTTCATCCTCAAGGCTCCAGCGGATGCCGTTGTTGGCAAGATCGGAGTTTTGGATCTCTGCCATGAGCTTGATCAGCTCATCGGCCGTGGTGATCACCTCGGGGGCGTCTACCGTGCTCAGCTTGATCGAACCGGTGTCAATCGACTCGGTGGTCACGTAGGAAATCCTTGTCTCGGCGAGCTGGACGTAGTGCGCTTTGGAAAGCTCGTCAAACGACGGCATACCGAGCTTGTAGACGACCAGTTTAAGCTCGCTCGTGCTGACGGTGTCAAAGTTGATTTCGTAAGGCGCCATGCCGGGGTTCGGGCAGTCCTTAATCGAGAAAATTGTCTCGAACTCACCCGTTGCCTCGTTTTTGGCCTGCAGGTCAAAGTCGACCGGGAAGTTTGCCGATTCGCCCGAATTCTTTGTGTTCGCGTCCACATCGGAGCGCGGATACATGACAAACTGGTTGATTTCCTGCGGGGTGCTGAAGGCGAAATTCATCCAGAACGGGTCGGATGAAATGTCGTTTTGGCCGTTCGGGCGGGAGGCGGAGGTAAAGCCCTTGATGCCGCCCTCCGAGCCGCGTCCCTCGGAACGGAGTTTTCCGTCGGTGAGGTTTGCAATGCTCCATGCACCCGCATTGGCAGCGAAGTCCTTGACACTGATTTCAGCGGATTTCGCCATGTTGTCGGGGGCTGCCGGAACAGCGTAGACCTCAACTTCACAGAGTTGGAAACGATAGGGTCTCGCGCCGCCCGCGTCGTCTGCTGCGGGAGAACCGAGTTTGGTCGGGATAATGCGGATGTAACGGCCGTTCTGAATGCCAAAATCGAGGGTCGCCGGCTGGCCGTGCGGGTTTTCAACGTCTTTGAAATCGCCGATGGTGCGGTAGATGTCATCGCCGTCCATCTTGTACTCAACGCGGTAGTCGACCGGGAAGTTGGGCGATTCGTCGCCGCCGCCCGCTCCCGCGATGTCAGTCCGGGGATAGAGCATGATCTGGTGGAAATCGGTGTCTTTTCCGAGGTCGATCTCGATCCAGAGGTCCTCGTTTGAGACATCCTGCGAGGCGTAGTTTTTCGAGGTGTATCCTTTGACGCCGTCCGAAGCGGTTTGTCCGGTGGATACAGTCAGACCGTCGGTGAGATAGCCGGGTCCCCACTGAGCCGCGCCGCCGTCCGAATTCGCGGCGGTGACCGCTTTGCCCAGCGCGAGGTTTGCCGATTTGGAGGCAATGGTGGATTTAAAGTTTGCGGTGAGGTTGTAGTCGCGGTTCATCATCAGGTAGAGGGGTGCGGTGCCTGTGGTCAAGTCGCCGGTAAAGCCCTCTGCGCGGTAATCGGTTGCCGCGACGGGTTCCACGACGATGTGGGTCCCCTCGGGGTAGGTTTTGTTGAGCGGCAGGGACTCGACCGTGCCGTTGATCTTGACAGAGCCCGCTCCCTCGTTGCCGATGCTGAGGAGAAACTCGCTGCTCTGCTCATCGTTGTTGTACACTTCGAGCTCAGCGAGCTGCACGCGGTATTTGTTGACTCCACCCTCGAGGACTGGGGGTCCGAGCTTGGTGGTCGTGATCTTGATGTAGCGTCCGGTCTGCACGCCGAGGTCCACAGAGACGGGTTTGCCCATCGGATTGCCGCCGTCGGTGACCTGAGCGCAGGGGGTGTAGCTGTCCGAACCGTCGGCGCAGACAGAGACCTGGTAGCTCTCCGGGAAGCAGAGGCTGCCGCCATCCTCGGCTGTTTTGTCAGCGCGCGGGTAGAGAACCAGGGTGTCAAAGCTGCGGTCACGGCCGAAGTCGATGATGAATTCGTGCGGGGTCGCGCTGATGTCCTGGGTGTCGTATGCGCCTGAGGTGAAGCCGAGCTGACCCTTCGGGCCGACGGTGGTGTAACCGTCGGTCAGGTTGCCGGGGCCCCACAGGTTTCCTTCGCTGTAGGAGTTGTTCGCGGTGACTTCTTTTCCGTAGGCGAGGTTTTCATCCGCTCTATACTCGGCGATGACCTCAAGGTTCACGTCGGTCATCCCGTCGAGGGTGATCTCACGGCTGGCGGTGAACAGGTCGCCCGACCACGCGACAAAATTGTAGCGCGCATCTGCCTTTTCAGCGACGGTCAGGGTGATTTCTTCCCCTTCCACAACCGGAAGGCTTGCCGGGAGGTCGACCGTCTTGTCACCATTCCGGACAGTCAGGCCGCAGTCTTCGGGCGCGTCAATCTTCACAATGTGGTAGACCTTGTCGGTGCGCTCTGAGAACGCGGCGTCAATGGTGGTGTTTTCGCCCATGGTGAACGTCATGGTCTTGTCAGACGAGCCAAAGCTGCCGCTGAAGCCGTCGAATTTCATGCCTTTGTCGGCAACTGCTTCGAGGGTAACCTCTTCGCCGTTTGCAAACGTCGCGGTGTAGGGTGCGATGATTGCTTCGCCGTTGACGAGCACTTTACCGCCCTGCGTTGCATTGATTGTGAGGGTGTAGTTTTCTTCTGTGCCCGCGGGTTTCACAGCAGAAGTGAAGGTGTAGTCCCCTGCCGGAACATCGAAGTAGATGTACTGGGCATCGTTGCTCACATAGGTGGCGTCCGATGCAGCGGCTGTTGCAAGGCCGTTCTCAAAGAGGACTGCGCCGCCAAGGGAGACAACGGTGTTTGCCATCTCAAATCGGGGAACGCCGATGCGCGCCGCGACCTCGGTCACAACGTGCAGCGAATTGCTGCCATCCGCGTTTCTGTCCAGACGGGAGGAAATGGTCTCACCCGCCGGAGTTTGCAGGCTGCCCTCTACATAGGAGAGGTCTTCCGGCAGATAGGGCTTAACCTGTACGCCGGAGTAGTTGACATCGTTGTAGGTAATGCCGGCGAGGTAAGCCAGGAACATCTTTGCAGGATAAGCGGTCCAGGCATGGCTGTGGGAGTTGATCGGCTCAAAGCCCTCCCAGCAGGTCTGGTACCCCTCTGCGACAAACCTGCCCCATTCGAGTCCGGTGGTGCGGGTCATGATTTCATAAGCCGCTTCCTTGTGGGAGTCGTTGCCCTGGAGCAGGACGTGGAGCACCGGCTTTGTGAGAATGACTTTCGAAGGAAGGACAGAGGTCGCCTCGAGCTCAGTCTTAGCGATGTAGTCGAGCTGCTGCATCCGCAGCGACTCGGGGGCCTGTCCGAGATAAATCGCAAATGCGGTGACGCCGGGATTTCTCTTTTCACTGTTCGAGCTGTCCTTGTAAATACCGGTTTTGGTGTCAATCAGGTTGGCGGTGATCGCCGCGCTGATGTCGTCGGCGCGCTGGCGGTAGCTCGCAGCCTCGGCGTCCCGTCCGAGCACCTCGGAGATGAGCGCCATTTTGTCAAACGCGTCGTACATGTGCAGATTCATTGTAGTCTGGTAGGTGCCCGAATCGTCGACGATCGACGAGGGCCAGTCGCTGATCGACCAATAGGGGGGCTTTGCGATCATGCCGGTGCCGTCGATGTATTTGGCATAGCACTCGGTCACCCGGACGGCTGTGTCGTAGAACTCAAGCAACGCATCGGTTTTGCCGCTGTAGTAATAATACTGGTAAAGAAGGTCGGGATAGCGCATGTCGTATTCCGGAATCTTGTTGTCAAACGCCTCAACCGTGGTCGGGGTAATGAATGGGAACGATCCGTCCTTGAGCTGCGCGCCCGCAAAGTCGAGCAGCGTCTTGTAATCGAATTCGACAAAGTCGCTGAACGCGTAGGAGAGCAGGTCGTACTGCATCTGGGAGTCGCCCAGGTACTGGGACTGCTCACGGTGCGGGCAGTCAACCGGCATGTTCTGCACGTTGTTGTACTGGGTGTTAATGCACATCTGGTAGATCTTGTTGGCCATGTCGTCCGAAGAGCTGAAGCTCGAAGTGTTGACAATGCCGGAGGAAGCCCATTCAATCTGGATGGCATCCGCCTCAATCAGTTCGGGCAGGCCGACAATTTCCATGTAACGGAACGCCTTGTAGGTGAAGTCGGGGCAGAATTCCTCGACGCCGTTCCCTGAGAAGGTGTAGTAGTCACAGTAGGTTTCACTGCCTTCATTGGCGACGTTGTGTTTCACCCGTCCGTCGCCGGTGAGGTCCTCAGAATACCGCATGCAGATGCGGGTACCCGCTGGGGCAGAGATTTTGATCCGCGGAAATCCCGAGACAATACGGCCCGCGTCAAACACCTGAACGCCCGGTTCCTGAACGCCGACCGGGGTCGGGGTGATGTATTCGTGTACTGCGCCCTCGGGAATCCGCTGCTCGCGCATCTTCCAGGTGGCGGCTTCCGCCCCCGCTGGAATTGCGCTGACCCAGCTGCCCGCGGTGTAGGAAGCAGTGTCGTAGCCGAACCGCGCAAAAGCGAGCGGGTCGGGCATTTTCTGCGCGTCGTAGTCGAGCTGCGCGGTCATGCGGCGGCTCTCCTGGCTCGGCGTGTTGTTTTTGTAGGGTGTGTCTGTCAGAGCGCTCCAGCTCTCATCGGTGACAACTGTCTCGGTCGTCTGGTCTGCATAAGTAAGGGTGATTTCGGCCCAGAAGCCGGGGACGCCGTTGATGTAGTTCATTCCGTTGTCACCAAGGTACTGCACGCTGGAGGCAAACGCCACCTGATTGGGGTTGTCCGCATCAAGCAGCGCGCTGAGTTCGTCGCCCGAGAAGGTGTACTGCATATAGTTTTTATTGTCCGGGATCGTCGAAGTCGCTGGGGAGCAAAGACCGGTGATCAGTTCCCCGTTGAGGTAAAATTTCATGTAGTTGTGCGCTGAGGTTTTGACATTGATGGAAACCGGCGCCGCTTTGAGCTCACAGTCCTTCCTAAAATAAGACACGCTGTTCTTCGTGACAACATCGGTGCTCCAAATCCAGTTCTCCGACCGAATAAACGGAGACTCGTAGGACTGCTCCTGTGCCGGTGCCTCTCCCCCTACTGTCGGCGCGGCAATGACCGAGAACACCCCGGTCTGCGCCATCATGCCAAGCGCCAAAGCTGTTGCCAAAACCCCGCTCAGCGCCCGTTTGAATCGATTCACATTCATCTCTCCTTTGTTCTACTAGATTGTAATGTATGGTCGGTTGTCGATACAATCCATCCCCCCATTCCAAAAACACTATAAAAAACGGCGCTGCATCCTCTCCCCCTTTCATTTGCGCGCCGGAATCCCCAACATATTCACAGTGTATAAAATCAAGTCTTAAAACCCGGATATTCTATGTAACAATTTTAATATAACACAGTCATTCCCCCCTGTCAAGCGACCGTCTGCGAATTCATACGGTTTTTGCCGAAACTACTTTCCACTGTTTCCAGCAAATAAAAATACGCCCAAGAACCGGTTAAATCTGCTATTTTATTCCATAGTGTTTTTGAGGAGACTGAGCCCACACACCTCATCCATCACGACTGACTGTTTGATCCAGTAAGATAGAAATATTCCTTACTGTTCAGTTTTCAATTTCCCTGTCTCAAGAAACCCATTCGCCCTCATGTAGCAGACAACGAATGCAGAACACCACAAATACCGACCCGCAAAGCGGCGCTGAGAGAGTTTGAAACCACTGACAACACATCAATGTCTTGTTTTATAACGACCAGAGGAACTGTCCGTCTTATGAATTTTAGACACAACGAGCTGCAAAATGCGCTTCCCGCTGAAACAACGGACAGGACTGTTCTTCCGGCTGCCCTTTCTTGGCGTGATAAACCGTTGTTGTCCCCTGCATCCCGCATGGGCTAAAACAATTTGCACTGTTGCCTTTCGGTTCCACAGGAAATAAATCACCGTCTTGTCTCAATAGCAATCAAAACTGACAGCGCCGTCTCTTATCAAACCAGTGGCCTTGCACACAACAAAAAAAGCG
This sequence comes from uncultured Oscillospiraceae bacterium, assembly GCA_965141735.1. Taxonomy (GTDB): domain Bacteria; phylum Bacillota; class Clostridia; order Oscillospirales; family Ruminococcaceae; genus Massilioclostridium. Next base: position 6,763 of record CBCSOX010000055.1, on the reverse strand, counting down.
GTATGGAAACCATACCGCTTTTTCTTATTAGAACAGGCCGCTCATCAATCGGGGGATTTGATTCGCTTGGTTAACGGTTTCTCTTTTTAAAGAGAACTGCCGCACCCGAGAGCAGGAGCATTACTGCCGCTGCTGCCGGAACTGCATCACCTGTTTTGGGAGCACCGCTGCCTGTGGTTACTGTCTTGTCGCCCTGGACAGGGGCCGCAGGGACAAGCGCAGCAATCGCCGCATCGAGCTCCAGAGTTGCCGCATCAATCAACGACTGATCGGCATCCGAAAGGTCGTTGTTCGCCAACAGGTCGTTTGCCTTGGCAAGCGCCCGGTTGTAACGGTCAACCGACACAGGGGTAAACGCTGAGAGATCAATTGCCGATGCTTCTACCACCTTCTTTTCCAGCAGAGATTTATCCGCTTTGTAACGAAGGTTGAGCAGTGCGTCAAGCAGGTTGTCAGTCGCAACGCGGATTTCCGGCTGGAACGCGTCGGACTTTTCCTGCACCTCAATCGCTTTGGCGAGCGCTTCGGTGAACGCAACCACCGTCGAATCGGTGTAATCGTTCACATCCAGCGTCTGTGCATATGCGATTACCTGGTTGAGCAGAGTCTTGTCAAATCTCAGCTTGAGGTTGAGCATTGCATTGAGGAGGTCATCCGCTGCTTTGGCAACTTCCTTAATGTTGGCATTGTCGTCGTTGTAGACAGCCCATGCCGCTTCCAGCGCTGCCAGGAATTCCGGTTTGCCCTCGTCGAAATAATCATCGAGATAGAGGGATTCCGCTTGGTCGATGACCTTTTTCAGGTTTGTCTTGTCAGGGACAATCATTTCAAGCAGGCTCTGCGCGAGTTCGAGGTCCGCTTTTGCCTTGTCGATCTCGGGCTGCATTGCGTCGGCATCGTCGAGTACCGATTTTGCTGCCGCGATGGCTGCGTTGAAGTTGTCCTTCGCCTGACCGTCCTCGTAGAGTTCCTGATCAACTTTGAGTGCAGCGTCGTAGGCCGCCTGGAGGGCAGTCTTGTCACCCTGCTGGAAGCCGAGCTTGTGAATCTCGTTCATCAGTTTGATCCAGGCCTCGTTGACCTCCTGCTGGGTCGCGAAGAGGTTGGAATCCACGGTGCGCGCCTCAGCGAGTGCCGCGTCAAAGCTGAGCTTGACACTCGGGATGGCATTGTTGTACTCTTCCGTGCCAACGAGTGCTTCCGCACCTTTGATGACCTGTTTGAGGATGGATTTGTCCGCTTCTTTTTCCGGAGCGGTTCTGAAGATTGTCGAAAGAGGAGTCGAGTAATTGCCGGATGCGTCCACTGCGCGAACCTTCACGAGATAACGGGTATCCGCAGCGAGCCCGGTGAGGTTGTAGCTGAGCTCTTCGGTGGTTCCGAGGAGCACGCCGTCGTTGTAGACTTCGTAGTGCGAAACCACGTCGTTGTCCGACGCCGGTGTCCAGGCGACTGTCGCGGTGTCGCGGGTGATGTCCATCACAGCGATCTCTCCAGACATCACAGGGGCTTCGGTATCGGGAAGCGCCACGGTAGTGACAGTGTAGTCCGCAGGAGTGGATTTGTTGCCCGCAGCATCCACTGCGACAACGTGGAAGGTGTATTCGGTGCCGGGGGTGAGATCGCTGAAGCGGTAGGAGGTTCCGGTTACAGTGACTGCGCTCGAAGCGTCGTCACCCTGGTAAACCTCATAGCCAGCCACTGCGACATTGTCGGTCGAGGGGGACCACTTGAGTAAGAGGGTGGTTTCCTCCACGCCGATGGCAGTCAGATCTGCCGGAACAGTCGGGGCGGTGGTGTCTTCTTCAAGAACCAGCGCGCCGCGCGCTGCAGAGAGCGCGTTGTATGCCGCAGCGACATCCTCTGCCGAAGCGGTGAGGTTGTTCATGACCACAACCGCGCTGTCAAAGGCCGCTTTGTAGGCCGCCCAGCTCTCCGCTGTGTAGCCGCTTTCAACCAGTGCGTTAAACTCGTTGATTTCGTTGTGCAGGTCGGATTTGTCCGCCCAGTCTGTGTTTTGCGGAGTGAAATATTTGATGTAGTCGATACATGCGTTGTTTCGGTTGCCGCGTGCAACGTTGGTCATACGAATAGTATGGGTTTCGTTCGGAAGGTCTTTGAATTCAAAGAGAAGGGACTGCGGGTCTCCGTTTGAGCTCCCCTCAAACGAGAAGTTTCCTTTGCTTTCGCCGTCAAGGGTGACATCGAAGCTGGAGAAGTTCGCATGTTTCTGCACATAAACCTGCACGCCAGTGCCACTGAAGGTGAATTCCGCGTAGGCACCGATTGTCGTTGTCTCTGTCTTGGTCGTACCGTAGTGCTTCTCCGGCTCGCCTGCATACGGCTGGCCCCAGTTGCCAACGTAATTGATCAGGGGATTGCGTACCCAAGTGCCGTTTTGTTTCACTGCGTCGTCCACAATGACTTCATCCGAGCCCTGAATCGCCACGGTGATCGTCTTGGTTGCGGAAACACCTGAGCCGTCCTTTGCCGTCGCGGTCACTGTGACCTCGCCGCCTGTTTCCTTGGCGGTGAGCACGCCGTTTGCATCGATCGATGCCATTGACGGGTTGTTCACCGACCAGTCGACATCCTGCAGCGCCTCGGCGGGCTCAACAGCCGCTGTCATCTGAAGGGTGCCGTTCGCTGCGCCGATGACATCCGTGCCGGTGGAAGTCCCTACATGAATAGAAGAAACCTGCGTCACATTGGTATTGAGGACTTCGAAACAGTCAAATTCGAGTTTTGTCTTGGTGCTCGCCGGGTTCTTGGTTCCGGTCGCCACCATCTTAATCGTGTGCACGCCGTAGGGCAGGTCGTCCTTGACAAAGGTCTCCTGCTTCACAACGCTTGTCTTGTTGTAGAAATCGACATCCTCTGCGACGAGTTCCCCGTCGATGTAGACGTCCATCATACCGAACATGGTGTTTTTCGGGGTGATCGCCTTGATGCCGGTGCCGAGGAAGGTGAGTTGAATCGATTCCCCGCCCGAGCTGGTTTCCACAAAGTGGATGGTTCCGAAGTGGTGTTTGCCCTCGTTCCAGGTTCCCCACTCGTCGGAGAATTTCACACGGGGATCCCGGTCGTCGATGAGACCTGTCATGTTGCGCACATCGCCCGCAAGAGCGCTGTCGGAGAGCTTGGTCTCTCTGCCGCCGACCACTGCTGAAACCTTATAGGAGAGACTGCCAAGCAGAATGTCCCCGTCCAGGTCTGTGTAAGAGGTAGCGTTCAGACCGGAAGCGAGGAGTTTGAACTCGCCGTCGTTGATCTGACGGTAGACGTTGTAGGTGACGTCGTCACCAGCAACTGCATCCCAGGTCAGGCCGGTCTGGTCGTCTGCCGCACGGTAAGCGACGAGGTTTGCCGGGGCATCCGCCGCATCCTCTGCGCCAGCCGGGAGGCCGGTAATGGTGTAAACGCCGCCTTTTTCAGTGTTAAATGAAATGCGGTTGTTGTTGACTACGGTGGTGTCAACGAGGTTTCCGTCCGCGTCGCGGACCACTGCGAGCGCCATATCCGGAGTCTGAACGATGCACTCGCCGCCGTTGTTCGACTTGATGGTCGCTGTGGTGAGCGCTTTCTTCGCCCAATCCATCGAGATCTCAAAGTTGCCGCGGGCAACAATTCCGTCGATGTGGCCGGCCGACCAGGCGTCGGGCAGCGCGGGGAGAAGGTTGATGTAACCCATGTTGGACTGCATCAGCATCTCAGTCACGCCAGAGGTGTAACCAAAGTTGCCGTCGATCTGGAAGGGTGCGTGGGAATCCCACAGGTTGTTGTAAATACCCTTTTGGAACAGATAGTTTTTGATGATGTTGTAAGCGCGGTTGCCCTCACCGGATCTTGCCCGGGAGTTGATGCGCTGGCCCATGGCCCAGCCGGTGCTGTCGTCGCCGCGGATATCCATCGAAACCTTCGCAGCCTCGAGGAGTTCTGGTGTTTCCACTGAAATCAGGTCGCCGGGGAAGAGGCCGAGCAGGTGAGACATATGCCGGTGCTTGAGGTCTCCCTGCGCGCCCAGGGCGATCGTGCTCTCAATGGTGGTTTCTTCGTACCATTCTTTGATCTGTCCGCTGTCGCCGATTTCGATCGGACCCTTGAGGTTGTCAAGGATTTCCTGCCATTTGTCGAGGGTCGCCTGATCTTCGTCAACGAGTTTGCCGGCGATGATCGCATCGGTAAACAACTGCCAGATCAGCGACTGCTCATAGGTGTTTCCGTTGGTTCTCGGGCCGTGCTCGGGGGAGAAGGCAGGCGAGCAGACCAGCTTGCCGGTCTCGGGATCCTCAATGAGCATCTGCTCGTAGAGGCGCGCCTCTTCCTTGAGCATCGGGTAAATGTTTTCTTTCATGTAGTCCAGGTCGCCGGTGTATTCATAGTACTCCCAGCAGTTCTGGATAATCCAGGGAGTCGCTGCGGGCGACCAGCCCCAGTCAAAGCTCCAACCCGGGCAGGTCCAGCCGTACGGGTTGTTCTGGGTGTGCGCCATAAAGCCGTTTTCCGGGTTTTCCTCGGTGCTCTCGATGCCCGCGTAAACCTTTGCGGTCACACGGCCGGGAGCGCGGAGGGCGTCAACGTACTCGATGAGCGGGATGGCGCACTCGGCCATATTGGTCGAATAGGTGGGCCAGTAGTTCATCTGCAGGTTGACGTTCATGTGGTAGTCGGAGTGCCAGGGGGAGTTGTTCGCCCCTGTCCACACGCCCTGAAGGTTGGAGGGCAACGAACCCTCTCTCGACGAGGCGATCGTCAGATATCTGCCGTACTGGTAGAGCAGCACTTCGAGCGCCTGGTTGAGCGCAGGGGTGTTGCTGCCGTTTTTGTAGTTTGTGAGCAGCTGATTGGTCGGGATCTGGGAGATCTCCTGACCGAGATCGAGGTGCACCCGGTCAAAGATTCCCTGATAATCCGCGAGGTGGGATTTCAGGAGCCCTTCGTAGCCGAGCTCTGTCGCCGCGTCGATCCGTCCCTGGATGTCGGCGAGCAGCTCTGCGTCGGTTTGGCCGGTCCGGTACACCGGATAGTTGTCGTCGTAGTCAGTGCCCATGGTCATCAGGATGACGACCTCGTCCGCGCCCGTCACGCTCACGGTGCCGTCCTCGTTGTCAACGAGGGTGCCGCCGGTGTTGAGCACCTTGGTCTGGGAGGCGAACTTGAGCTGGTTGTCGCTGAGCTGCCCCTGGATGGTGATCAGGCCGCCGTCCGCGGTCTGGGTCCAGGTGCGCTGATAGCCCTGGTTGTTGTTCGGCCCCTGGCCTGCGCCGGAGGTGTTGTCCGGATTGACGCTCAGATTAAAGGTGAGCTTGCCCGCTTGGCTCGCGGTGAGCCGGGCGACCATCATATTGTCCGGATAGCTCGTGAAGTACTCGCGGTTGTAGTTGACCCCGTCATAATCGTAGTTGACCGATGCGATAGCCGTCTTCATGTCGAGATCGCGGACATAGTTCTGCGCGTTCCCATCCGACATGCCGGGGAAGTCAAGGTACATGTTGCCATAGCTGAGATAGTAGCCGTAGCCTTGGATACCCTTGTCGTCCGAAACGCCGGTGAGCTGACCGCAGAGGCTGTTTGCAAGCGAAGTGTTTCCCTCAGCGAACGCCTTTTGGATCTGCTTCATGGTCTCGCCGTTTTTGCCGCGGCTTTCGAGGTTTCCTCCGTTGTAGTCGCGCCCCTCAGCCGGTCCGCCCGACCAGAGGGTCTTTTCGTTGAGCGAGAGTCTCTCTCTGCCGACACCGCCAAAGACGTTGCTCCCCATATAGCCATTGCCAATTGGAAGAGAATTGGTCATCCAGCCGTTGTAGGTGTCGGGGGCCGGGGAGGTGTACCACAGTCGAAGGTCGTTGTCGTTGACAGCTGCTTCGGCTGCAGGTTCCTGCGCGAATACTGACATCCCGCTTCCCAGCGACAGAACCATTGTCGCAGAAAGGACTGCCGCCAGAATTCTTTGGCCCAGTTTACCATTTTTCCTCATTGAATATCCCCTTTCTTTTTAGTTCCTTTATGTTAATTTCTAAAGATGTACCACACAATCCTTCCTTATATATCCTCATATATCCTCCCCGAGCCCAATATCCCCCCAAAAATTGGGAGGATATTGTGTAGGAGAGTTATGTAAAGAGAGAGTGAAAGAAATGACAACTTGACTCAGATTCTAAAATTATCACACAAGGAGGGGAATCCTTCTCATTAGGAATCCTCCACAGTGTTATCCGTTTTCTCTAAAAATTGGTTCTCACATCAAAATTTGTTCTGTGGTTTTCTCTTACTTTTATTATAGCAAAATAAAAACCATGCGCATGTACGTGTTTGTGCAATACTAGACAAATTTTGTGCCTCATTATGCAAAACTGACAAATATATTTTTAATATTTTAGTTATATTTTTTGTTTGCAAATATTTTTGATAAAATCAAAAGAAAAATCAAAAATATCAAATTTATTTTTTCGTTGACACACGTAAAAAAGGTGTTATTTCAACATTTGGTTAAATCAATTGTAAATTTTAGCACAATTCTGCATTTTTATACAGAAACCGACAGAATCTGTCCAAGCACCTGTAAATCCCGGTACAATACGACTTTTGTCAGATGATTTAATCCAAAATCAAGCACAAAATCCACTGATATATCCGCTTAAAAATGAATAGCTATTCATTTTTTGATAAAATAACAAAGAATATTATTTGTTTTGAACTGTTTTTTCATAAATTCCAAATTTTATTAATTCATTTAACTCTGAAAATATCGCTCATTTTTCTATTT
>CBCSOX010000054.1:0-13916 GCA_965141735.1 uncultured Oscillospiraceae bacterium | reverse complement strand
AGCAGCGCTACGAAGTTGGTCAGCGAAACCGCGGAACCGGATCCGGAGAGCACGCTGACAATCTTGGAGTAGGGCTGCAGACAGGCCGAGACGACGAGAAAGATGATTGTCAGGGTGACGAGAAGGATTTGCAGCGCGATTTCATTCGGGGTCTTTTTGCGGGATGCACCCTCCACCATCGCAATCATTTTGTCGAGGAAGGTGTTGCCCGCCTCAGAGGTGACACGGATCACCAGCCAGTCCGAGACGACTGTGGTGCCGCCTGTGACCGCGCTGCGATCGCCCCCTGATTCCCGGATGACCGGGGCGGATTCCCCGGTGATTGCGCTCTCATCAACCGAGGCGACCCCTTCGATCACCTCGCCGTCCATTGGAATCTGCTCCCCGGCGGCGACGTAGACGATATCCCCTTTTTTAAGGTCTTTAGAGAGGACCTCGGTGTAATCGCTGGGATTGTCTTTCGAGTTGAGTTTTTTTGCCTTGACATCCCGGCGGGATTTGCGCAGCGTCTCCGCCTGGGCGCGCCCCCTGCCCTCCGCAATCGCCTCGGCGAAATTGGCGAACAGGGTGGTAAACCAGAGGATAAGCGCAATGGCAAAAATGTAGCTGCTCGCCGCGTCCTTGATGCCTCCGAGTGAGAGAAACCACAGCACCGTTGTGAAAATGGCGCCGACGTAGACGAGGAACATCACCGGATTTTTGATCTGGATATTCGGCTTGAGCTTGACAAACGACTGCTTGAACGCGTCTGCATACACTGCTTTTTTAGTGCTTGTTTGTTTCATGTCGATCCTCCCTAACCTACGGTCGTAAAGAATTCAGCGATCGGACCGAGCGCGAGCGCGGGTAGGAAGCTGAGCGCGCCGACGAGCAGCACAACCGCGATGAGCAGACCCACAAACAGTCCGTTTGAGGTGGAAAGTGTTCCATCGCTGGCTGGGATGTGCTTCTTTTTGGCGAGATTGCCCGCGAGGAAAATCGTCGCGACCATCGGCACAAACCGCACGAGCAGCATAATGGTGCCGATTGTCAGGTTGGTCCACACCGTGTTGGCGTTGTAGCCCGCAAAGGCGCTGCCGTTGTTGCCGGCGCCCGAAGAGTAGGCGTAGAGGATCTCAGAAAACCCGTGCGGCCCTGTGTTGGTCATCCAGCCGGTGACCGTCTCCACTGGCAGCATTGTGGTGAGCGCTGTGCCGAGCAGACAGCACAAAGGGGGCACCAGAATGATGAGGCAGACCATTTTCATGTCGTACGCCTCGATCTTTTTGCCTAGGTACTCCGGTGTTCGCCCGACCATCAGCCCGGCGATAAACACCGCTAGGATGGCAAAGGCAAGCATTCCGTAGAGTCCGCACCCCACGCCGCCAAAGACGACCTCTCCAAGCTGCATGAGGAACATGGTGATCATCCCGCCGAGCGGGGTCAGGCTGTCGTGCATGGCGTTGACCGAGCCGTTGGAGGCTGAGGTTGTGACCGCCGCCCAGAGGGAGGAGCCCCCCACCCCGAACCGGGTTTCCTTGCCCTCCATGCTGCCCGAAATGGCAACGCCGTCAAACTGGGGACCCGCCACCTGTTCGCTGACCGTGAGGCCCACGAGGGCGACGACAAAGAGGATGAGCATGGCTGCAAAGACAGCGCGGCCCTGTTTTTTGTCCTTAACCGCTTTGCCAAACGAGAAGCAGAGCGCGGCCGGGATCAAAAAGATGCTGAGCACCTCCACCATGTTGGAGAGCGGTGTGGTGTTTTCCAGCGGGTGCGCCGAGTTGACGCCGAAGAACCCGCCGCCGTTGGTGCCAAGCTGTTTGATTGCGATTTGGCTCGCAGCGGGCCCGACCGCTATGGTCTGGGTCTCGCCGGTCTGGAGCATCGTCACATCGTGGTAGGGGGAGAGCGTCTGCACAACCCCCTGTGAGACAAGGACGAGTGCCACAATCAAAGAGAGCGGGATGAGTATGTAAAGGGTGCTCTTGACCAGGTCAACCCAGAAGTTCCCGATTTTGCCCGACTCCCGGCGGACAAATCCGCGGAAGAGGGCAAAGAGCACCGCAAGGCCGACAGCGGCTGAGACGAAGTTCTGCACCGTCAGGCCGAGCATTTGGGTCAGGTAGGAAAGCGTCGTCTCCCCCGAGTAGGCCTGCCAGTTGGTGTTGGTGACAAAGCTCGCCGTCGTGTTGTAGGCGAGATCCGCGCTGGTGCCGGGCAGATGCTCCGGATTGAGCGGGAGAACACCCTGCAGCAGGTGCAGCAGAAAGAGAAAAAGAAAGCCAAACGCGCTGAACGCAATCACCGCTTTGGCATAGCGTTTTCCCCCCATCTCCTCCTGCTGGTCGATGCGCATCACCCTGTAGATGCCGCGCTCGACCGGGCTGAGAACCTTGTTCATGAATGTCTTTTTGCCTGTCATGACCTTGTAGATGTAGCTGCCCAGCGGCACCGCGAGTGCGATGAGCACAACCACATAGAAGAGATCCTGTAAAACCAGTCCACTCATAGCTGTTCACCTCGAAACAATATGTAGAAAAGATATGCCAGCAGAGCCAGACATAGTACCCCCGAGATTGCCAGAATGATTTCCATACGTCATCATCCTTTCCTTTTCTGTATTTATTTTTCACAAGTTGCATTATACATCGTTTTGAATCAATACAGTGTGAAAGATCACATGGGCGACGTTAAGATTGTGCAAAGACGCATTGAGGGGTTGGAAAAAAGCACAAAACAATCCCCCAAGCCAAATAACTTTTGGCTTGGGGGATGGAATGCATGGGGAAAGACCGGTATTTACTCGCAGTAGACGAGCAAAACTGAATGGATACACCTGGCAGCAACGCGTTGGATTCGCCTTGGCGCTGAGCGCCGGCGGCAGCCGGTCCCAAGGGGGACAGGGCGATGGCGGGGCGTACCAATGGCGTTTGAATGGATAAAGTCCCTGAAACAACCCGGGTGGGACAGCCCCGCCCGGAACCTAGAACTGCAAAGCGCTTCCCCTCTCTGTCCTTGCCGGGGACAAGATGGGAGTAAACCGTCCAGATGGTACCCAGGAGTGGAGACAGCCTGAGCGGGAGGGGCCAACAGCCCTCAAGAACAAAACCGAACTGCTGCTGTCTTTCCTGCGTGCAGGCAGTTGGCCGTAGCATCCGCGGCAGACCGTGCGCTCGCCCAAACGGTCCGGATCACGCAAAGCCCCGGTGCCTCACTGCGTCGCCTCCTGCGGAACCAGGGGCACAGACTGCTTTTGGGAACGATACTGCCGCGGGGTGAGCCCGGAATACTTTTTAAACGCCTTGTCAAACGCGCTGCGCTCGCTGTACCCGGTCAGCGAGGCGATCCGCTCGAGGGGGAGCGCGGTGCTGGTGAGCAGATGGGCGGCCTTTTCGAGCTTAAACCGGGTCAGATACTCCGAAAACGTCTGGTTGGTGTGCTTGAGCATGTATTTGGAGAGGTAGCTCGGGTTGTAGTGAAAATGCTCCGCCGTGGACTGGAGAGTGGCGGTGCGGTAGTTGTCGCTGATGTAGGAGATCACCTGGGAGATGTGCAGCCCGCTCTCCCTGCCCCGGCTGTCCGTCCGCTCGCGGTACTGCCGGGTGAGCTCGGCGAGCAGGCAGCAGAACAGATGCTTCATGATGCTCTGGCTGTAGGGGGATTTCCCCGCGTATTCTTCGATGATTTTAAAGATGTAAAACTCCGACATCCCCCCCGGCTCAGTAGTGAACTGAAGCTGCTTGGGCGCAGAGTCGGAATTGTAGATCGAGTTGAGGAAAAAACCCAAAAAAAGATCGTTGTCGTTGATCATCCCGAGCAGGGCGGCCGAAAAGGTGGATTTGCGCAGCAGGATGTTGACGAGGTTGGTCCTGTCGTCCGGCAGGTAGACGTTGTGGGCGCACTGGGTGTTGAAGATCCAGATTGTCCCTTTGGGAAGCAAAAACTCCCTCCCGTCAAAGTAGCAGTGACAGGTCCCGGAATAGACGTAAAACAATTCGAAAAACTCATGGGAGTGCAGATACTCCTGAAAATGCGACTTTGTCTTGTCCAGGCTGTCCGTTCCGCCGAACACCTGGTTGCGGAAATCGAGGTAGACGCAGATGTCTTCATCCTCCTCAAAAAAGCTGTATTCGTTCATCTGCCAAAAACCGGGGGTGTCCTGCGCAAGCTTGATCTCACCCCTGCGCACCTTCTCCACAATCTCAGCGGACCGCCGCTGCATCGCATACATGTGCACCGGGTTTTCCCTCATTCGGTGAATGATCGCGCGCACACGCGCCTCCAAATTCTCCTGCACGCAGGCCACCTCCTTTTTTCTGTTACTTCTATAGTACCAAATTTTCGTGAAATCTGTCAACTGTTTTTGGGGAAGAAAAAACACGATTTAGACATAAATTAGCTAAAATACAACTGATTTGATCATAGAAATTAGTTTGTTTGAATGATAAAATGAAACTGTACACAGCCGTGAAAGCGGCGTACCGGGCGGACAGCCCTGTCCCCCGAAAAACAGTTTATTTGCAAAGGAGAGAGAGCCAATGAAAACAAGCGCAAAGGCAAAGATCATTTCGGTTGTCCTGTCAATCGCGATGATCGCCTCGGTTGCAACCCAGGCGTTCGCGGCGGTCCCATCCGCCACAGCGGCGTCCACTGCAATCGTATCCCTCAAAACCAACAACCACGTCGATCCGCTCAATGTGGATGACACCACTCCAACCTTCAGCTGGCAGATGCAGTCCAACGTCATCGGGGCAATGCAGTCGGCCTATCAGATCGTTGTCACCGATCCGGCTGGGAACAGCGTATGGGATTCGGGCAAGCAGTACGATTCGGCCTCAGCAGCGGTTGAGTACGCAGGAGACGCGCTTTCCCCGACAACCACCTACAGCTGGACCGTGACGGTGTGGGACACTGCCGGCAACAGCTACACCTCCGAGCCCGCGAGCTTTGAGACCGGGTTCATGGACCCCACACTGGAAGCGTGGGACGGCGCCCAGTGGATCGGCACGCAGGAGCGCAACCTCGACGCCACATCCATGTACATCTTCCACATGGGCTACAAGCTCCGCCTTGTCCCCGAGACCACCAAGGCCTCCTTCATTTTCGGTGCGGATGACTTCCGCCTGACCAACAAGTACCTCAGCGAACTACTCACCGGAACTGAGAACTACATCCGAGTGGAGCTCGACATCACCGACATGACCGAGGCGGGCGGCGCAAAACTCAACATCTACCGCCCCGGCTACTCCCAGACCAACGCTGACCCGGACGTGCCTTACATAACTATTTCAGCGGAATCCGGCAGCAACATTGACCAGATCATCACCTACGCGAACCGCTACGACACCCACAGCTTTGACTTCACCGTCAATGCGAGCTCGATCAGCCTCAAGATCGACGGCACCCAGCTCCAGATCTCCGGCGGCAGCCGACCGACCACCTCGTTTAAGGTCAAAGACGGCGAGACGGGTAACAACTACAACACCTACCCCGACCTCAACCAGATCGGTTTCCAGGCAGATCCCGGCCAGGTCGCGGTGTTCAGTGACCTCTATGTCGCCAACTTTGACCTGTGGGCGAGCGACAAGGTGGGGGCACGCCTCTTCGACGCTGAAACCGGCGCCACCTACTCGATCTTTGACGGCATCAAAGGCGTCAGCCACACCGGAAACGAACTGTTCGTCAACGGCGGACTAAACGGCGTGTTCGGCTATGCTGACCCGAGCTACGGCTCCGTCCCGATGCTGCGCACCGAGATCAACGCGGAAAAAGAGATCGCCGACGCGCGCCTCTTTGTCACCGCACACGGCATTTATGAAATGTACATCAACGGCGAGCGGGTGGGCGAAGACTACTTCAACCCCGGCGTGAGCGAATACGAGAAAAACCTGCGCTACACCGCCTATGATGTCACCTCGATGCTCAACCAGGGCGTCAACGCGGTCGGCGCACTGCTCGGCCCCGGCTGGTGGAGCGACTCGATGAGCTACACTCCGGACAACTACAACTACTACGGCGACCAGCAGGCGCTGCTCGCAAAGATAGTCGTCAAATACACCGATGGCAGTTCCGACACCTTTGTTACCAACCCCGACACCTGGACAACCTCCAACGAAAGCCCCATCCGCTACTCGAGCTTCTTCCAGGGCGAGCGCTACGACGCGACGATGGAAACCGCTGTTGAGGGCTGGAACACCACCGGGTTTGACGCGAGCAGCTGGACTCCCGCCTCGGTCATCGAGACCCGCGAGAAGTTTGCAAACGCCGCGCTCACCGGTGACGAAAATGATCCTGGCCGCGTCGCGGAAGTCGTTGATTCGACCTATCTCGGCGAATCCAAACCCGGCTCCGGCTCCTACATCTACGACATGGGCACCAACATGCTCGGCATCCCGCAGATCACCATCCCCGAAGGCTACGCTTCGGAGGGCCAGGAAGTCATCCTCCGCTACGCCGAGGTCTTCTATCCCGAGCTCGACGAATATGTGGAACAGGGCGTGGACGGCCTGCTGATGGTGGAGAACTACCGCGCAGCCCTCTCGACCGACTTCTACACCTGCAAGGACGGCGCGCAGACCATTCAGCCGACCTTCACCTTCCACGGCTACCGCTACCTCGAGATCACCGGACTGGACAAGCCCCTCCCGGCGGAATGCGTCAAGAGCCTGTCGCTGTCCTCCATCGAGGAGATGACCGGCAGCTACAATTCCTCCAACGAACTGGTCAACCAGCTGTACAAAAACGTGCAGCGTTCGCAGTACTCCAACTTCCTCTCCCTGCCGACCGACTGCCCGCAGAGAAACGAGAGAATGGGTTGGCTCGGCGACGCACAGGTCTTTGCCCGCACCGCGAGCTACAACGCTGACGTCTCCAACATCTACCAGAACTTCCTCGAGATCATCCGCGACGACCAGACCGAAGAGGGCCACATCTCGGTGTATGCGCCGAGCTACGGCGGCTCCGGCTTCTGGAGCGGCACCTCCTGGCAGTCCGCAATCGCGATTATCCCCTACCAGATGTACATGCAGACCGGCAACACCGACATCATCCGGGAGAACATCGACGCGATGTACAGCTACCTCGGCTACCTCGCCGCAGCTCCTTTAAGCGAAGCAGCCCCCCACCTCACCAGCCGCGCCGGCTTCCTCGCCGACTGGCTCTCGATTGATTCGACCGACTCCAACCTGATCAACAACGCGGTGTACGTCTACACCATGGACATCTTCGTCCAGATGGCAAACGTCATCGGCGACGAACGCGCCGCTGAGCTCGCAGAGCGCTACGAAGCTGCAAAGGCGGAGTGGAACTCCCTCTACATCGACCCTGAGACCGGGCGCACCACCGACCACACCCAGGCTTCCTACGCAACCCCGCTCATGTACGGCGTCATCAACGACGAGTATGTGGAAAAAGCGGCCGCGAACCTCGTCGACACGGTTGAAAACCCGAAAAACCCGGAGGTCAAGCCCTACACCATCACCACCGGCTTCTCGGGCACCCCGTTCATCGTCCCGTCGCTGACCAACTACGGCTATGTGGACGATGCTTACAAAATGCTCGAACAGACCGAATACGCCTCCTGGCTCTACCCTGTCACCCAGGGTGCGACCTCGATCTGGGAGCGCTGGAACTCCTACACCCTGGAAGGCGGTTTCAACGGCAACAACTCGATGAACTCCTTCAACCACTACTCCCTCGGCGCAATCGCGGAGTGGATGTACGGCTACCAGCTCGGCATCACCAACGCAGAGGGCGTCGCAGCCTACAAAGAATTTGTCCTTCAGCCCACGGTTGGCGGCAGCTTCACCTTTGCTAATGGCTCGTTTGACTCCAAATACGGCACCATCGAGAGCGGCTGGACCGCAGCGGACGGCGCAATGGACAGCTACAGCGCCACCGTCCCGGCTAACACCACCGCAACCCTCTACCTGCCCGTATCCGAAGAGGCAACTGCAAACTTTGCAGATGTCGACGGGATCACCTACCTCGGCAGAACCACCCACAACAGCCAGAGCGTCGCAGCGTTCAAGCTCGTCGCCGGCGAATACAACTTCAAACTCGTAGACGGCAAGCTCATCGCCTCGGTCGCAGACGGCTATGTCAGCGGCCCGGACATCGGCAAGGACATCCTGCGCAAGACAATTGCATACGCACAGGAACAGAAAGCCGACCCGTCGTTTGAAAACGTCATCCCCATGGTGCAAGAGTCCTTCAATGCGGCGCTTGAAACTGCCATCGCTGTCGAAGCAAATCCGGCGGCAGACAAAGACATGGTCTACAACGCCTGGACCACCCTCATGAATGAAATCCACAAGCTCGGCTTTGTCAAAGGCGACAAGACCAACCTTGAAAAGCTGATCCTTGCGGGCGACGGCATCCTCGTCGACATCGATCACTACATTGAGGAAGGCAAACTGGAATTCACTGACGCACTCGCTGCGGCAAAGGTTGTCTTTAATGATGCCAACGCCCTGGAGGATGAGGTGACCGAAGTATCCGACCGTCTGCTCGATGCCATGGTGAACCTCCGTCTCAAAGCGGACAAGTCGCTGCTCGGCAAGACGATTGAAGCGGCGAACAGCATTGACACCGCTGCCTACACCCTCGAAAGCGTCGATGTGTTCAACACCGCCAAGGTAGAAGCTGAGGCAGTTTACAACGACGACGCCTATGACCGCGACCAGGCGGGAATCAATGCCGCGACAAACAAGCTGCAGGACGCGATCGACGGCCTCGTTCCGGTCGACGGCTCTGCTCCGGACAACACCCCCTCCGCTCCGGTTCAGGGAGACGCGACCGCGACAACCGGAACGAGCACACCCAAGACGGGTGAAACCGCTCCGGTCGCAATCGCAGTGGCGATGCTCGCCCTCGCAGGCGCGGCAGCAGTCCTCGGTAAGAAAAACCGCAAATAACTGCGAACCTGGCTGCCAAAAGGCGGAACCACTTGCAAAGACCCATAAGAAAGTCAATCGAAACAAAAAACCGGCGTGACATAAGTCACGCCGGTTTTTTGTCATCTGAAACCACCAGTTGAACTGGTGGTTTATTTCGCTCCGGACCTCCTGGGTTTCCAAGTGCTTGCCCACCCATTCTAAAACTCCGAAAGTGCCGGAAAGCTGTCCGCCCTTCGATTTTGTCCGGTGTTCCAGCACTGCGCAAACGGTTTCTTCACGCACTGCGGGGATTGTTTTAAAAAACGGGGATCGGTCAGCTTTCCAACCTATTTCCCTTATAGATCCGCCAATGACCTTATCCGAACCCTTCAACCGCATATGCACCCTGTTCAAAGCCCTGCGTTTCTGCTTAAGCTCCGCCCTGGACTACTGTAACAACTTTTTCTGATATGTATAGTAAGGAAAGAGAACGAAAAGCAACGCCCCCAGCCATGCCATGGGCTCTATGTAAAACAGAACGCCAGTTCCTATCCAGGATACGATCACTTTTGCCAGAATCACCCGAACCCCGCATTCGGCAAAGCCAGAGATCATGGACCAAACAGAAGTCCCCATTGCCTGAAGCGCGTTTCGGTAAACGTGGATCAGATACAGAATGATGAGACAGGTTGCCATCACAATCAAGTAGTGATCCGCAATTTGCAGGGCCAGTGGACCTTCATTCTCACCGGCATCAATAAACATCTGTAGCAGGTACTTTCCGACGAGCAGCATAGCCCCTGTCACAGCGACCGCCAGAATGGCGGACAGCTTCAACCCCGTTTTCACGCCATCCCGCACCCGCTTTGTCTTCCCGGCGCCAATATTCTGGGCGAAAAAGGTGGAGAATGCAAAACCCAGAGAAATGGCGGTACTTTCCAACAACCCGTACAGTTTATTACAGGCCGTATATCCCGCGACAAAAATACTGCCCTGCTGATTGACGGTGGATTGCAGCACCATGCCGCTGACTGCTATGACGATGTATTGCAGAGCAAGCGGCAGGCCGAACACCAACAATTCTTTGAGTGTTTTGCGATCCGGCTTCCAATCGTCTTTGGTGACCCGAACGTATTCAATCTTTTTGATCTGAACAAGGCAGTAAAGGAAGGAGACCAGCTGCGCGGTGACAGAGGCAATGGCCGCGCCAAAAATCCCCCAATGAAATACCAATACGAACAGTAAATCCAGGCCAATATTCAGCAAAGCCGCCACCAGCATTGCGATGAGGGGGGACTTCCCATCCCCAAAGGCGCGCAGGATGGAGGCCGCCATATTATAGGCCATTACAATTATTGTACCGGCGATCATGGTCAGCAGATAGGTCGTGGCCCCGTCAAGGATATCCTCCGGTGTTTTCAGCAGGTTCAGCAGCGGCCTCGCCGCAAAAAGACCGGCGACAGTAAGGATACAACCAATCACACCACACAGCAGCGTTGACATGGCGATTGCACGGTTCATTTTTTGGTAATCCTGTTTCCCAAAATAGCGGGAAACAAAGGTTGCAAATCCCTGCGTCAGCCCAGTGATCGTCCAGAGAATCAACCAATAGCTCCAATCTGTGGAACCAACCGCTGCCAACGCCTTTACACCGACACCGCGGCCTACAACGGAAGAATCAATGATCATATACAATTGCTGGCCTACATTTGTTAGGATCAGCGGGAAGGCAAAAGACAGAATCAATCTTGCCGGACTACCCTGCGTCATATCTGTTACTCTCTTCATTTTGAAAACCATCCCCATTGACAAAATTTTATGGAACACTTATAATTATAACGCCGAATAAAGCGGTAAAAAAGAAAGAATCGTGCATATTATTATAAAAATAATACCAAGAGAATGAAGGGAGCGCAATGCAGTTCAAAACGTTACAGATTGGGGACAATTTGAGAGAACATATTTCGTACAGCAGCCATTCCATGCCGCTTTCAATTTGTATTGACGAATTCGACGACTATTTTCGGAGAGAGTGGAGCTGTCATTGGCACGATGAGTTTGAATTTGGAGTTGTCTTAAACGGTGCAGTGGAATATACAATTTATGACGGACAAAAGCGATCCGCCACTGAAAAACTGCATCCGGGCGATGGTATCTTTATCCGCGCAGGCTGCCTTCACAGCGTAAAAGGAATACAGGCGGGGACTGTTGTAGCGGGTTTCGTGTTCCCAATCACATTTTTTGAGATGAAGCCCTTTGAGAATATCTATCGCCAAAACATTCACCCGATTATAGAATCCGGGGTCACGAATTTGGTTTTGCGTGCCGCGGATCTAAACAACCAGCCTTTGCTCTCGAGTATGGAAGAACTCTGCGCCATCACCGAGCAGGAAACCGGTTATGAACTCCACAGTATTGAAATGGTCTGCAAAATCTGGAGACTCCTTACCGTTCGCATTTTGCAGGACAAAAAAGATGTGCGGGCTTTCTCTGCTCATGGGGCACAGGAGCTGCGGCTGAAAGAAATGGTGTCTTTTATCCACGCGCATTTCAGCGAGCGCATCTGCATTGACGATCTGGCGAGAGCGGCGGGAATCAGCCGGACGGAGTGCTTTCGCTGTTTCCGCTCGATTTTAAGGAAATCTCCAGCGGAATATTTGACGGAGTACCGTTTATCTATGGCCACAATGCTGCTGGCAAACACCGATCGAACACTTTCTGAAATTGCGTACTCCTGTGGTTTTAACAGTCCCAGTTACTTTGGCAAACTGTTTCGGGAGCAGTGCGGAATCTCCCCGAAAAAGTACCGGGATCAGGTCGGTATACAGGGTTCGGTGTAACGAAAGCAGGTGGATTTTTGCTGAAGCGTTCGCTACTGGATATCCCCCGGGGGCACCCACTGCGGACGCTGAGAGACGACGGTGACTAGGAATAGAAAGCACACAAAAACCCCGTGTGATTTTTTGATCACATGGGGTTTTACTTTTTTGTTCAATCGGGTAAATCAGTCGTATCCCGGTGCTTCTTTATCGCTCACTGTCACGAACCGGTGCCCTTTTCTAGCTGCACCCGCCGCTCCATTTGAAAGCCGAGGATCAATTCAAGAGAGGCTTTACAGGTCAGGACACCGCTTGCTCTCTTTCCAGAAAGACAGCCGCGGTTGACCCGTCCGCAGATATTTTTTGGGCAAAACACCCTGGAAAGACTGTCCTCATCCCGACCTATTTTCTAATTTCAGTCCAGAGGTTTTCCAGCTGCTCTGTGGTCTCGGGCGGCAGGTTGACAAACGCCTCGCAGTGCTCCAGCCGCTCCTTGCTGGGGTAGGCGATTTCACTTTCCCGCAGATCCTCATCCAGCTTTTCATAGGCCGCCCGGTTGGGGGTGGAATAGCTGATGTACTCAATATTCGCTTTGGCGATGTCCGCCCGACAGAGGAAATCGATGAATTTCTCGGCGTTCTCCTTGTTCTTCGCTCCCTTGGGAATCGCCACAACGTCGACAAAGATGTTGGTTCCCTCCTCGGGGAAGCAGTAGCCGAGCTCTTCGTTGTAGTCCATCATGGTGATGATGTCCCCCGCGTAGGCCGGAGAGAGCGCCGCCTCGCCGTTCTCCATCTTGTCAAACATCTCGTCCATGACATAGGCCTGCACATACGGCTTTTGCTCCCGCAGTTTGGACGCCGCCCGTTTGAGTTTATCCGGGTCGGTTTCGTTGAGGGAGTAGCCGAGGTATTTTTCCGCAATCATAAACGAATCGCGGGAGTTGATAAACATGAACATGTTGTCCTTGAGCCGCTCATCCCAAAATGCGCTCCACCCCTGGACCACCTGGTCCGCGGGCTGTCCAGTCAGCTTTTCGATCATCTTTTTGTTGTACACAATTCCAACCGTTCCCCAGGTATAGGGCACAGAGTACTCGTTGGTGGGGTCGTAGCCGTACACATCCCCCTTGTATTCGTCCATGATGTTGCCGTAATGTTCGAGTTTGTCAAAGTCAATCTTTTCGACCATGTCCTCGTCGATTAAGCGGGAGATCATGTAGTCGGAGGGAAAAATGACGTCGTAGTCGGAGGAGCCGCTCTTGAGCTTGGCGTACATCTGCTCGTTGGAATCGTAGGTGTCGTACGCCTCGACTTTGATGCCGGTTTCCCGCTCAAACTCGCGGATGACATTGCGGGAGGCGTCGGTTCCGTCCGACATGTACTCCCCCCAGTTAAAGATTTTCAGGGTGCCGTTTTTCCCGATCTCAGAGTCCCCGGCACAGCCGGAAAACAGTGAGACAGTCAGACAGCAGGCAATCAATATGGAAAGCAGTTTTTTCAATTTAGGACTCCTTTCGCGCGTCCCGCTTCGCCGCCCGGCTGTCCCGGATGTTGATCACGAGCAGCAGCACAAAAATGAGCACAAAGATCAGGGCAAACAGCGCGTTAATTTTTGGGGTAATCCTCCGCCGCGTCATGGAATAGATCGTCACCGGGAGCGTCTGGAAGGAGCTCCCCGCGGTGAAATAGCTGATCATAAAGTCGTCGAATGAGAGGGAAAACGCCATGAGAAACGCCGACACAATGCCCGGCATGATCTCGGGCAGCACGACTTTGAAAAACGCCTGTCCCGGGTTGCAGCCGAGGTCAAGCGCGGCGTTAAATAGGTCCTGGTCAGCCTGCCGCAGCTTGGGCAACACGTTTAAAATGACGTAGGGGATGTTAAAGGTGATGTGTGCGATGAGCACGCTCACAAAGCCCAGCTGCAAACCGATGAGTCCGAACACAAAGACAAACAGCAGCATGAGCGAGATGCCGGTGACAATCTCCGAGTTGACCACCGGCAGGTAGGTGATGTTCATGACAACCGCCCGCGCCTTCTTTTTCATCCGCGAGATCGCGAGCGCGGCGGCTGTGCCGATCACCGTGGCAATCACCGAGGAGGACAGCGCGAGAATGAGGGAGTTGCGCAGCGATTTCATGATGAGCTCGTCCTGAAAGAGCTGGGCATACCACTTGAGGGTGACGCCGGTGAACACCGTGCGGCTCTTGGTCGCGTTGAAGGAAAAAACGATCAC